>DASTOD010000292.1:0-5251 GCA_035762645.1 Binatia bacterium | reverse complement strand
TTAGTAAGCGCCAGCGCGAGAAGAAGACGCGCTTTCCACGGCTGCAGGTTGTCGCCAGCCACGAAGCCGCGCTTCGCCAGTCCCGGGCTTCGAACCACTCTGCCGGAAGCCACCCGGCTGCAGAGGCACATGATCATGCCTGTTTCTTTGTAAGCTTTGTCGAATGCTTGGTCTTCGGGCGGCGTCGGCCGGCCGGCGCCGGTCCCCGCGCTCACTATTCCCTTCGCGCCCGCTGCCGCCGCGGCTTCAATCATTTTGCCGTCCGCGCCGACATAAGAAACGACGATATCCACGCGCGGCAGTGACTGGAGACTCCGCACATCGAATTCGCTGTTTACCGTGTGCTTCTTTACCGGCGTGTGGTAGTAGATTATTTTGCCGTCGGCGTCGGCAAAACCAAGCGGCCCGAGGTCGCGCGACTGAAACGCTTCGACCCGGTAGGTGGCATTTTTGGTAACATCCCGCCCGTTGTAGATGGTGTCGTTCATCACCAGCAAGCAGCCGCGTCCGCGCGAGTTAGGATCAGCCGCGACCTTGATCGCGTTGACGACGTTGAGATAGCCATCGGCGCTGATGGCGGAGGAAGGCCGCATCGAGCCGACAACGACGACCGGTTTGTCTGTCTTTAACGTGAGGTTGAGAAAATAAGCAGTCTCCTCGATCGTATTGGTTCCATGCGTGATGACAATACCATCGGCCCTGTCCTGATCCAAAATCGTATGAATGGTTCGAACAAGGTCCAGCCAATCCTTGTCCACCAGCGCGTGACTGGGGAGGCGGCGGAAAGGGGTTTCTTCGACTTGAGCGATATCTTTGAGTTCCGGCAATTGGCGTAAAAGTTCGCCGTCGCCGAGCCGTTTGCCGGCTTCGATGTACCAGGCGAGATCCAAACGGTCTTTGCCGACGGAATCAATCGTTCCGCCGGTAATGATCAGCGCCACGCGGGGTAAGTTGGCCATGTAGTGTTTCCTTTCACCCCTCCTTCCATCCTCCCCCGCGCGGCGCGGGGGAAACAGGCGGGGGACAGAGTGTACTTATCGTAAGGTCGAGTAAAATTCTAGACTCGGGAGAAGTATCTGAGTGCGACAATGTTCTAACCTTGAAAGCGAGTTCCACGTAATTGATTCTTTTCCTCTCCCTCGACGGGAGACGATCAAAGGTGAGGGTGTTAGTGGAGAAGGAAACAATTTTGCGTGGATTGGTCGGCGATTCGAAATGTAATTGACGGGATGATCGTCAGCGGGCGATCTTGAACGGCCTATTAGCTTCTCAACACTGGCAATACCTCTTTCGCAAAGCGCTCGATCTGCTCTTGGCGCTCGGGCCAGCGCGGGACCATAAACTGAAGGCCGATATGGGCCACGCCAACATCGCGGAATCTTTGCAGGACTTCGCTGACTTGACTCGGGCTGCCTTTAAGGTAGTCCGGTTCCTGTGGAACATCTGCGCGCGTCAGCTCGATGGGTAAACAGCAGGCGAACGTGAGCGCGCTGGGGTTTCTTCCCGCCTCGCGTGCCGAATGTTTCACGTAGTCAAAACGGCGGGCGAGCTCGCCAGGCGTGATTCTCACGAAATACGGAAACCACGCATCGCCGTAGGTTCCGGCCCTGCGCTGGGCCAAACGACCTTCGCCGCCCACCCAGATGGGAATCCGTGGCTGCTGCAACGGCTTGGGATTGAATGCGATATCTTTGACGGCATAGTGCTTTCCTGCGAAAGTCACCCTTTCGTCGCGCCAAAGGTTTTCGAGCAGCCGCAGTTGCTCATCCGACACGTGTCCGCGCTCCGCGAACGATGCGCCGAGCGCGTTGAACTCTTCCGCCATCCAGCCCACACCCACACCCATGATGAGTCTGCCGGTAGACAGGTGATCGATGGTTGTGGCAATTTTGGCCCAGTAGAGCGGGTGACGATACGGCAGAACCATCACGCTCATGCCGAGCCGAATTGTTTCCGTGCAGCCGGCGAGAAACGCCAGGCAAGTGAGCGGCTCGAAGAAAGGGCGATCGGGTGGCACGATGAATGTCGCTTCCTTGCTGTACGGATAAACCGTATCGATTTGCCAAGGGATGATGATTCGGTCGGCGGCCCAAATCGAGTCGTACCCGAGTGATTCGGCCTGCCGCGCCGCCTGCATCAAGGTTTCACGGCTCGCAGCGCGACCCGAAATGGGTAAGAAAACACCGAGTTGCATTGATTCCGCTCCGAAAATTACTTTGCCTCTGCGGTTCTCACGTTTTTCGCTTGGCCTTCTTCCCGCCTTTGCGATTATGTGTCAGGCGTTAGGCGTCAGGTGTTAGGGGGCCGCCCCTTACCCCTCACGTTTCACGCCTCACGGTTTTTCCGCGCTCCGCCTGATCCCACACGGCGGGTATCAGGCGCGGAAAAGGTTATTGCGTCTCTTCTCTGTAGAGACCGAATGCCTTTAGAACCGGCAGGTCGTGCATTGAAAAGAGGATCGCCTCTTCCGTCGAGGAACGGTTAGCGTGTTCATGCCAACACCACAGCGGCACCACGAAGCTATCGCCCTTTTCCCAATGGAACGGTTTACCGTCAATGGTCGTTGTGCCGCTGCCGCTAAAGGCGTGATAAATGCTTGTACTGGTGTGTCGGTGAACGCGGGTTCGTTCGCCGGGCCGCAGCATCTGTATCCAGCAGGAAAGCGTCGGGAGAGTCGGACCGCCCGTGGCGGGATTTAGGTATTCGAGGGCCGCACCGTCATAGGAGCTAGCTTCGCGACGGGCTAGACGTTGGAGCGCGGGGTAAGTGTCGCGCCAGCGGTAGTGAAGGAGCGGTGTTTCTCCTTGCTCGGGTGTTTCGACGGGGCGAGTCATGCCGTAGTACACAGGATCGGGTCCTTCGTTTACCGGGAGCCGCCCCTCGCGATAAGGCTGAAACGAGATTACCTGCAGCGACTGAATGAACGGTACGTCCAGACCGTCGATCCAGATCATCGGTTCATCGCCCTCGTGCGCGTGTTCGTGCCATGCCCACTGCGGCGTGAGAATCAAATCCCCATCTTCCATCACCATCTTCTGGCCGTCGACGTTGGTGTAGGCTCCTTTGCCTTTGAGAATAAACCGGATGGCAGCCATCGTGTGGCGGTGCGCCGGAGCCACTTCTCCCGGCTGAATCAGTTGGAATGATAGCAGCATCGTATGAGTCGTCATCTCGGTCTCCGCCATTCCTGGATTGACCAAACGGATGACGCGTCTTTCGACGCTTCCGCCCGCGACAGAAATTTTTTCCCGGGCCTGGAGCAAGCTGTCGTAAATCTCTTGCCATTTCCAAAGATGCGGCTTCACGCGCGTCCTGGGGTCCGATTGCCGTTCGGCAGGATCTATATTCCAAATACCCGAAACCCACCGGTCGCGAAGGAGCGCATTGAGTTCTTGGATTTCCGGAGAAAGTTTCATGTATGACTACCTCCCCAGCGAACGGGGTCAGGCATAGCGCCGGTAGACCCCTTCGTAGAAATTGCCGACCATCTGGACGGCGATGCGCCCGCAGTATTCAAGCGGCCATCCGGCGCGCTCATTGCCGTAGCCCTCTTCCAGCGCGGCCTGCAAGATTGCCTGGTTCGTCCCGCCATGCTCTTCGTCGAGATCGGCCTCTTCGTGCACGCGAAAGTATTTCATGTCGTCGGCCGTGAGGCCGTACTTGGGCAGGCTTTGACGAAAGTCCTGGGAAATGTAGCCGAAGATCTCTTCTTCCATATGTACGGCAAAACATTCTGCAAGCGGAATATCGATCCACGATCGGACAAAGAAATCCACCAGCCCACGGGCTTCGGGTATGAGCTCGGCTTCAATCATCTCTTCGGGTTTAACACCCAAAGCTTCGCCCAGCTGCGTGAGCATGCGCGCGTGACCGCCGAGCGCTGGCGTGGTGAACTCCTCGCCGATTTTTTGCGCTATGCGATCTTCCAATTCGGGGTGTCTCTTAAAAAAACCGACGAACTGATGGTACACGGTCGCCATTCCGGTATTGACTTCGAGGGCGAAGGCATACCAGTTCCTGATCCAACCGTGTAATCGCTTCTGCGACAGGGTGCCCGCGCGGAGATCATTGAAGAAGGGTTGCGGTTTGATCTCTTTTTCGTAGGTGTCGAGGATGATCTTCCGTATCGACTCGACCTTTCGCTTTGCTTCTTGCGGGGTCATTTTGATATGTTCGGCCACTGGTGAATTCCTTTCTGCCGACGAGTTACCATCGGGCTGAAACTTAGCTGACCGGCGCCGGTATTGTCAATGTCAGCTTTTTACCTTTCGAAGTCCGAGAATTTATCCTTAGCAATTTATCCTTAGCAGGGTGCTCCGAAGTGAAAAGACACGAAATATTATCGCGCCAAGACGGTAGAGTAGGCGAGTGAGCGATGCTGACAGTCAACACGACTCACTCACCCCTCGTCGAACCGGACGTGAGGATTTCCCTCATCCGGCTCTCCCAAAGACTTCGTCTCAGCCACAGCGTAAGCAACCCATCGGTAGGGATTACAAGTACACCAAGCCCATGCGCTTGAAGTGCTCGTAGTAACTCAGTCCCTCCGCTGGTCTAAAAGGCCGCTGGCTTCTACGCCGAACGTGCTGCGTCAACCGTTGGCGCACGTAGCGGTTGATCCGCCGAAACCCTTTCCGCGGATACCCGTAGCTAAAGTAGTTCGCCCAACCCTCCAGGTGTCGGTTAAGCTCTTTAATCAGTTGCGGCAGGGGCTTAAAACAGACCCTTCTGCTGAGTCTCTCGTGAAGCTTCTGCCGCTCCCGCTTTAGCGCTTTCTCCGATATCGTTACGTTAAGGTAGCAGTGTTGCCTTCCCTTGCGATCGCGCTCGTAACGAAACATGTATCCCAAGAAGTTGAGCTTCGCTCCTTTCTGCCTAAGGTCAATCATCCGCGTCTTGTCCCGATTGATCTCTAGCCCCATCCAGCCTTCTATTTTCAACTCGATCCACTCCTTAAGCTTTTCTTTCTGATAGCGTGTCAACACCACAAAGTCGTCAGCATATCGGACTAACTTGGCGTTTGCCCAATGGGCCGGCCGAAGCGCATGGCTACACCGTCCCATCGCAATGGATCTTTCAAGACGAAGGCTTGCGAAGGATCGATGGAGGCTCCCGGGAGAATGCGACGGATCTGAAGATTTCTCCGTTCCGTCGAAACAAGGATTTCTCCCTTTGTCGAAATGACAAAGCGCGCCACTTCGACTCCGCTCAGGACATGCTTTGCGCTTTGCGCGAGAGATTTCGATTTGGT
>DASTOD010000291.1:0-4090 GCA_035762645.1 Binatia bacterium | reverse complement strand
ATGAGCTCAAAATACGTTGGGGCCTCAACTGGTAAGTCCTGTGGCTTTGTGCCCTTGAGAATTCGATCTACATACCATGCCAACCGCTGACCGATGCGAAATCTGTCAGAATCGTAAAACAGCAAAGCCCCGTCGTCGATAACATGGAATGCTTCGGCACCCATCACGGGGAGTTTTTTCTTTGTTGCGGCGGGTACGATTTCATTGAAGCGGGTTCTAAATATGCTTGCCGCAATGACGAAGACGCCGTCCGTAGTTTCTTTGGAAAGAGTTTGAAGTGAGTTATCCAGATCGGAAATCACCTTGATTGGCTTTGCTATCAACTTGATGTCCAGCTTGGGAGCGCTTTGACGCAGCATATTGAGGTTCATTTCGTGACCAGGATTGTCGCCTCTGGCGTTGTAGAGCACAGTTACTCGCCGAAGGGTTGGCACAGCTTCCTTGAAGATTTCCAGGCGCTTGCCTTGGAATTCAGGACCGGTACGTGTTGTTACCCCGGTAAGATTTGATCCGGGCCGGGCGATAGAATTGACGAATCCAGCCTGCACTGGGTCTGAACCGAAAGAGAATACCGTAGGGATCTCCGGAGCGATCTCTTTGACGACGACGGTGGCCGTGCCGCCGATAGTCACCATCGCGTCCACCTTCTTTTCTTTGTAGCTCTCAACGAGAGGGCGGAGTTCCTCGTAGGTGTTCTTAGCCGAGACATCCAAGGAAAGATTTTTTCCTTGAATGTATCCAAGTTCTTTCAGTCCATCGCGGAGACCTTTTATCTGTGGGATCTCTGAGCTGCCGATCACTAGGACCACAACGCTATAGGACTTGGCTTGCTGAGCGTGGGCGGAAAAGCAAACCGCAAAGAGGAGAGCGCCAAGCGCGAAAGAAAACCTGACCACGGACCACAGACTACAGACTACCCCCGTTTTCATCGAGTTCCTTGTATTTCGGCTGCCCTCTGACCTCCGTCCTCCGTCACCCCATTGCTCCTCCCAACAAAAAAGCCCGACACGGTATGAGCCGGTCGGGCCACAAAAGAAATACTCACAGTTGCCGAAGCCAGATGGGCCGGCGGATACTGGAACGCTTGCCGTTTACACCAAACGTAACAAGCCGTCAATCAATTATTATGTAAACGCCAATGGCAATGGACGTGCCAAGTTGTTCAGTTACGTGGCTGTGCCGAAGGTGTTGATATCGTGAGGGTATTTTCCCACGAGACTTCATCTGAGGAGTGACGGTAATAAGGAGCGTATCAATTATGCTTCGCCTTGAATCAAATTTGCTGCGCTCACGGCTGTTGAGGCCGAGATCCCCCGCCGCGCTGTGATGAGGAGATCCATCTCTAACCCTCACCTAAAATCCTGTCGCGTCCGGACGTGACCGCAATGTCCTCCTTGGCCAGACTGCGTGAAAACTCTCTAGGAACCCTTCGACGGCGCTCAGGGCGAACGGATGAGATCTCGTAGGGGACTGTCCCCTTCTTTACGGCTATGTCATTCGAGAAATCTTAGATTCCTCACATCCGTTCGGAATGACAATTCGGTTTAGAGAGGAAAATAAATGCCTTGGCGCGCTTTGCCGTCCCTCCGACCCGGCTCAGGACATGCTCTGCGCGGTACACCTTAATCCGACGAAATTCTTTGACTAAGTTTGGGAAGAACGGCGGCGGGAGAGGTGAAAGAGAAGAATAAGCAGTGCGGCCACGGTCACGCTCCAGGCTAGCCAATCACCGTACCTGACGTAGAGGGTCTCGCCTTCGAGCAGTTTCACATTGGTCGCAAGGACTCCGGGGGTAAAAATCGGCAGGCTTTCCTCAATCTCCCCTTTGCCAGTAATCACTGTAGTCACGCCCGTGTTGGTTGCGCGCAACAAGGTCCGGCGCGTTTCAATGGCGCGCCATTGAGCGAGCCGCGCATGCTGCCAGGGCGCGACCGTTCTCCCATACCAGGCATCATTGGTCAGGTTGACGAGGAGATTGGCCTTCGTTTCGCTCACGAACGCGCGAGACAACTCCGGTATGAGATCTTCATAGCAAATCAGCGGAGCGATCCGGACGCCGCTCGGAAGATCGAGCGTATGCGGGCCTTCGCCCGGCGTGAATCCGTCGGCGAACGGCATCGCCGGAAGCTTCGACAGGATCGCCGCAAAAGGAAGATACTCGCCGAAGGCCAGCAAGACCTGCTTGTGGTACACCCCCAGTACGCGTCCCTGCCCATCGGTCAGAAAAGCAGAGTTGAACGCCTTGAAACCAGGTCCCATCAACTGGCCGCGAAAGCTCCTGGCGCCAAAGATAAAGTAGAAATCTCGTGAGCTCAGAGGCGGCATCACTTCCGTGGGAAGCTCCGGTATTTTTTCCGGCACCCACTCCTCGATTGCCGTTTCGGGCCAGACCACGAGCCGCACACCCTCGGCTCGCTTCGAGAGCGTCCGGTAAGCCTCCAGGTTCTCTTTCACCTTGGCCGGATTCCATTTCAGGTCGACATCGATATTGCCTTGAACCGCCGCTACCCGCAGTTCCGGAGCCGAGGCGAGATCCGCATCGACTCTGCCGAGTCTCAATACGCCATAGAAAAGCGAAGCCGCGACGAGCAAAACCACTAGTGCCACCGCTCGCCAACGCATTCGAGAAATCTCCGCCCAGGAGCGAAGGACCTCATAGCTCACGGTGTTGAACCACATGAGGATCAGGCTGGCGCCATAGGGACCGACGAGATCGGCGCTCTGGATGAAACTGATAAACGAGCTTTGACTGTTAGCGAGGTACCAGGGAAAAAGCGACGGAAACCAAAATTCTAACGCCACCCAGAAGAGCGGCGGAAAAAGCCCCAGCGGCCCCAGCCCGCAAAGCCAAACAAGGCCAGCAAAAATCGCGACCCGCAGTCCCTGCAGCAAGGCATAAACCACGAAGATCACGCTGCTCAACGGATAGCCGAACCCGCCGAAGACGCTGATGGTATAGACCAGCCAGTAAAAACCGAAAACGTGCGCGAGAAAGCCCATTACCCAACCGTAAAACACCGCGTCACGAACACTTCGCGCCTTGCCAACCAGCCAGAGCAGGGGCACAAAGGCGATCCACGCAAGCGGGTAAGTCCCCGGAAACAAATAGGGCGCCGCCAGCAACAGAGCCGAGAAAAAAACCCAAAGGAGATTGCTTGACATATTAACTATCTAATTATAAACGAATGTACAGTTCGAGATCCGACCTCCCGATAAGACGGATTAGTTTTAACGAATACCACGAAGAAAAAACAAAAAGGATAGATGAGCAACCGTGATGGAGGTGGGCGCATGGTAAGGAAATGGTGGAAGCTGTTTTATCTGATCGCGTGTCTCGCACTCGTGCTTTCTCACTCCACGGACGTCACGGCGGCGTCGATCATGGGTGAAGAGTGGGAAAAATTCTTTCGAGAGAAGGTTTCGTTTGGAGGCTTTGTTGAGAACACCACCGGTTTATCCGTAAGCCACGGCGACCGGCACTTCAACACATCGAACCGCTTCATCATGAATCGTTTTACCATACAGCCCGAATTCAACGTTGAATTCACCGACTGGGCCAAGCTTTTTATCTCCTGGCGCTTTGTCAAGGAGCCGCGCTACAGCGCCGAGGCGAAGAGCCGCGAGAAAAGTGTTACCTATTTTCCGCCCGCTCCGGTAAGTCCCTTGAAGAGCACGTTTTATGACGAGGATAGCCCCAAACCGTGGGAGGCGGTCCTGGATATTTCGCCAACCGACCGTCTGAAGCTCCGGATTGGCAGGCAATTCATTTCATGGGGAGAGACCGATGGAATCAGACTTCTCGACGTCATCAATCCTCAGGATCTGACATTTTCCCCGCCTGCCGCCCCCAACCTCTTCAATCTCGATGAGACGCGAATTCCCTCGTATGGGTTAAGAGCGCTCTATACGATCCGGCCTGTGAGCAACACGATCCTGGAGGCTTTTGCGCTGCCGGGAATGTTCGATGAGGCGAAACAAAGAGTAGACGAAATCATGGGTGCGAATGACACGAACGATCGCAAAGTGAGGTACGGGAGATGGTCGGCACATCCCGAGACCCGAATGGTATTCGATCCTCCTGGACCTCCCG
>DASTOD010000290.1:0-2372 GCA_035762645.1 Binatia bacterium | reverse complement strand
TTTGCCACATGTACGTAGGATTTAAAATTTTGGACCAAGACTTAGACATCGGCGCGGATCTCTCCTCGGAGTACCAGGCTGCGCTGAGACTCTTCTCGAAACAGATCGATGAGCAATGACCTTAATCTCCTGCCTCCGGTTCTAGAGATCATTGAGCGGGTAAAGGCGGTTTCCGGGAAAGAGATAACCTTTCGCCCTGCGCCGGATCAGCTCGTGCCCGCTACCAGCAAGATTGCGAGAGCCAGGATGCCTCAGCACATCATCAAATACCAACCGAAGATGGTCCAGCGGATCAATCATCTCACGGCGCACGAATGCGGTCATATACTCCGGACGATGGAAGCAGACCCCTCCATCAGAGTTGTTCCGGGTTCAAACGCCGGGACGAGGGAAGTCGCCGTGAAAGAGCTGGGAAATGAGCTTTCACAGTTGCCTCAGGCCATGCGGAACCAGATGCTCGATGTCTGGCTCGGCGGCCTCATTACACAGGTAACCAGCCTGCCCACCTGTGTTCGCATCGAAAGGTGGCTTCACCAGGAGTACCCGTCACTCAGAGACGAGCAGCGCTTGTATTTGGA
This sequence comes from Binatia bacterium, assembly GCA_035762645.1. Taxonomy (GTDB): domain Bacteria; phylum Desulfobacterota; class Binatia; order UBA9968; family UBA9968; genus DASTOD01. The sequence goes on along the minus strand of DASTOD010000290.1, from coordinate 1,794 downwards.
TGAGGACGTGGAGAGGACCCTGCAGGGTTTATCTAAGAAAGTCGAGCGGATGACTCCCAAGACGATCTTTCGCATCAGCAACTCCATCACCTACGCTTACCTTAGAGGTCTTGAACCGGTAACGGGAAAAGACCTGAGAAAACACTTCTCCGGCCGCCCGTCTATAATAGCGACCGGAATCCAGCTATATGACGCTTTCGGCGAAGAAGATACAGGCTATTCGGGGGATATTCGTGTTACGAACGAGTGGGCAAGAATCCTTAAAATAACCGACTGGTTTGCCTGGATAGGATTCGAAAATATGCCCGAGTCCTACCTGAAAGATGTCTGACGCAATTCTTAGTTAACGAGGAAGACGACAAAAAATTTCGAACTTTAGTGTCTGACTTGCCTGGGCTAACAAACCGCCTTCTACAAAAGTCGCCCAATCAGCTGCTCCCTCCCTTCCCCTGTAAGCTTGTTGACGGGCACGAAAGGGAAGTGATAAATCGTCAGCGAGTGAGCTTCTCGGAAAGGACGTCGGATGGGCAATAGTTCAACTCAAACTTTGACCCGACAATACGGCAACCTGGTGCCAACAGGACGCCTCAGAGACGGCAAACCGCGGAGCATTTTATTCGACGCGACTAAATGCATCGGCTGCCGCCATTGCGTCCAGGCTTGCAAAGACTGGAACGATCACGATCGCACCAGCCTTTACGAACTTTCGAGCACAAACTGGATCACTATGGAGCCGCCCGTTCTCGAGGGGCTCTCGCCTTTATGGGCTCGAAATAGCTGCATGCACTGCGAGTTTCCGGCTTGTGCCGCGGTCTGCCCTGTCGAAGCGATTACAAAATACGAAGAAGGTCCCGTCGTTATCGATCCGAAACTCTGCATCGGTTGCGAGTACTGCATTCATGCCTGCCCCTGGAACGTCATCACCAAGAGCGACATTACGACCAAAGCCAGCAAATGCACCATGTGCAGCGACCGCATGAGCGAGGACAAGCAGCCTTTCTGCGTACAAGCCTGCCCGGTCGACGCGCTAGATTTCGGCCTGTCGGAGGAAATTGTGGAGAAGGCAAAGAAACAGGCCGAAGCTGTCGGCGGCTACACCTATGGCGATAGGGAAGCCGGCGGAGGCAGCGTTGTCTATGTGTTAAAAGAAAAAAAAGAAGCTTACGGCGTGCGCGACATCGGCCCGGAAAAGTTTCCCAAGCACAAAATTCCTCTTGGCCTGATGTTAAAGGATCTCTTTACGCCGCGCTGCGGCATCCCTGGCAAACTCCGCGCGCTCTATTTTGCTATCATCCACCCGAAGCGGCTGATGTACCGCTACTTTTCGTGATCAACAAACAGAAACACACACTTCCCCCTCGAAGTGGTTGGGTCCGTGCCCTCACCCTCGCCCTCTCCCAGCGGGAGAGGGAAAAATTATACCCTCGCCCTCGTAATTCGAGGGAGAGGGAAGGGTGAGGGTGCGCAAAGAGAACTGGGAGCGGCGCAAAGGAGATAATTCCGTGTCAAACGAGAAGGAACTGCGCGAACAGCTTGCCACCTGCACGCGCATCTTTGCGATGCAGGGAATGATCGGCCTGTTCGGCCACGTGAGCGTCTATCAACCCGATAGGAAGCGGGTCTTGATCACGCCGGGCATGGGCTCCGACAAAGGAAGCCTTCGCCCAGAAGATATGATTCCCACGGATCTCGACGGCGAGCCGTTGGAAGGCAAAGCCGGTCCTCCCGTCGAGTGGCCGATCCACACGGCGCTCCATGGCGCCCGCGCCGACGCTCTGGCGGTCGCCCACCTCC
>DASTOD010000289.1:0-2399 GCA_035762645.1 Binatia bacterium | reverse complement strand
CGAGAATGTCGAATGCCCGGCGAACGCCCACCTTTGCGCTTTGAACCAGTCCGTAGCTCTCGAAGATATTGCTCAGCGGGGCGTAAAGGGAGGCGAGATAAGAAGTGAATACGACCATCTCGCCGACCGAAAGCTCGCCGGATAAAACGTGCCGGGTGCCCAGCCACAAAACGGCGGCCGTTCCGGCCGCGATCGTGACGTTCACGACGGCACAATAAAAATTTTGCAGATTATAGAGCCGCAAGTCCGCCGCCAGGCTCTCCCTGCTCGCTTTCATGAATCTCCGCTCCTCATCCTCTTCCTTGGTAAAGGCCTGGATCACGCGCATTCCCGAAAGCGTTCGCTGTACCACCGAGTAAACCGCGCTTTCCTTCTGCCGAGCCTGGGTGGCGGCCGAGGACATTTTTTTATCCAGAAGCGCGATCGCGCCAAAAAGCGCCGGACATACGGCCACGGCTAGCAGCGTCAGGTACCAGTCGACCCAAAGCATGATCACAAACATTCCGATGAGCAGCATGCCGGCCGCGAACACCGCGAACACACCGTTCATGGTGAGCGTCTGAAGCCCCAAGGTGTCGGCGGTGATCCGATACATCAGATCGCCGATCTGCTGGCGATTATGGAAAGAGAGCGAAAGGCGCTGGATATGGCTGTAGAGATCCCGCCGAAGGTCGTTGACCATTCGTTGCCCAATCCTGACCGTCGTATAATCATTGAGGATCCGCAGCGCTCCCAAGAGCGCATAAATGAGGACCAGCGCTGCGCACGCCAAGAAAACAACGAATTGTGCGGACCAGCCGTGGGCGAACTCCCAGGGCAGGGGAGTGGCGGTCAAAACATGATCGATGATGATCTTGAGCGGCCAGGGCTTGAGCAGTTCCAGCGCGCTAATGAAGACGACCTGCGCCAGAGCGAAGACGAATGCGGGAAGGTAAGGCCGGAGGTAGGAACGAACGGTCCGTTTCATCGGCAAGATGTTCTCACAGCGGATTTTCCGATGATTCTTGCACCGGCACGAATTCCAGCCTGTGCGCCAGCGATTCCAACACGTGGTAGAGCACGCGTCCGAGCCGGAACTTCTGGTATAAAATCGCGCTGCCATGAAGCAACCCGACGACGAGAGCCGCCGCGGCGAGCTCCGGCATCGACAGGAAAAATGCGGCAATAGTCAACACGCCATAAAGGCAGAGACAAGTGAGAGAGATCCTCGACATCCGAAGCGCGCAGCGTACTCTCAAGAGACGCTTTGGACCGCCGTGATTTTCGACCGCAGTCTTAACTTGAGCTTTCGCCCACGGCCCCTGACAAATTTCTAAATCCCACTGGCTCCATCCTTGGTCCATGGCAATGAGATATTTTCGCGGCAACAGAAAATCCATAATGCCATGAAGTAGGCTTTCCTTTTCCCTTCCTTGCTCGTTCCAGTAAGATAAATAGAATGCCCGTTCTCGCCACCGAATGCGCGGTGTCTGGGTCGGACCGTTGAGGCTCACGGGTTTTACTTCGCGAAACCTGCGAAGCCGCCAGCGATATCGTTCGAGCGTGCGAAGAAGCGGCCCCACATAGATTAAAAAAGTTATCAGGAGAGTTGCCCGCCAGCCGTGGAAAGGCGGCGCGACGCGAGCCCTCAGAGCGCTCGCAAAACAACGGCTTACCGTGAGCGCGAAAGGCGCAAGTCCAAGCCAGAACCAACCGCCGAACAGGAACGCGCCAGCCAGCAGTCCAAGAGAAAGCAAATTCCATTCGAGCGTCATCGGCACGCATGCGACGACGGAAGGGGGAGGCTGATATAGTGTCTGAAAAAGCCCGCGGCCAAAGACCCCGGAGTAAATCCGCGGCTGCCGGCTCGCTAGAAAAGAGGAGAGGTCCCCGTAGATCCGACCAAACCAACGCGATTGGCCCAGCACGTTAAAGCGACAGGGATGTTTGAAGAAGAGGAGAGTTTCGGCTTTGCCGTATCCGCGCTGCTGTTTCAGATAGTCTCGAACGGTATTGCGGCGGAAATGCCAGACGACGGCCGCGGGACTGAAGCCAATTTTGTAGCCTTTGTTCTGCAGTCGCCAGCAGAGGTCGACATCGTCGCCGGCTGCGCGAAAAATCGGATCAAATCCCGCGATTGCTTCCAAAGCCTCCCGGCGGAATGCCATGTTGCAGCCGGGTATATGTTCAGCGACTTCATCGTCCAGCAGCACGTGAGTCGGCGCGCCTGGGGAAACCGCAACGCAAGAGGCAACCACCGAGTCGTCCGGCGGCGAGAGGTTTGGCCCGCCTACGGCGGCGAAATCCGACGACAGAAACCGTGCTACCAGATGCGTAAGCCAGTCCGCGTCAGCCATGCAGTCGGCATCGGTAAATGCAATTATTTCTCCGCTCGCGGCTTTGATGCCGACATTGCGCGC
>DASTOD010000288.1:0-5399 GCA_035762645.1 Binatia bacterium | reverse complement strand
TTGAGTATCCAACCGCGGCACGTCCTTTGCCAACGAGGGTGTTGCAGCTTTTGTAACGTCGTGGACGGCTTTAGAAAAAGTCATCAATAGATTAGGTGATCAATGAATGAGTCGAGTCGGTCTCAAGCAGGATCGTTGTTGCCGCTAAGAATGGAGTTTTGTCCGAGATGCCATTCCGAGAACATTCTCTTTGTTAGCCACGGCAATGCAAAGAGGGACACCGAGTCGGGGAAGACAGGATGGCGGTGCGCGAAATGTCGTTCCGCCGGTCTCAGACCGGCGGCTGCGCGGCGAAGACTAAAATAAGAGCTTCTCGAGGTATACTATCTCCTGAGGGATAAACGGAGAAAATACCCGTGCGGCAATTCTCACCCAACGAGGAGGATAGGCATCAAACAATATTGTTCATCGCTTTTCATTTTCGCGACGGTAGAGGTCCGGTGCCGGCAAATTTCTTGAACAGCTCGATGGTTTCGGCGTCGCGCGGAATCTCCTTGACCACTTTGACCTGCTCGTCAGGCATCAGCGGCGTGGGCTCATCCCCGCCGGTGAGCTTACGGTACTCGTTGATGAACGCGGGATCAGTGTGGGTTTTTCGCACGGCTTCCTTGATCGTCTCGACGCGATCCTTGGGAGTTCCCGGAGGCAGGAGCAGAATCGTGCCGACGGCCCTGAAAGCACGCACCATGTTCAGGAGCTTTTTCTCTTTTTCCGACTTGGCGAAGCTTTCGATATCCGGAAGATTGAGATGGGCGAAACGGGAATCTTTGTGGCCTTTGGGAATCTCGACGGAGGAGTGAAAATCCGACAACTTCTTGTTCAGCAAATCCTGCTCGATGACCGTCACTGTCGAGGAGACTTGCGCATCCACTTCGCCGCGCGCGAAAGCGACATCCAGGTCTTCATTTTCATACCCCGGAATGATCTTCGGCTCTTTCATGTCGAGGAAATAGGCGGTCAGACGGCTGTGGATGTACCCGGTATGGCCCACCGGAGCGCTGCCGATACGCACCCCTGAGGCAGCGCGGAGTTTGGCCAAAGTGTTGAGACCCACCTCTTTACGCGTATTGAAGAGATAATACAACATGTGCTCGGTCGTACCGAGATAGACGAGCTTGTCGATATCGTACTGAACGCCGGACTCGCCTAGGACGGCATAGGGCACGATGCTGCTGGAAATACGGTACAGGGTAAGGCCGTCGGCTCGGGCGTTGTTGTAAAGATGATTGGCCGCCTTCCGGCCCCCGCCCCCAGGCATAAATTGAAAAGTGATGGTCGGATTTCCGGGGATGTGTTTGGCGAGGACTGATGCCAGGGCCCTGGCGCGCAAGTCGCCCGTCCCGCCGGCACCGGAACCGACGATGAGAGTGATAGTCTTTCCCTGGTAAAACGGCGCCTGTGAAAAAGCCGGGCCGACAAAGACTGCCAATACAGCCGTCAAAAGAGCCAAGAGACTGACGCCGAAAGCGCGCTTGGATTGAAACCGCCGCATAAAAAACCTCCTTCAGCAGAGACAAGCTTCCGAAGCTCGATGGTAGACCCATAGGCGGATTCCTAATTTAGGTCAAGAGGAGGACAGGGATCGAGCTTCATGGGGTTTGGGCGGCTTGCGGCGTTACGCGGCTCATTTCTTATAGCCCCCGACAAGCGCTCGTCTGCCACCATCCCAAAAGCATTTCACATCTGTAAATCCTGCTTCTCTAAGCCACGTCATCTGCTCCTTTCGCGACGGAGTCATGCGGTCAAAATTCAGAAAACAGCCGCCGTTCTCAACCAGTGAAAAAGTTTCCTCGTAGATCGAGCGAATGATGTCCGGGGAGCGCACGTTATGGATGGCGATCGAGGATACGACGGCGTCAAAGGGCCCTCTGATCTTGCGGCTCCAGCCGGGCTTACTAAAATCGCAAAGGACATACCGGAAACGCCCGTTGAGATGTTTCATACGCTTGCGGCCGAGCTTAGCCATCTCCATCGATCCGTCCTGGCAGACGGCGGTCGCGCGCGGAAAACAGCCAAGCAAAAATTGGGCTAACGCCCCATATCCCGCGCCTAGGTCTAGGATGCTGATAGCGCTCTTCGGCTCATAAGGCAAAGTTGTCGCAATCAGACGAAAGATCTCTTCGCGATCGACTTCCCTTTCATCTTGCCGCTCTGCCCATTCGGCAACGTACTCTCTTGAACTCCAATCGTGATGATCCCAGGGATCGGTTAACTTCGCCATTGGTAACTTCCCACAATGGATTTCGCCCGGCTCTTAATATCATCCGGCATGTCGAGCCGCAATCACCGCACCGCGGGATCAGAACACGGAGAGATTAGAAAAGGACCGAGACGCGCGAGTCTTAAGGGGGCGCTCTCTCCTGCTCAATGAACGTGTAGGCTCAACTCTTGTGTGTGCGCTTGAGCGGGCCTTTGCGCGGTGAGGGACGGCCACGGACGATCTTCTTCTCATCGAGCACAGACCGCTTCCCGCCGCCGCCCTTGCGGCCTCCGCCTCCGGCCTCAGCATAACCTTTCTCTTGCAGATCCTTTCGATTGTCTTCATACGTGCGGCGGCGGCGACTCAAGTGCACTCCGGCGCGCGCAGGATGCCCGCCGTCTTTCGACAGATGGCGATGCTCTTCCTCGATGCAGCGGTCCTTGATCAGCAGTACCTCACGCTGGCGGGCCTGCTCGCCGGCCTGGCGTATCCACACGCCGGGCGGAAGCCATACGGCCTCTACCCTTTTGATGCTGCCTCTGCAACGAACCGGGGAGCGGCGTCAGGGCGGCGAAAAATAACCGCAAGGTCCATTTGAACTGGAACGTCGGCAAGCTGGGCGTAGGATTTGAGCCCGTCAACTTGTCGAAGATCCGGTCGCACGGGGATCACGTCGTAACCCACCCGATGAAGATAGGACACCACGGCATGGCTATGTCGCTCGGGGCGCGGGCTGGCACCGACCACCGCGATTGTTCGGGCCCGGTTGAGCAACTGCATAATGAGGGCTTCCTGTCGTGTCATGTGTTTCATTGTTTTTTCCCCGTTAACTGGCCAGCCCACGCCTCGTTTGGATCGGATTGGCGAGATTTCGCGAATTTACGAAAGGTCGTGAACGGCAGGGCATCGATGGATCGGGCGCTATACTCGAATCGAACACTTACGCCGTTCATCAAGCTCGTAAAGTTGCGACGCAACATTTATTCCAGTAAAGCGGCCATTTGCGAAATGTCCGCTCTAACTGAAAGAGCTAGCCGGGAGGGACTCTGTCCACCAATTTACCGTTTGTGTAGAGCTCGTAGCCTCTGACGGCCAGCTCGTATCCCTGCGGTGGGTGGTCCGACATATCGAGCACGACAAGGTCGAGAACAATCTGCGTCTCGCCCTGGGCGCGCACCTCGAACGGAAGCCTGATCGGGCCTAACAAATTCTTGATCGGAGCGTCGCCGCCGCTCTTCTTCAGTAGACCACTGGTTTTCTTGAGCTTTAGATTCACCGCGTCGAACTTCCCCGGGTCCAGCGCTCCTTGGAAAATGCGCACACTTTCGGCGCCGACATATTTTGTCAGGTCGAACGATTTTGTGGTTGGATCGAGACTTTTCCAGCGAGTTTGCCAAAACTTTAGTCCCGGTTTGGGGCTAATCAAAATCGCCTCGATCGTGAGGATCAGTTTGTCAAAATCACCGATGGCCTCGCGGTGGTCTTTGACGCGGATTTCCAGTACGCCTTGGCCGCCCGAGATTCCGGCGGTGAGAGGAAAAATTGCAGCAACGAGGATGAATTGACTGATTAGAAAGTAACGGATCCCCAGCGTCGGCACGGTGGCGAGGTAGGCACTAATGCTCCACTTTAAATTCATAGGTTACGTTCATTTCTTTCGCGCCATCGGGCAGCTCACCGCGGATCAAATAAGTGCTGTCATAGGTCTGTTCTTCCCCGGGCGCCAGCCGCACAGGCAACAGGAGAGCGCATTCGACCAGGTCAAGATGCTCGACCAGAAACGGCGGCTCCACATGGTGGACGATTCGTGTGAGGATATCTCTGGAAGTACGGTTTTTCACTCGATATCCGATGGTGAAGAGCTCGCCCGAGCGGGCGACGGTTTCCGGGATGGTGGGCCGAGCTTCGATCAGGTGATGGTTAGCGACGACCGTATTAAAGCGCACCTGAATGCCCGCAGCCCAGTCTAGGAGAATCTTCCATCCCGTGCTCTCTTTAACCAGGACAAATTCTTCCTCGCCTTCGATTATCTTTAGACCGCCCTTGCGAATGGTACGATCCAGCGAATCGAGGATTTTTCGCCGTTCGGCGTTGGAGACCGAGCCCAGGCGTTCCTCGTCCCAATCCAAAACCAGCGGCGCGACGGCATTGGCGTCCGGCAGCCGGTAGGCGATCCGGATACGGGTATGGCCGTGCTCGTCCAAGCGTTCCTGGACCGGACGGACTTGAATAGAATCCGCCAGCTTTCGCGCGACTTCCAAGGCCAAGCCGCTAAACGGCCCCCGTTCGCGCACGTAAACGGCGCGTTTTTTCAGCGCCTGATCCTGCAAAGAAATGAACCGATAGGCCTGGGGGAAATCACGGGCGTAGATCGCCTTTAGATATTGGGTGAGGACATGGACAGGTTCGCTGCTGGCGGCTTGATGCGCGACCTGGAAAAGATAGAGCGGCGGCACAAAAAGCAACAGCGCCGCCGCAGCCGCGAGCAGAAAATGTCTCCGGCTCAGAGAGATCATAACCCGTTTAATGTTTAAGCCGATAAATGGGCGGGCACCTATTTTCCTTTAGCGGGAATGATCCAGAGATAAACGGTGCGGCCGTTGACCTGCTCCGTTTTGTTCGGCTTCCAGTCCCCCATGTCGAAGGCGTGCGAGACGACCCGCGACCCCGGCTTGAGTTGGCTGAGAACGTTAGGCTTGAGTTTCAAATTAACGTCCGGCAATAGATACATCGTTACGACCGACGCGGGAGAAAGATCGACGGTCAGAATATCCTGCTGACGAATCTCGGCGCGATCTTGCACCCCGGCTTTTTTGATGTTTTCGCGGGATTCTTTCAGCAGATCCGGATCGATCTCGAAGCCCACGGCCCGGGCGCCTTTTTTTGCCGCGGTGATGACAATCCTTCCGTCGCCCGAGCCCAAATCATAAACCGTGTCTCCTTTCTTAACCCCCGCGAGCTCGATCATCTTATCGACGACCTCCTGCGGCGTTGGAACAAACGGAACGATCTTTTTGGAATCGAGATCTTGGGCGCGCGCAACGCCCGGTGAAAGAGCCAGCCGTGAGGAATCAAGCGCTAAAAAACCGGTAGCGGCAGAGACTGATAATATTAAGAACAAAAGTGAGAGGTTTCTCAATGTTTTCATAGTTTTTTCGCCTCCTTGATGTATGAAAGAACACCGTTCACAAAAGTTATC
>DASTOD010000287.1:0-2702 GCA_035762645.1 Binatia bacterium | reverse complement strand
GTTCATTTCCCGATGTCCGGCGGCTGCCGTTTTAACTGCTACATCTCCATCGACAAAAAAGTCGACGGCGAGACTAAACAGGCGGCGTTGGCGGCGCTTGGAGGTTGTGATTTCGTCAAGCACGTGGTCGTTGTCGACGCCGATATCGACATCTACAACGAAGAGGAAGTGATGTGGGCGGTGGCGACTCGGGTGCAAGCGGACCAGGATGTGGACATTATTAAAAATGTTAAAGGAAACACTCTGGATCCGTCCCAGACCGACAACATCATGACCGCCAAAATGATTATAGACGCCACGAAGCCGGTCCAGCGGCCCTATGAAGCTCGGGTTGCGGTCCCGAAAACCGCGATGGAGAAAACTCGGCTCGAGGATTTCATTCCGCGTCCGGTTATCGACCGAGTGCCCAAGGTCTAACCGGAGAGAGATGACTCGCGCAAAGGCGCCAAGAGCGCAAAGAAAAATGTGTTCCTGTTTCTCTGAACTTGGCGAGCTTTGCGTCTTGGCGCGATAAACGTTGTTGAGATCGCCTTGTTGGACAATAAGCACATAAGAACCTAACCCGGGAGAAGGCCGTCGTGACGAAAATCTTTTGGGTGACGTGCCCGCAATGCAAGGGCGAGTTTTATTGTCACTGGCAGGAGCTGCGGCACAAAAAAATCAAGCTTCTCTGTCCGTATTGCAGTCACCAATTTTTGGACGAAGAGAGTCCGAAGGTCGTCGAGTGATTTTGGATTTTTGATTCGAGCCGAAGGACTGATCGGCCTTGGCGGAGCCGTTTAGACATGGATTGGATGAAACAGCGTGCTTAACGGCCGAGGATTATATCGATGCCCGAGAGAATCAACTCCAACTGGCGCTTGGATAATTTTCCGGCTTCCTCTGTAAGCAATTCTCGATCGAGACTTATGATCTGCGAGACGTTGGCGACCGAGTCCTTAGGGAGTCCGGTGGCACGAGCCGGAAGGAGCACATTACCGGGAGCCTCGGCCCAGCCAAGATTACTCGTTAGAGGAACGCAAACAACGGTTCTGATGCGACTGCGGTTTAACGTATCACCCTGGACAACAAGAACCGGCCTGCGAAAGCCAGGGCCCGAACCGGTCGGACCCGGCAGGTCGGCCCAATACACATGTCCTTGGGCAATTACCATTCAATGGCTTCAAGCCTGCTTCTGGCAGCAGTGGAGATGGCGGGCTCGGGCCGGGAGTCTATGGCCTCGCACACTCGATTCATCGCTTCGGTCACCGCCTCGGGATCGTGTCGCGCGATATACTCGGTTACCGCTTCTGTGTAGACCTGGCTTCGTGACTTCTTCAGGCGCCGCGAAAGCCGCTCAGCTTCGGCGAATACCTTGTCGGGAATGGAGATCGCTGTTTTCATACCGAAAGTATAACCCCGTCCGCGCAAGCCTGCAACGGCCGCGGCTTGCTAGTAGACATGAGCAAGATTCTCAGGCAGTAGGCGAATGTCGAGTGTCGAGTGGCAGGTGAAGTGAAGCAGAGAAAACCATGAGAAGAAATATCGTTTTTACCCTTTGCGCTATGCTCTGTGCGCCTTGCCCATCCGCGCAGGCACAGCAGCCGAAGAAAGTTCCCCGGATAGTTCATCTAAGTGTTAGCTCCCCTTCCGTGAACCGGGGCCGTATCGAGGCGTTCGGGCAGGGGCTGCGCGAGCTTGGATACATAGAGAGGAAAAACATTGTCCTCGAGCATCGACATGTAGAGGGAAAACTAGATCGCCTGAGGGGCCTGGCGGCTGAAGTAGTGCGTCTCAACGTAGACGTCATCGTCACGGGTGGTCCGACAACCACGCGTGCTGTCAAGGAAGCAACTGTTACGATTCCCATTGTGATGGGGTTTGATAACGATCCTGTTGGCAATGGGTTCGTCGCCAGCCTGGCGCGCCCCGACCGTAACATCACTGGATTGTCATCCCTTGCCCCGGAGATAAGCGGGAAACAACTGGAGCTTCTGAAGGAGATCGTTCCTAGGCTCTCCCGCGTGGCCGTTTTCGGGAATTCGACCAACCCGGGCAACGCACAAGCGTTAAGAGAGACTGAGCTCGCCGCAAAGGCGTTTGGGGTGCAGCTTCAATATCTCGACGTACGAGATCCCAAGGATATTGAGACCGCATTCCGAGCCGCGAGCAAGGGGCGTGCTGACGCAGTCCTCGCGCTGAATAGCCCCGTTCTCAATTCTCACCGGATACAAGTTGCAGATCTCGCGGTAAAGAGCCGGCTCCCAGTAGTGTATGCGCAGTCCGAGTATGTGGAAGACGGGGGGCTTATGGTCTACGGCGTCAGCTATCCCGATTTGTTCCGCCGTGCCGCTACTTATGTCGATAAGATTCTGAAAGGAGCAAAGCCCGCTGATCTTCCCGTCGAGCAGCCCACGAAGTTTGAGTTCGTCATTAACCTAAAAGCAGCAAAGCAAATTGGCCTCGCGATTCCTCCGAGCGTATTGGCAAGGGCGGACAAAGTGATCAAATAATCGGGAGGCGTGAAACGTGAGGAGTGAGGCGACAATGAACGCGGCCTATTTCGACCGAGGCAAGAAATTTTGTTGGAGGTAATCTCACCGTGATCGATCTGCGCAGCTTTATCGAAAAAGTTCGGCAAGAATCTCCGGAAGAGGTTTTAACCATCAGCAAAGAAGTCGATCCTCGATTCGAGATCACCGCGCTGGTGGTCAAGCTGGAAC
>DASTOD010000286.1:0-6765 GCA_035762645.1 Binatia bacterium | reverse complement strand
CAACGCGACCTGCTTGAAAACTTCCGGATCGAACGGCACCACATATCCGGTCTTTAAAGAAGGTGGGATCGCTCCTCCGGCTCTAACCAGACGGTCGAGGAGGAGGCTTACCGCTCCGGCTAGAACCGGCTCTCCGGGTCCATGATCCGTCGGCAGAAGGGTGGTCGAGCCCTTTTGCTCACGCCTGGGCGATTGGGTATGAAACGACATGAGGGGCATGACCAGAGCGGCGGTGGCGTTGCCTCCTAAAAAGCCGTAGCGCTCCGCCAAGATCACCTCGGCGCCGGCGTGCGCGGCACCGAGCGCCGCGCCGAGACCCGCCGGGCCCCCGCCGACCACAAGCACATCGGTTTCGGCCGCGAGTTGCGCGGCTCGCGGCGGCAAAGTGATGGTGAGCGAATGTTGCGGGCGGCCAAGCGGCGGCATGACCCTCAAGAATAATGTTTTGAACGTTTATGCCGGGTGAAGAGATCGCAACAGGTCACAGAGCATCTGATTGGTTTTCTTGGCGCGCTCTTGGAGCGCGGGGAATCTTTCTTCGAGTCGTTTTTTGATGCGGTCCTTGGTGTCCCAGGAGCGGTCCAGAAACGCGCACAGTTTACCTGTGTTTAGCGCCGTGATCGGCGGCATCGGCATTTCCAGATCCGACAGAAACCCGGATACTTTTGAGGCGTAGGGCAGGGCAACGAAAGGAATTTTCTGAATCGCGGCGAAAATCAAGAAATGGAGTCGCATGCCGACGGCGAATGACATGTGCTTCATCAACCCCGCGACCTCACCCGAACTGTACTCTCCTTTGAGCACGTTGGCCCGCTGCGCGTTGGCCATTTTCGAGATCACGGCGTGCGAGTGCTGGGGGTCCTTATTCTCTCCGCCCTCCATCGGAACAAACACTACCTGGGCATCGTAACGCTCCACCATGAAATCCGCCGCATTGGCAAGAATGGCGTGGTACTGTTCGATATTGAGATCGGGTGCCGCCGGGCCGGGTTCGCGGATGGAAAAACCCACCAGATGATTATCGTCATCGATGCCTTCCTTCTTGAGCATCTCCTTGGTGAACGATTGCGGCTTGAGCAAGAGCGCGGGGTCGCTGGTGATTTCAATCTCCTGAGTCACGCCCAAATCGTTTAAGGTTTTCTTGGCTTCACGTTCCCTAACGGTAATCAGGTCGACCTTGTTCAGGGTCTCGACGGCGAGCTGTTTGGATTCCGGCTTGTTGAGAGGACCGACGCTAATCGCATAGACCATCACCGGAACATTCAGCTCTTTGGCCCAGTTCACGACGCGGAGGTAGCCGTCGATCGATTCGTCGTAGAGGATACCGCCTCCTCCGAGAACGAAGAGATCCAGTTTGCGGAGCTCCTCAAGAACCTGATCTTTTTGCATTTCTCGCACGGGAACCGCACGGACTTTGTGTCTTCGCTCCGTGTCCTTGGGATTGTGCGAGAAGACCACGGCGTCGACGTCGAGCTCATTGCGGAGTTCCTTCAGGATGACTTCGAGAATGGCCTCATCGCCGAGGTTCATCCCGCCATAGGATCCTGAAATGGCGACGCGGTATTTCATCTATGGGCTAGTCAATCGTCCAATCTAAAGCCCAGCTTGATCGTCACCTGCCAATAATCCACCTTGGCATTCTCGATATAGCCGCGGGTCTCAACGACTTGAAACCAATGGAGATTGTGCAGGGTCTTTGAAGCCTTACTGATCGCGTTCTGGACCGCATCTTCGATACTGGTTTTCGACGAGCCTGTCAGCTCGATTTGTTTATAGATATGTTCGCTCATAACAACCTCCGCGGCCCAAGTTGGCTTAATTACCACGGTACCAGGAAAGAAGCCTTATTCAATATGATTCGGAAGGCGGCTTTGGCCGCGCCTTTTTTCGATCGACTGTCTTCGTGATGTGTGCCGGCTTGACGGGCTCCGGTGATTGCAGTTAGTTTGTCGGCAGAACAAGGGAGGGAATGATGAACTATCAATTGGAACACGTGGCGATTTATTGCAAGGACCTCGGTGAGTCCATAGCGTTTTACCAAAAGTTCTTTAATGGCCAACCCACGGCGATCAGGAAAGGCTCGGCGGGTTACGGCTTCTGCTTTATGAAGATCGCTGGCTCTCCGTCGATTCAACTGATGGAGTCGGCCGGGCAAGCGGGTGTTCATCATTACGGCTTCGTCACCGACGATATCGAACAAGTCGCCAAAGACTTCAGGGAAAAAGGCGCCGATATCATCCGTGAAAATCGCGACACATCCGGCAGGCTCACGACCATCTTCGTGAAAGATCCCAATGGCTTAGAAATGGAGATCAGGGCGCCCCGATAGCCCACGCCGCGGCCGCTCCACCTCGTCCCAGCGGTGGCACGAGCGGAAAGGCGGCAACACAATCGAGGTACATTTCCGTTCGCCTTTCGGCAGGCTCAGGGCGAAGCTGGCGTCGACGGGTGACCGAGGTCAGGAGAAAAATATGATTATCGACGCCCACTTTCACGCCTTTCCGGGAAAATATCTCGAGCTCGTCCCCGACGCTCAAAATGATGTTCGGGGCGTGGGATTTCACGCCTTTGATCATCAAGAGTACCTCGACGTCATGGACAAGCATGGCATCGACGTTGGCGTACTTTCGAATACCGGCGGGAGGATCGAGAAAGAAGGAGATCGGACTAAGGCTCGGGAGTTATGCAAAATCCTCAACGACTCGTTTGCCGAGGCGCATGCCAAATACCCGCGCCGCTTCAAAGCCTTCGCGCGGCTGCCCATGATCGATCTGGATGATTGCGTCCGGGAGCTCCAGCGGTGCTACAAAGATCTGGGCATGCACGGGGTGATGCTACCCACGAATCTCGCAGGAAAATATCTCGACGAACCAGAGTTCAAGCCCTTTTGGGAGGCCTTGGGGGCGGGCGGAAAGCCGCTTTTTCTTCATCCCGCCAATGCGCCATGCCAGTCGAATTGGAACAAATACTCGCTCCACCAGAAAATCCTGTGGCCGACCGATACGACGCTGGCCGTTTCTCGAATCGTCTACAGCGGCATTCTCGACCGCTATCCAAGACTGAAGCTCATCGCGGCCCATCTCGGCGGAATGATTCTGCTGTATCTCGACAGGCTCAACTGGCGGGAGGGAAATCCGGAGTGTAATCGGGAACCGGAACAATATTTCAAAAAGATCTACTATGACACCGCGGGACCGATTCGCGCCGCTTTCATCAAGTTTGTTTACGACACCGTCGGGCCCGATCAAATCCTTTTCGGCGCCGATTATCCGCATGGCCGGGGCGGACAAGACGATCAGTTTTATCCCATGACGCTGAAAGCGATGGAGGACCTCGATGTGCCACAGGCGGACAAGGAAAAGATCTATTACAAAAATGCCCAGATGCTGGGCTTCTGATCTGTCTGCTACGTATTTGCCGGCAGCAATGTATGCTCGGTTTCGGGCCGCGGGTCTCGTGGTTCGCGTCTCGGGGAGAAAACTGGAGATTTTAAACCCGAAACTGCAACCTGGTTTTTAGGAGGGATCCTCATGCCTATACGCCGCGTCGCGCGCTCGACTGTCATCGTTGTTATCGTCGCTCTTTTTGCCCCGCCTCCCCCAGGATCGGGTGCGGACAAGCTTGTCGGCATCCACTCGGCACGCACCATGTCTCAATCGATGCCGTGGATTGCCGAGGAAGTCGGGCTCTTCAAGAAGTATGGTTTGGACTTTCAACTCGTCTATATCTCCTCGGCCGCGATGGTGACCGCCGCGATGCTCAGCGGCGATGCCGAGGTCGCCATCACCGGTGGCGAAGCGATCATACGCGCCTTTGCCCACGGGGTGACGGAACTGGTATTTGTGGGCAGTGCCAAGAACACCCTGACCCACAGTATTTTAGCCAAGCCTGAAATAAAAAAACCCGAGGATCTCAAAGGCAAGAAATTGGGCCTGACGCGCCTCGGGAGCAACTCGCACTATTTCGTGATTCAGGCCTTGCGACGACACGGGATGGAACCGACCGATCTGAATTTCATCCAGACCGGCGGCCAGGTGGAAAATCTCGCGGCTTTGCTGAGCGGTGCCGTCGATGCCGCCACGATGACCGGACCGTCGGGCGGCAGCAAGGCGGCCGCCCAGGGTTTTCGTTACGTTGTCTATGGCCCCGATCTCCGGATTCCTTTTGCGGCGGCGACGCTTGTGACACGCCGGTCTGTGATGCGCGCGCGGGGTCCGGTCGTCGAGAAATTCGTGCGCGTTATGGCGGAAGCCGTGAAGATCATGTTCACGGATAAAGAGCTGACCTATAGAGTCCTCGGCAAACAGTTGCGCATCGGCGATCGCAAAATTCTCGACGCCGCCTACGACGAGGAGATCAAGGTGATGGAGCGCAGGCTGGAATTCAAGCCGGAAGCGTTTCAGGCCATTCTCGACGAGACCGCCAAAGTCGATGCACGGGCGAAAAAAATCAAGCCGCAAGACGTTGTCGAAAGGCGCTTTCTCGACGGGCTGGCGAAAGACGGTTTCTTGGACAAGCTCTGGGCGGGACGGTGATCAACCGACACTGCCCTCGAGACTCACGCCCAGAAGCTTCTGCGCCTCCACGGCAAACTCCATCGGCAGCTCTCGAAACACCTGTTTGCAAAAGCCGTTGACGATCAGAGTTACTGCATCCTCAGGCGAAATCCCGCGCTGCCTGCAGTAAAAAAGCTGATCTTCCCCGATCTTCGAGGTCGAAGCCTCGTGCTCCACCTGCGACGAGTCGTTCAGTACCTCGAGGTAAGGGAAGGTATGAGCGCCACATTTATCCCCAAGCAGCAACGAGTCACATTGAGAATAGTTGCGAGCACCGGTAGCGCCCTTCAAGACTCTCACCAACCCCCGATAGGTGTTCTGCCCGTGTCCCGCGGAGATCCCCTTCGAAATGATGGTGCTCTTGGTGTTTTTCCCGATGTGAATCATCTTGGTGCCCGTATCCGCCTGCTGATAGTTGTTGGTGAGTGCCACCGAGTAAAACTCCCCCACTGAGTTGTCACCCTGCAAGATACAGCTCGGATATTTCCAGGTGATCGCCGATCCGGTTTCGACCTGGGTCCAAGAGATCTTGGAGTTTTTCCCGAGACACTTGCCACGCTTGGTGACAAAGTTATAGATCCCGCCCTTGCCGTTCTTGTCGCCGGGATACCAGTTCTGGACTGTTGAATACTTGATTTGCGCGTTATCGAGAGCGATCAGCTCCACGACCGCGGCATGCAACTGATTCTCATCGCGCATCGGCGCGGTGCATCCCTCCAGGTAACTCACGTGGCTGCCCTCATCGGCAATGATCAAGGTGCGCTCAAACTGGCCCGTTTCAGCGGCATTGATGCGAAAGTAAGTTGATAGCTCCATCGGACATCGCACGCCTTTGGGGATGTAACAGAACGATCCGTCACTGAAGACCGCGGCGTTTAAGGCGGCGAAGAAGTTGTCACTGTAGGGCACCACCGACCCGAGATACTTTTTCACTATCTCTGGATGCTCCCGCACCGCCTCGGAAAAGGCACAAAAGACGATCCCCAGCGCCGCCAGCTTTGCCTTGAACGTCGTCGCCACGGAGACGCTGTCAAAGACCGCATCTACGGCGACACCGGTCAACCACTTTTGCTCCGACAGGGGGATCCCGAGCTTCTCATAGGTTTCGAGCAGCTTGGGGTCTACCTCTTCGAGGCTCTTCAGCCCTTCAGCCTTGGTCTTTGGCGCCGAGTAGTAGATGAGGTTCTGGTAGTCGATCGGCGGATAGTGGACGTTGGCCCATTTTGGCTCTGCGTCCGACTTTTCCAACTTCACCCAGTGCCGGTAGGCCTTTAGACGCCACTCCAGCATGAAGCTCGGCTCGCTCTTCTTGGCCGAAATTAAGCGGATGATCTCCTCGTTGAGTCCGCGAGGGACGGTGTCAGCCTCGATCTCGGTAACAAAGCCGTACTTATATTCCTGGTTGACCAGGTCCTGCGTCGTGTATGTGGCCGTGTTCATGGTTTCTTCTTTCTATGGGCTTGACCGGTAAGCAGCATCTCCGGACCTTTTTCCTTCAGGTCGTGAAAGAGGTGCCGCACCCGCATGTCTGCTTGACGCGCCCCTCTCTTTCCTGCGCGAGAACTCCCTAATCTTTTCTGCGGCACGATCGGTAATCGTAATATCTCCAAACATCTCGAATGACCTCCCTGGCTTAGCCTGCAAGCTCCGGCGCATGCGCGCTATTCTTAACGAGCCACCTCTCGCGCATGATCTTGTCCTGGATCCTGAGAAGCCCCTCTGTCAGGGCCTCCGGCCGGGGCGGACATCCAGGAACATAAACGTCTACCGGAACGATCTTGTCTACGCCTTTACAAACCGAGTAGGCGAGCTGAAAAAGCCCGCCACAGTTGGCGCAGCTTCCCATCGAGATGACATACTTCGGATCAGGCATTTGATCGTAGAGAAGTTTCGTCCGCTTGGCCATTTTGTACGTGAGCGTCCCGGCCACGATCATCAGATCCGACTGACGAGGCGTAGCGCGCGGAACAGCGCCAAAGCGATCGATATCGGCACGGGGACCTCCCGTCTGCATCAACTCGATAGCGCAACAGGCCAAGCCAAACAGCATGTACCACTGCGAAGAGGCTCGTCCCCAATTGAGAAGGTCGTCGACCTTTGTTGTAAAAACGGTTTCGGGCAACTGGTTCAATAATGGCATAAAACCCTCCTAGTGATCATTGGCGACGGCGCACCGCATAATGAGCCAGCAGCTGCGAGTCAAATTGTT
>DASTOD010000285.1:0-15258 GCA_035762645.1 Binatia bacterium | reverse complement strand
GAAATCCGCTCCGAGATCCAAAGAGCACTGGGCGGGAAGCTGGAGTCAGCCGAGCTAGTCAGTATGGCTGAATGGGTCGGAAGGAAAGTAGAGGATGAAGTGAACATAGCTCGCCGCGATGAATTGAGAGACAGGTATTTGAGACGGGGCGACTGAGTGACAAATTGGGAATCTGAGGGTAAATCATTCTTCCGGCGGAGAACCTCGATGGGATTATCCGCAGATTACGCCTCATTCAATCAACCGACCGAGCCCGCCGGCATCTCAAAAGGCCAGGGCGTGCGGATGCGTCAAAAATGTGTAGAAGATAGCTAGGACAAAAATCGAGGCAAGATAACCTTTAAAAAAAGTTGAGCGATGATACTGTGCCCCTTGTCGCTGGGGTGAAACCCGTCGACATCGCTTACCAGGTCATCGGCGATCTGTTCTCTGGAGAGGGTAACGACCGGGACATTGAAGGCGCCGGCTTGCTTTGCAATAACGCGATTGAACGCGGCGATGCGCTCTGAAGTGACAACCCGACTAGGCTGAGCCCTAAAACGAGGCGCTTTCGTGAGGTCCGGAATGTCCCCAATGACGATGAACGCAGAAGTCTTATCCCGAAGCTCCTGTAGAAGGATTTTCAGTTCTCCTTCAAAGTCCTCCGGACGTTGACCGCTAGTGATGTCGTTGGCTCCCGTCCAGACGGTAACCAGGTCCGGCTTTATCTCCCGACGGAGAGCCAGCTGTACACTCTGCCGAAGGTCGCGTGTAGTTGCGGCCGGGATGCCTAGATTCACGAGTCTTACGTCTCGGCGACTCTGCTTTTCCAGTTCATCTCTGATCCGGAAGACGTAGCCGTTTCTTAGAGGGCTGGCGCCAATTCCCAGAGCATCGCTGGCGCCTACGGCAAGGTAAAGAATATCCCTAGCTTCATCTCCGCGTCGAACTGCACAGCCTGAGAGCTGAACAGAGGCCAGCAGAGAAAAACAGGCCATCGAGATCAGTAAAGGCCTTGCGCTCGACATGGGTCGCCTCCCGGTAAAGTCCTCAATCTATGATTAGCATAAGCCTTTTACAGCTGCTTGCAATCATCCGAGTCCGTGGTGGTGTGCCGTGGCTCACGTGTTAGTGGAAGATGGGAGGTTGCTCAACGCGGAGATTATCAAGCTTAAACGCGGTTTCCGTTCGCGCGGATGGACGAGTTTCGCTGGTTAGAACGAGAGGCACGGAAGCAAGGACGAGGGCTTTGGCGGCTGCGTTGATTTCGCTGGACAACCGACGACGAACAGCAGTAAAAAGAGCGGGCATGTACAAAGTCATCGCCCTTTTTCTCCTGACTTTCAGTCTCACGTCATTCCATTTTGCCTCGGCGCGGCAGCCGAAGAAAATCCCCCGGATTGGTTTTCTGGGGAACTCGACCGCAACCCTTGAGGCAAATCTTATCGGGCCCTTTCGCGAAGGGTTGCGGGATCTTGGCTATGTCGAGGGTAAAAATATCGTCATTGAGTGGCGTTGGGCCGAGGGAAAGTATGAGCGCTTTCCCACTCTCATTGCGGAGCTGATCGCGCTTAACGTTGACGTGATGGTTACCGCCGGCACGCCCGCGTCTCTCGCCGTAAAGAAGGCGACAACGTCGATCCCCCTCGTCATGATAGCCGTCGGCGACCCTGTGGCCACCGGCCTCGTCACATCTCTTGCCCACCCCGGTGGAAACATCACCGGGTTGACCTCGATTGCGGCGGAAATAGAAGGGAAACGGTTGGAACTGCTCAGGGAAGTGGTTCCCAAAATTTCTCACATCGCCGTTCTCTGGAATGCGGCCAGCCCGGTACAAGTAATCCAGGAAAGAGAGACGCGGGCCGCAGCCCAGGGGTTGGGAATGAAAATGCTGTCTCTCGGGGTACGGACCCGCGAAGAGATCGAGGACGCATTCGCGACAATTGTTAGGGAACGGCCGCGCGCGCTCTTCGTGCTGGCGGATCGTTTGTTCCTGCACCATCGCCAGCGCATCATGGACTTTGCCGCCAAACACCGGTTACCAGGGGTGCATGCTTACGTGGAGCTAGTCGAGGCCGGTGGCTTGATGTCCTACGGGCCAAGCTATGCAGGTATGCACAGGCGGGCCGCCTACTTCGTAGATAAGATCATCAAGGGTGCAAAACCCGCGGACCTGCCAGTAGAGCGGCCAGCAAAGTTCGAGCTGGTAATCAACCTGACAGCGGCCAAGCAGATCGGTGTGACGATTCCGCCGTCAATGCTGTATCGGGCAGACAGAGTGATCAAATGACAACCGGCAATAGGCACAAGGCAACAGCCAATAGCAAAAAAACCAAAGTCATTGGCTTCGCGCTTTGCGCTCTGCTCTTTGCGCTTTGCTCTCCGGCTCAGGCGCAGCAGCCGAAGAAAGTCTACCGGATAGGGTATCTAGTAGAAGGCAACCACGCTAGTGAGTCCATCCGTGCCGAGGCAATTCGGCTGGCTTTGCGCGAGCTTGGTTACTTCGAAGGGGCGAACATTGCGACCGAGTACCGATATGCGGAGCGAAAGGCCGATCGGCTCCCTGAACTTGCGGCCGAGCTGGTGCACCTCAAGGTTGATATCATCGTGGCAGCAGGAGGAGACCCGTCGATCCGGGCGATCAAGAATGTGACCAAGACGATTCCCATCGTTATGGTGGGCTCTGGGCTCGACCCTGTCGAGGCGGGCCTCATTGAAAGTCTTGCCCGTCCAGGCGGCAACGTCACCGGCCTTACAAACCTTGCCAGAAAACTAGGTGGGAAGCGGCTGGAGCTGCTCAAAGAAGCGGTTCCCAAAGTTGCCCGTGTCGCGGTTTTCTACGACCCGGCCCTTCCGGGCATGGTACGTGAGGTGAAAGAGGAAATCCCGGTCGCGGCGAGCGCACTGAAGCTGACTGTTCAGCCTTGGGAGGTACGAGATGCGGACGGTTTCGAGACGGTATTCGCTACGGTAAACAAGGAGCGCTCAGACGGACTCTACGTGACGGGAGGGCCGCTAATGACTGTTAACCAAAAACGGATCATGGGCTTTGCGTTAAAAAGCCGATTACCGTCGATGTACATCAGCAGAGAAGCTGTAGAGGCCGGTGGGCTCATGTCCTTCGGGGCGGACCTCGCGGACAGCTACCGGCGCGTCGCATATTTCGTGGACAAAATCCTCAAAGGCGCCAAACCCGCAGATCTCCCGGTGGAGCAGCCGACCAAGTTTGAACTGGTGATCAATCTCAAAACCGCCAAACAGATCGGCCTGACCATTCCGCCCAACGTGCTGGCGCGCGCAGACAGGATCATCAAATGAATACAGGCAATAGGCAAGAGGCAACAGGCAACAGGAAGAGACAGAGCCTCGTTTGTTTTGCACTTAGCACTCTGCTCTTTACGCTTTGCGTGCCAGTCGAGACGCAGCAGCCGAATAGAGTTTTCCGAATTGGGTATCTTGCGGCCGTAGACCGGGCCCTTCGATTCGTGCGTCGGAGTCTGTTGTGGTGGAGATCTTAGTGTGATCACCTCTCAGTGAAGACGGACGGTGTTGGAAGCATTTTACGGACTACATTCAACAGTGCCCGAAGTGAAATGGGTTTCGTTAAGTAGTCCGCTACCCCTGCCGCGAGTGCTTTGGACTTCCAGTCTCCAACCGTCATGGCTGTAAGGACAACGATGGGAATGCTGGATGTGACAGGATCTTGTTTGAGTCTCTCGGTCGCCTCCACTGCAGTCATGTCGGGAAGGTGTAGGTCTGTAATGATCAGATCTGGACGTTCAGTTGAGGCTTTTTTGATTCCCTCAGCCGAATTTTGCGCTAGCGAGATTTGGTACCCACCGCTACGCAGGTAGACGGCTAGCAAGTCGGACATGTCAGTGTTGTCCTCGACTATCAGTATCTTTTGCGGCATTCCCGGAGGAATAAGAGCAATCCGCTTGCCACGAGTCCAAGCGGCAAATTGAGGACTTCTGTGCAAAACAAGCCCTTGTTCCGCTTGAAGAATTGCATCGGGTACGGGCAGTCCTGACAAAACTAGGGAGTACGACGGCAGGGGGAAGCGCCGCTTAGCAGCACGCGGTCACGAAGACAACACACCGGAGAAACGAACCCTGGCGTATGTGTTTCGGAAAGATGGACGGCTGCTCAACGCGGAGATAATCAAGCAGGGATACGGGTTCGCGTGCACGAAGTTTCCATTCCCCCCGTGTGGAGGAGTTTCCGCAGCTAGAGCGAGAGGCGTGGGAAAATCCGAGGCTTCGGCAAGCAATATGCGGATCGCTTTTGCTCTTATTCCTTCTTGCAATACTAATAAGCTCTCCGAAAGCAACAATGCTTATGGGCGTGAGGCGGGTACAGACGCGCGGCATCTGAAGAAGCTGGACCAACGGAGTAGAGGGCTCACCCGGAGAACCCACTGCTATAAAGACGCTTTGTGCCTAGAAGTGTAGGCAGTGAAAAAAAGTCGTGTCTAAAACGTTAGGCAGATCGTCTGCGCTTTTTGGCTTAAGCCAGAGTGGCGCAAACATCAGCCGCACGCATGCTCATGTCGAATCGAGCAGCATGGACAGTGGTCGCGTCGACTAAAGTACAATAAATTCCAAGCTGCTTAACGTTCTAAGTCGTTTCGGATATTACGTCTATCCGGAGTTTTACCCGCTGTTGTTACGGTCCAGCCAGCGCGCCCGCACTCCGTAGGGATTCTTCCGTCACTTTAGAGTTTTTACTTAAGTAGCCTGGAGTCGTGTCTGGCATGCAGCTTGCCTAAACGAACAGGACAAAGCACGAGTAAGTCGCGAAACAATTCGCCGACAACAACTGACACCAAATTTGAACGCCCGAGGATGGACCCCTGCGATGTGGAATTGGCGTAGCTGGTTTACTGTTGAGCCTTTCGACTGATTGCGCGTGTCATACCGCCTCCACGGTCCCCTCCCGAAATTTGAGGCGATGCCTGTGCGGCAAATTGAGCATGGTGTCTCGATCGGTTTAGATCGTTCCTGGAGCGGAGAGCGCCAGAAAGAAGTTTTCGACGATGATTTTTTGGAGCAGGGAGTATTGCCGATCGTTCCGTTTAGCAATGCCGCACCGAATCTTGGAGCAGTGGCAGGGGGACTGGGAGCTTTAGTGGTGATTGGTGGAGATCGAACATTTATAAGCCCAGCTGCAGCAGGCCATCGAGATACTCCAGCGTTGCCGGCTTAGCGGCCAATGTTGGGACTCGAAAACGGGATGCCAAAGGGGAAGTAAAATGACCCACACTTTTCTTAGAGGACAGCAGAGGTTGCAGGCAACGATACGTTTCGTCAGACGTCGACAGTTTCAGCGCTGGGTATCCTCGCTAGTGGTGCTGACTGGTTGCGCGACCACCGGCCCTAGAGCAACCGGCCTACCTGACTCCGTGAAGGCGGACCTGAACACCATTGCGGTTACCGCAATTCTAACACCCGATGAAGTGACCGTGTGGCGGCCGAGTGCGAAGGATGCGGCGCGAGAAGGCGCTAAGACGGCGATGGAAGTGGCAACCGCACTAACGTTTGGTTTGTGGCCCATCGCATACTACTTCGCAGGAGCGGTTGCCGTTCCTACCGTCGGTGCCGGTATCGGAGTCATCGTGGGGGCCATCAAGGCGCCTCCGCAGAAGGAAATCGAGCAGATCGAGGTGGCTCTTCGGGGAGTTGTGGAAGAGGCCAGGATCTCAAGGGCCATTCGAGACACGATCATAGCAGAACTCAGGGAGACGACCCCTAAGATACGAGCCCTGGCTATGGATTTTGCAGAAGGAGACTTCTCTCTATACGAGAGTCTAGCAAAACAAGGGATTAGGACGGTCCTTAAACTCAAAATCACCAAGCTCGAGGTTGGTGGTCCCTGGGGTAGCGATCACCGGGGAAACATTCTGATGACCGTTGCGGCTCAAGTGGTCCGAGCGACGGATGGTGTTGCGGTGTACTCCCATGACTTCGAGTTCGCGGGAGATCATGGGGCAGGAGACTGGTTTCAAGCACTAAACGATGACTCTAACGACACTCGGCTGTTGCAAGAAGGGCTCACGCAAGCGGCGCAGACTCTCGCGCGCGATATCGCACGTGCTCTTCTCACGCCAAACGAGATGCCGAGCGACATCTCAGACAACGCGCCGAGTTCTCCGAGAGCGGAAAAAGAGGAAGACACCTCGGCCCTGTTAGAGCCAGATGAGTTACTCTGGCGGGCGCCGTCATGCAGGCAAAGAGCAGGATTACGGTTTGAAGAAGGAGGACCAAAAAATGTTTAACCCTTGCTCATCCTATTGCATCAAAATGAGGATGTTCCTGATCCTCGCCTTCTTGGTTAGTTGCTCTACGACTTCTGGTTTGCCTAACAAAGATCACCTGTCCAACATCAAAAGTATCTCGCTTATGACTCCGCAAGTAGAGGTCTTGCAGCAGGAAATCGCACCTGGGCCAACACCTTATGAAAGCCCAATGGCCGAGTGGGGTGAGCGGGCCAAGAAGAATATTGTTAGGGGCCTCATTAAGCAGTTTGGCAAGAGGTTTGTTATAAAGCCGCTTGACCCTAACCAGCCGGCAGATGCTCTTCTCTCGGTGTCTGCATACGATGAGGTTAAGACGGCTGGTCGTAGGGCGATGGACACGATCGCGCTCCCATACGGATCTTTCCTATTACCTTTCCTTAATGCGGCCGTTGTGCCCATCATGTTGGTCGCCAAGCCCCAAACTGCGATCGCTGATATCAAGGACTTCAATCGAAACATGCTTAAAGCGATGTGGCCCGCTGGCCTGACCAAAGTAAAGATCGAGCTGACGGATCCGCGGACGGGAGATATCCTCTGGTCTTTTAACCGTGAGTCCAGAGGAGGCTATGATCTCCGAGATTTTCCCAGCGTTGATGGTTTGGCCGCAGAGGCTTTTGACGATTTGAGTCGGATAATCTCCATGGCAAACACTTCTGACTGAAACTACTTTCGTTCCGTTTACCAACGCGGGAACAGCAGCGGGGGCTTCGGCCGCCTCCTTGATTGCCGCTGGACAGCCGATAACGAACCAGCAGTAAAACGGTGGTCATGCGGTACAAAGTCATCGCCGTTCTGGTCGTCAGTTTCGTTTTCGGTCAGTTCACCTCGCCGACGCGCAGCAGCCGAAGAAGGTCCCCCGTGTAGGTTTCATAGGTGCGTCGTCTCCTTCGACTGCCGGCCAATGGCTTGAAGCCTTCCGGCAGGGCCTGCGCGATCTAGGCTATGTTGAAGGCAAGAACATCGCTATCGAGGTTCGATGGTCAGAAGGGTCGGCGGAGCGCTTCCCCCAAATCATCGCCGAGCTGAACGGGCTCCAAGTCGACGTTATGGTTGTCAGTGCGGCGACGGGCGAAAATTTGAGTTGGTAATCAATCTGAAAACAGCGAAGCAGATTGGGCTGACGATTCCGCCGAGCGTGCTGGCGAGAGCGGACAAGATCATCGAGTGAGGAGGCATCACGGGAAAATCCGCACGCAAGGTTACGAGATTAGTGGTTCGACGTTGGCGCCGGATAAAACAAAACCCCGGAACGTCTAGATCCGGGGTTTTGCAGGTTGGAAACTGAGCGCTGGCCGCGAGTGAGTCGCTACGGCTTTCTCGAACCGCCCCAGAGATAGCCGAGCCCGATGTTAAAGACGTGATTGCCACTGTCGGCATTACGACCGACGCGTTCGAAGGAATTGAAAAACCATTCATAGCGGTAACGAAGCCCAAGGAAGGTCTGCGGATTGAAAAACAATTTAACCCCGCCTTGCGGACCGAGCGTTCCCGTCGCATCGCGATCATTCCAAGCAAGCCCTATGAAACCTCCAACAAAAGGAACGACGTTGCCGAACTGGAAGTTATAGTTAACGAAAGGCGTGCTGGTGGCAACCCATGCGTCGGTGGCGTCCTCTATGAAGTTATAATTAAGCGCTTGCCGGAAACCGATCTCCCACCCAGGCGTTAAAAAATACCCAAGCGAGAGATCCACATTGAGCGCACCGGTATCTGACCCTTCTGCATGGAAGAGCCCGCCTGCGATTTCGATTTCCTTGTCGTTCGCCGCTGGCTGAGCATAGCTCGGCTTTGCCCCAAGCACCGAAAGACACAACCCTAAGGTGGCTGCAAGAATGTAATACCGTATCGTCTTTGTCATAACACTCCTCCTTTTTAAATTACTTTTCGATATAGCCCGCGCTCTACAATTTCCCAGGGCACAGCGGCGGACTATACCCTTAGAAATAGGCCCAATGCAAGCTTTTTTTTGACCGGGAAAGGCCGTTGATTGGAGGATTCCAGCGCGTTGAGTCGCAGCGGGTTTTGGCGCTCCTCTTGATTCTGCTGGACAACCGGCAATCAACAGCAGTAAAAGACGGCCATGCGGTACAAAGCCGTCGCGTTCGTATTCGTCACTTTAGCTCTCATATCATTCCACCTCGCCGAGGCGCAGCAGCCGACAAAGGTCTCCCGTCTAGGCGTTTTGAGGTCTAGCTCCTCGCCGACGAACACGACTCCAGACGCGGACGGGGTGTTCAGGCAACGGCTACGCGAGCTCGGCTGGATGGAAGGCCAAAATATTTCTATTGAGCTTCGGCGGGCTGAGGGTAAGTTCGAGCGGCTCCCTCACCTTGCTTCTGAATTGGTTCGCAAACGTTTGGATGTCATCTACGCTGGAGACTTTAATGCTGCTGTTGCCGCCAAACAATCTACCACCACCATACCAGTTGTGTTCCAGACGCTCGGAGATCCGGTGGCGAGCGGGCTGGTACCCGATCTGGCACGACCTGGAGGAAACCTTACGGGAGTGGCCGGACTTGGACCCGAATTGAGCGGAAAGAGGCTGGAGTTATTAAAAGAGGTGATTCCTGGACTCACTCGCGTGGCTTTTCTCACGGACCCGTCCAACATAGCGAGTGCCGCGACCGTCCGAGAGACGGAGAGGGCGGCGCAGTCCTTAGGGCTACAGCTTCAGATTATCAATGTCACAAACCCGCACCAGCTGGAACCTGCGTTCTTGGCAATGAAGAAAAACTCCGCGAAAGCTCTGATGGTGAATCATGACCCAACATTGACTAGCCAACGCCGTCGGATACTTAGTCTTGTGGAAAGCGCTCGTCTTCCGGCGGCGTATGTCGAAACTCTATGGATCTCTGCTGGAGGTCTCATGACTTATGGACCTAATCTATTTGACCAGAACCGGCGCGTGGCCACCTACGTGGACAAGATTCTCAAAGGCGCCAAGCCCGGCGAGCTTCCCGTGGAGCAACCGACGAAATTCGAGCTGACGATCAACCTCAAGGCGGCGAAGCAGATCGGGCTCACAATCCCGCCGACCGTGCTGGCGCGGGCGGACAAAATCATTAAATAGCAAGGAGCTAAGCGCAAAGGCCAAAGAGCAATAAAAACACGGGCAGAAACCTTAAGAGAGACAGGAAAAGGAGTGAGGAGTCATTGTTGACAGAAATCGCTCCGGGATAGAGACAGGGTCCCATTAGACGGCAGGTCAAGAGGCAACGATACTCCGCAAGAAATGAATCTTTTTATTCCCTCTCGTTCAACTCGCCTGTTTCGTGATCTTTAGGTTACCCTCGTCTGTTCTCAATTGCTGGGAAAAAAATTGCGGTTCTGGGCAAGGTGTGTGGTTTTCGCTAATATCAAATTTCTCTTGCTCGGCGAGCGTGGTATCAGGCACCGCTCTTACGCTTAATATGCTAAGTAGCCCTATACTCTTCTTCGGTATCGTTCTTCTGTCTGTGCTAGCGAGCGCAACTTACCTGGATTCCAAAACCCTAGACTCTCCTGCAGGTCCGAACGAACAGATTGCAGAAAATACGAAAGCGCCGCTTGCTGGTCGGGTAGTGAGGTTTAGCGGGGAAATCGGGAAGGGGCGGAGGTTTGAAAAAGAAATCGGCGAGAATCTTTTCTTCCGCCTCATTCCAGTTGGGTTGGGATGGACTATCTCTGTAGGAAGCAAAAGAAATCCCGAGCATAATTTTTGTGCCGTCGCCACCCCTCCGTACCGCGGCGTTAATCATATCTATATCGAGGGTTGGCAGTTCCGTAATTCAGATAATACCGGGCCAAATGAGGTCGGACCTAAGAATGTGAATGCGCCTCAAGAAGTAAGGGAGTTTAATTGTGTTCTTAGTGAGGCTGATTACCAGAAGGCATTCGATGCGCTCCAGAAGCTCCTGTGGTCATATACTTATTCGAAAGAACAAGTTAATGAAGCAGAACGCATTCATGAAAGATTGAGCAAAGGCAGCGGTACACTCACCATTCGAGATTTGAAGCTCAATAATCTTGGAGTCGGAAAGCAGGCCGACATCGACGTCATGATATTTGAGGTTGACCTCAATTTTCCTAAATAACGGGCACACAAATTGCCGTTAACGGCAATTTGTGTTATTGCCCCGACTTTACCGCTCTGATCTGTCCGCGGATCTCACCGGCCGGGAACTTTGTTGAATGGACATTAGCGTAGGTCAAGCCGGCGCGGATGGCTTTAAGGATCTCGGCAAATTCCGCAGGCGTCCGTGTCTCCGGAGTACCATCAATCCCTTGTGCTGCCGGACCAACCAAATTGGCAAATGTTAGATTCCCCTTCACTGCCGTTCCCTCTGCAGCCTCTTGAGGGCACAAGGGCGCGAGGCCGGTAGGGTCGGGCGGGTTCGGAGCCGGGGGGTTCAGCACCGGCTCTTTCGGGATCTGGCAAAGCCAAAGAGTTATCCCTCCAGTCGTGAATCTTTGGCCAAAGTGAATATGGGCTTGTGTGACGGGCGCCTCTAGGCCGGAATAGGTCAATTCATAGGCGATCGTTGTATCGTTGATGATCTCGGCCTTGAATTCGCCACTAGCCACGGTGGAGTTCGCTGGCACCTCGCGAAATCCTGTCAGCCTGGCACGGAAGCTATCTGGATACTGCTGCGCACCGGCTGCCGTCGTCAAAACTCCAGCCATGACAGCAATCAAAATTCGTAATCGCTTCATAGGGCACCTCCTCAATTCGTACTTCTAAATCGGAAGTTACTTCCCCTCAGCGACTCAGCCCCCGAAGCGGTTCATACTAACGTCGCCTACGCGGAGTCAAGGCCCAATATCCACTGTGTGATTGCTGGACAATCCGAACCGACAGCAGTAAAAGAGCGGGCATGAGTTACACAGCCATCGCTTTCGTACTCGTCGCTCTAGCTCTCGTATCGTTCCGTCTCACCGAAGCGCAACAGCCGCGGAAAGTCGCTCAGATCGGTTTTTTAATGTCTAGTGCCTCGTCTGACCCTAGAAACCCCTCCAGGCTCGACGCTTTCCGGCAAGCCTTAAGGAATCTAGGGTACGTTGAAGGAAAGAACATAGCGATCGAGTACCGCTACGCGGAAGGTAAGCTAGAGCGACTTCCCGAACTTGCGGCTGAGCTGGTTCGGCTTCAGGTTGACATCATAATTACCGCAGGAAATGAGCCGGCCGAGGCTGCCAAGAACGTGACACAGAAGATTCCCATCGTAATGGCATTCAGCGGAGATGCCGTTGGGTTGGGTTTTGTGTCAAGCCTAGCGCGACCAGGCGGCAACATGACGGGACTCACCAATCTCGCCTTGGAGCTAAGCGGAAAACGGCTCGAGTTGCTCAAGGAGTTAGTCCCCGGCATCAACCGCGTAGCTACCCTTTTTAATCCAGAAGGTCCTGCCCCCGTCCTAGCATTTAAGGAAGCACATGCGGCAGCCCAGGGTCTGGGGCTAAAGCTTGAATCCATGGAGGTCCGAGTACCCACAGATCTCGACACTGCATTTCGAGCGGCCGTCAAAGAGCGCGCTGATGCTCTCATGACCTTACCGGGCGCCTTCCCTTCGTTTCACAGAAAGAGGATCGTCGATCTCGCAGCAAAGAACCGGCTGCCAGCAGTTTACCCTGAAATACACTTTGCTGATGTCGGTGGCCTGATGAGCTATGGCTCGGACCGTTCAGAGGAGTTCCGTCGCGCTGCCTACTTTGTAGACAAAATCCTCAAAGGTGCCAAGTCCTCCGATCTGCCCGTAGAGCAGCCGACCAAGTTCGAGCTGGTGATCAATCTAAAAACCGCGAAGCAGATTGGTCTCACGATCCCGCCGACAGTGCTGGCGCGGGCGGACAAGATCATCAAGTGAGGAGATCGGCGAATGACCCGCGGTTCACTGTCAACGTTTGGATACACCGGCGTCAACTAAGTTATCTTTCCCCGTTGTTGCCTCCAACAACCATTCATCGAAGTCCCTGTTAATTCAGCAACCTCGGGCCATCAACGGTTTGGCATTACCGTTGCTCTACCGATTAATAGAGCGAGAATTTTTGGGAGGGATCTTGCGTCGGTTGAGAGACTATCCGTGGTGGCCCACGGTGTGGTTCAGTCCCACGGGCTGGTATCTCACGCACGAAGTGATCCGGGGCGGCATATTTCGAAATTCGAGACGCGTGGCAGGCGGTCTTAGCCTAGAGGTGGAGCACGAAGGCATAGTTTGCACGGCTACGATAGAGAGTTCAAACATTTCCCAAGAAAACGTGATTCTGGCTGCGCCACATCCTGCTGCAGCACTGCGGTGAGGAGATGCGGCTCGTCGCAGACCTCAATATCGACTTCCGAAGGCCGGCGGCTAATTAGGCGCAATATGCTGCGCGGTACCGAAACTACGCACTATTTAAGGAAAGCAAGCCGTTCATAGGCTTCTCGAAATGCGCCAGCGCCGTTTTGCCCAGGAGGAAAATGGATGAATTCAAACAAGCTGCTCGTACTTGGACCTTTCTCCACTTTCATCTTCATTGCGAGCTGCACCGCCGTACAAATCGCGCAGGACGTTCAACAAGGCCGGAATGCTCTGCACATCGGACATCCGGCGGCTGCCGTAAGCTACCTGCGCCGCGCAGCCGACCTCGATCCCAATTACCACGCGCCCGACGTTCTCGGTGAGGCTGTGCTGACTTATCTTGGTCGGGCCGAATACGAGAGTGGAAATTTTTCCGAAGCCCAAACTGTCCTTGCGAAGGCCTTAGCGGTCAACCAACAGGACCACACGGCCCTTCTCTACTCGGGACTCACTCAGCTACGAAACGGCGATCGAGCACGCGGCCGGCGCGACGTTGAGAGCGGACTCAAGGGAATCCACGCTAGATTAGAAAGTCTAGCCAGTAGCCCGTACCGCGGAATCTATTGGGACCCCGGAAGGGAAATCCGCTCCGAGATCCAAAGAGCACTGGGCGGGAAGCTGGAGTCAGCCGAGCTAGTCAGTATGGCTGAATGGGTCGGAAGGAAAGTAGAGGATGAAGTGAACATAGCTCGCCGCGATGAATTGAGAGACAGGTACTTGAGACGCGGAGACTGAGTGAGCTTTGTTGCTAGACCGCCGCTGCGGCCACGGCAGAACCGGGCGACCACGCTTCCATATGCAATGGCTCCGGTCTAGACTGAAACGACGCGTCAGTGCGAATCATGACAAAGTGACAGTCATCCGCCAGGAATGTCACACCGCGAAATATCTCAGAATGCCCACTGCCGGCGAGAAAATGCCAAAATAGTGGCATTTGCGCGGGACTGGCACCCTTTGTGCTCCTCCTCCCCTTCATGCGGAACACGGCCAAAAAAATACTGATTGTCGACAGTAACGACACCTTTCGGGAATCGCTCCGGGCATTTATCCAAGGTATGGGCCACGAAGTCTTCGAGGCGGCCACGGGTCAAGAGACCCTCGAAAAGGCTTCTGATATCCATCCGGACCTGATCATGATGGACGTACGCTTGCCTGGAATGAATGGAGATGAAGTAACAGTGCGATTAAAGAGGAATATGTCCACCCGCAATATACCCGTCATCATAAATACCGCGTGGACCATGGCCTGCAACGTTGAAGAGCGTATCCACCGTGCGCTTAATGCAGGGGCCGACGAGGTTTTGTATAAGCCATTTCAATTCCCAATGCTGCGTGATGTCCTGCGCACCTATTTGTTGGCCTAGAGGCGACACAAGGAGCTGGGTCTACTCAGAAGAAGTGTGCTTGTGAATAGATTTCCTAAGATGGGTTGTCTATATCACACAACTGTTTGCAACAAGACCATCGCCTTTGAGGCGAACGCCTCACAAGATCCGTAAGAATTCCACTAGATCGCGCAGGTCGCCTTCCGTCAGCTTCTCCGTGGTCCCGGCCTTCTGCTGGTAGTCCCACATGTAGCGCATGGCTTGCTCGAGGGTTGCGAAGCGGCCGTCGTGGAAGTAAGGCGCGGTGAGAGAAACGACGCGCAGCGACGGAACCTTGAACTTCCCGCCAGAGAAGACGTCCTCAAGATCCTTCTTGTCGAAGGTCGGAGGCAGATGGCACGCCTGGCAGCCCGCCCTGATGAAGACTGCGTAGCCGCGCTTGGCTGCGGCGGGGGCGGCGGCCGACGGCGTTCCGTCAGCGTTCAAGTTAGGGTTTGGCGGATAACCAAGCGACCTGACGTAGGCTTCCAGCGCCCCCAGAGTATCCGGCGAAGGCTCCGGCCCCTTCATGCGGTTGACGATGATGCCGCGGATGTTGGCCTGCAGGCTTGGCGCCGTGCCGGCCCATGAGAAGGCCTGCCGCGTGCCCGCCCCCCAGAGGGTCGGCGTGCTGCGCCCTTTCGGGTCGCCGTCCGGGACGACGTCCACGCCGACGTACGTTTTGTTGTCGGTGTGACCGTGTTGCGGGTGGCAAGATGCGCACGACCACTTACCGTCGGCGGAGAGCTTTACGTCGTTGAACAGCGCCCGCCCCTTGGCGATCAATGGCGTCTCGGGGGCCTGCATCGGCGTCAACTCCTGCCGCGTTGCGCAGCTGGCCGCCACCACAACGGCTCCGATAATCAGGACGGGAATGAATCGGTCCCATCGTCTTGGCATAAAACTCCTCCATCGTACGACGAATGGTAGGACTTTTCTTTGGCGCGATCTGGCCGTCGAGACTGGCGCCCGCACCGACCAAGCTTTGTCAGCCCATCTTCCGGAGCCGTTCGGCAATCACCTAGGAAAGCGAACCAGTCCCCTACTCCGATGTTAGGAGAAAATATCCGGTAATGTTCCGTTGTGTCAACAGAAAGAGTATCGCCGTCGCTTAACCATTGCGATTTCGCGGAATTGTTCGACCTCGGCTGCGGGCTTCGACGATCTCGTTTTGAACGTTGAACGTTTGAACGATCTTACCGCTGTTATGCTCGATTTGTCCGGGGGGAGCGACTTTATCGCCCTTCTATCATAAGGCCTGCGCCTGGGCGATATCGAAATGTGGGCATGGAAGCTGGCCTCT
>DASTOD010000284.1:0-13509 GCA_035762645.1 Binatia bacterium | reverse complement strand
GGTTCAGATAATTGTGTCAAGGCGGGAGTAGAAGCGACGACGGACCACAGACGACAGACTACGTAGTCAGTGGTCCCGTAGTCTGTAGTCGCTTTTCGCATTCACAGCTCACCGTTTCGCTTTACAGTGTGTTGCGGTTTTTCCTGATCCGAGCTATAGGCCGAAGGGACTCATCTCGCTCCGAGCGGAGGCTAATCGCATGTTACAGAGCAAGCTCCGGATCGCTCCGACCTGTTATCACGTCCTTCATCTCGTTCCTGTGATGTGCGCTCACGAGATGAACTTTTTTTACGACGAGGGTCTGAGAGATGCCGATGGGGCTCCCGCCTATGAACTCCTGCGCGAAGCTATGGTGCCCTTCGGGCTGGAGAAGCTCGGGATCTCGCAAGCCATGAAAGAAAAATCGGTGGACATCGCGCTGGATGTTCAGTCGCGCACCGTTTTTTTTCAGCGCGCTCGGGGCGCCGACCTTTACATCATCGCGGGCTGGCGAAACCAGCACACCAATGTATGGGTCGCCCCGCCCCATATCAAGTCGCTTCAGGATCTGAAGGGGAAACGTGTAGGGATCAGTGATTTTAACAGCATTCGCCATTGGGCGATACAGATCCAGTTGAAAAAGGCCGGCTTGGATTTGGAGCGCGATGTGGAATGGGTGAGGATCGGGGTTAATTCCCGGCTCCACATGGAGGCCATCAGGACCGGTAGAGTCGAGTGCGCGCCGGTGCCGCCGTGGTACGCCGAGGATCTGAAGAAGGAGGGGTGCAACGCGCTCGTCTCGCCGGCCGATCAATATCCGGACGGACGTCCCGAGCGCATCATCGCCGCCACCGGGCGGGTCCTTGAAGAGCGGCCCGACCTGGTCAAGAGCTTCCTTAAGGGGATGATTCGATCTTATTGGTTTGTGCGCGATATGCCCAAGAACCATGAGTATATCGACAATCTCGAAAAGCGGCTCCGGCTCCAGACTCCCGACCCCGAAGAGCGGGTTATCACAAACTCCTCCCGTACGGCGCGCGACCTCGAGGCGATGCCGTTTCCGTTAGATGGCAAAGCGACTGGGTTTGAGGACATGCTGAAAGAAGAAGAAAAACTGGGGGAGCTGAACTACCAGGTTCCTGCGATCAAGGATGTTTCAGCGCAGGACCTGGTTGAAGAAGCTTTTCAGGAATTAATGCAACGGCCAGAGCTGAAACCCGAATATCGGAGAGTGAGCGCGATAGCTGCGAAGTGGGGTTATTAGGCCCAATACCCGAAGACCGTTACGCGGCCGCGTGATTGTAAAGTTTTCGGTTTAATCCTCGTGCGCTTGAATTCCCTCGCCATCCTGATTGATTTCGGCAGCACCTTCACCAAAGTCACTGCGATAGATCTCCGTAGCGCTCAGCTCGTGGGCACTGGCCAAAGTCCTTCCACCGTGCGCACCGATGTCTGTGAAGGTCTGCTGCAGGCGTTGATCGCGATGCACGAACGGCGCCCGCTGTTCGATCATCGACCCACCGATTTGAATGTTTTACAAGATAAGCTCGTTTTGGCTTCCAGCAGCGCGGCGGGTGGTTTGCGTATTGTAGTCATCGGCCTTGTTCCGGGCCTGACGGTCGAAGCGGCGAACCACGCGGCGCTCGGAGCAGGCGCGAAGGTCGTCGGTTCGCTGGGCTTCAAGCTTGCGGCTAGCGCCATTAACGAGATCGGAACACTGCGGCCCGACATCATCCTGTTGACGGGCGGGGCGGACGGGGGCGACTCCGGTACCATCGTCCACAACGCGCGCGTGCTGGCGGACTCTACGCTGTCGGTCCCGATCATCGTCGCCGGCAACTCCGAGGCCGACGCAGAGCTGGGCGACATCTTGCGGCGGGGGCGAAAAGAATTCCGCTCTGCCGGCAATGTGATGCCGAAAACGGGCACGCTAGCGGTGGAATCCGCGCGAGCGCAAATCCGCCAGTTATTTATGGAACGAATCACGCGCGCCAAAGGGCTCGATCGAATCAGGCCTTGGGCGCCGGTGGTGCTGCCCACGCCGATGGCGGTCCTCGAAGCCGTTCGCTTGGGAGCCGAAGGCGTTGAGAAAAAAAGGGGTTGGGGCGAGATCCTTGCCGTTGATGTGGGTGGAGCGACCACCGACGTCCATTCAATAGGCTGCGGCGAGCCCAAAGGCGAGAATGTCATCGCGAGAGGCTTGGCTGAACCTTTTGCCAAAAGAACGGTGGAGGGAGATCTGGGGATCCGCTACAACGCGGCGACCTTGTTGTATCGCGCCGGCTTGGACCGTCTCGCGGCAGAATTGCGCGCCGCCTTTCCTGAATTCACGGTTTCGGATGACGCGCTCAGCCTGTATATCGAGGAGATCGGCGACGATACCTCTGGGATACCACGACAGCCTTGGCACTTTGCCGCCGATGCCGTTTTGGCGCGCGTGGCCGTGGAGCTTGCCGTGGCGCGGCATGTGGGAAGGCGGGAAAGGATCATAACGCGAGAGGGCGAAGTCTGGGTCCACTATGGCAAAGACTTGCGCGACACGCCGACGCTCATCGGCACCGGCGGCGTGTTTGTCCATAATCCATATGCGTCCTATATTCTTTCGCGACGCGCCGAAAGAGACGAACGGTCGGAGGTGCTAAGACCCAAGAAGCCCAAGGCTTTGTTGGATTCCTCCTACCTTCTTTATGCGGTCGGCCTGCTGGCGCAAGGCCACCCGGACATCTCGTTGAAGGTTTTCGAAGCGCACATGAAGCCGGTAGAACTCAGCGGCTGAGAGCGGCTTTCGGCTAGTTCGACTTCGTGGAGATGCCAAGCTTGGCAAGCCGGCGTTTCCATGAATTCTGCCGTTTGAGCGCCTTAAAATCGGCTATTTCCTGCCTCGCAAGTAAGACTTTCTTTTCTTTGAGTTCCATTGACAGGACTTCAATCTGCTTTTCACGTCTCTTCAGAAGCTCCTGTCTCTCATCCAACTGAGTTTCCAGCGTGCGGATCCTTCTACTCAACTCGTGGTCCGGCTCTTTGCCGGTAGAGTCCTTTGATGGTCGCGGATCTTTCCTTTTCTTAAGCTCCTGTAGCGACTTCTCCGCCCGGTCCTTGGCGGAACTCGTTGCGGCGAGTTGCTGTGAAAGGGAATTCACTTGAGACCGAAGCGTCCCCAGCTCGCTCTGGCCGCTCTTCAGAAGCTCTTGGCTCTGATTCAGCTGAGCCTCCAGAGCGCCGGCTCTTCTAGTTAGGCTTTCCTCCACCTCTTTCACCGCCGAGTGGCTTGCCTCCAGCAACTCGTTTTTCTTTGTTAGCTCGGCCTCGAGCAGGCTCTCGCGCTGCTCCTTGGCAGAAGTAATGCCGGTAACCTCGTCGGTAAGAGAATTCACTTTAAATCTAAGCTTCTCCAGCTCGCCCTCACGGCTGTTCAGAAGCCCTTGCTTCTCGGTCAGCTGGACTTCCAGTGCATGTAGCCTTCCGTTGAAGCTTTTTTCTACGCCTTCGATGCTATGGTCTTTTTGCTGCAGCAACTCGTCTTTCCGAGCAAGCTCCGCCTCGAACGATTTTTCCGCCCGCTCCTTAGCGGACTCCAGATCGGCGAATCGTTGGGTAAGCCCGTGGAGCTCCGACTTGAGTCTTGCCAGGTCGTCTTCGCCGCATTTCAAAAGCTCCTGTTTCTCACTCAGTCGATTCTCCAAAGCCTGGATCTTTACATTTAAGGTTTCCTCCAGCGCTCCAACGGCAGAATCTTTTTCCTGCAGCAGCTTGGTTTTT
Source organism: Binatia bacterium (assembly GCA_035762645.1). GTDB lineage: Bacteria > Desulfobacterota > Binatia > UBA9968 > UBA9968 > DASTOD01. Next base: position 9,771 of record DASTOD010000284.1, on the reverse strand, counting down.
TTGCTTAGCTCGGCCTGCAGCAAACTCTCCGCCTTCTCTTTGGCAGCGGCCATTGCGGTGAGTTGCTTCATCACTTGATCCAGTTCGGACCCGACTTTCTGAAGCTCGCCGTCACGGGCCTTTAAGAGATCCTGCTTCTCCGTTAATTCCGTTTGAAGAACGCGCAGCTTGCCCGTTGAGGTCTTTTCTACTTCTTCGATGGCGTGGTTCTTTTCCTGTAGCAGCTCCTGATTTTTCCGTAGCTCCTCCTGCAACGAGTTTTCCGCCCGCTCCTTGGCCGCGGCGATTCCGGCAAGTTGCTCCTTGACGGCATTCAGTTCAGACGTGAGCGTTTGCAGTTTACCGTCGCGACCCGTCAAGAGCTCCCGGTTTTCACTCAGTTGACCTTCCAGGTCATGGATCCTGGTTGTGCTATCCTGCAGCGCTTTGACGGCAGCGTCTTTTTCCTCCAGCAGTTGTTGGTTTTTTTGTAGCTCCTCCTGCAACGAATTCTCCGCCCTCTCCTGGGAAACGCCGGTCCCGGCGAGTTGTTCGGTAATCGTCTTGAGTTCAAACCTGAGCGCTTCGATCTCGCCGTCACGGCTCTTCAAAAGCTTCTGATTTTCGCTTAGGTCGCTCTGAAGAGCACGAATCTTGGTTACGCCATTCTCCAGCGCATTGATCGCGTCGTCTTTTTCCTTTAACAGCTCTTGGTTTTTGCATACCTCCTGCTGTAACAAACCCTCCGTCTGCTCCCTGGCATTGACCAGGCGTTCGCGTATTCGCGCTTGGGCTTGGATAGCGTCCTGCAATACCACCTCCGCCTTTTCCTTGGCGGAGGTCATCTCGGCCAGTTGTCCGGCAAGGGCACTCACTTCAGAGTGGAGCATTCGCAGCTCGCCATCACGGCTCTTCACAAGCTCCTGCTTGTCGTTCAGCTGGCTCTCTAGCTTTGTTACCCTGTCCTGTAACTGTGTAATCGCATCATCCTTTTCCTGCAGCAGCTCGTCGTTTTTCTTTAGCTCCGCCTGCAAGAGCCTTTCCGCTCGCTCCTTAGCTAACCCGATCTCGGCCGCTTGCCCTGTAACGGCGCTCACCTCAGACCTGAGCGCTGCCAGCTCACGCTCGCGGCCCGTAAGAAGCTCTTGTTTTTCAGCTAGCTGGGTCTCTAAAAGTTGGATCTTTCTTGAGCCGTCCTGGGCTTCTCTGGCGGCGGAGTCTTTTTTCTCCAGCAGCAGCTGATTTTTCTTAAGCTCCTCTTGTAATAGAGCCTCCGCCTTCTCCTTGGCGGAGGCCGTTCTGGCCAGTTGTCCCGCAAGGCCGGTTGCTTCAGACCTGAGTTTCTGCAGCTCACCATCACGCCCGTTCAACAGCTCCTGGGCTTCACTTAGCTGTTTTTCCAAAGCCTGAAGCCTTCCATTGAAGTACTTCTCAACCTCTTCGATGCCCGAACCTGGCGGTAGTACCAGCTCCCTTTTTTTTCTAAGCTCTTCCTCCAATAGCCGATCGGCGCGCTCCTTCGCGGACCCTGTCTCGGCCAGCCGGGCCTTAAGGCTTTCTGCTTCAGACCTGAGAGCCTTTAGTTCGCGGTCATGTCCTTTCAACAGCTCGTGTTTCTCGCGGAGATCGACGGTCAGATCGCGGATTCTCTTAAAGCTCTCCTCGATCTCTTCCATCGCAGAATTTTTTTCCCGCAGCAGCTCCTTCTTTATCCTGAGCTCTTCCTGCAACGATCTTTCCGCCCGCTCTTTGGCAAACCCGATCTCGGCCAAGCGGCCTTTAAGCGAATTCGCTTCGCTCCGGAGGGCTCTCAGCTCGGAGTCACGGGCCGCTCTTAGCACCAGAACAATCATCGCCAGCGCGAAGAACGCGATGCCAATGTACCAAAGGCTCGTCAGGTCCAAGCCGGCACGCATTCGATTTGCCGTGACGGTTAAGGCGTCCCAACAGTTTGTCTCCGGAGTGTTGACCAGAAGCCACTGAGGGGGTTCGGCGATAAGCTCGGCGTGAAGGGAGCCTAGAGAAATTGCGGTCTCCCCGAGCATCGCGATCAAGAAGAGCACAGCAAAAATTTTTTTTGGCATATGGTTCGCTCGCATTTGCTTTCGGGCCCGCCTCGTCAACGAAGCCACTCAGACGTCGGAAGCAGAAGATCGATCAAAGGCCAGGCCCACTAACCGCTGTTTACTTACGCCTCACTCCGCAAATCTATACCCGAAGGTATATATATGAAGTGGGGTAGGGTGTACAACAGGTATTTTTGGGCCATCCGTCAGAGGGCCACCGGGGGGGTGCCTACCGGAACCGACGGACTGCAGAGCAGGTCGTCTGTGGCCCCGTAGGCCGTGGGGCCTCTTTCCCATGCCGGGCCAACTTGGCGTTACTCGCCAGACCCCTCATTTGCCCAACAGCTTCTTCATCCGCTCGACGACCTCGGGTGGCTGGCTCATAACCTCTTTGGCCAAGGCTTCCAACTCCTCGCCACCGGTTGGTTCTACCTCCATGTTCTGCCTTTCGGCCTGGGCCAAAAGTTCAGGATCGCCGAGCGCCTTCATGAAGGCCTGGCGCAAAATTTTGACCCGATCCGCAGGAGTACCTGGTGGTGCCATGATCGGACGGCCGAGATCGCCGGAGGCCAAAACCAAATTGGCCAGGCGACGAGAGGACTCCGGCGTTTTGTATTCATCCATCAGCTCATTGAGTGTAGGCACGTCGGGCAGCCTTGGATCGCGTCTTGAGCCGGTCTGGACCAGGACCCGGACAGAACGATTTTTACGCCAGCTGAGGTAAGGATCGCGGCGGCTCAAAAAAGCGCTAACGGTAAAGGCGCGGCACTGCGCCTCGCCTCTTTCCACCGCCAGGTCCATCTCGGGTCCACCCGGATACCCGGCGACGACATCGAACTTGGTTCCGATCGTCTCCTCTAATAGCTTCGGCATATAATAGGCGATCGAGCCGGTGCCCGTGGCGGCGCACTTAGGAGGCTGAGAGGCCCCCCGGACGTCGTGCATGGTCTTGTACGGAGTGTCGGACCTCATAATGAGCAAATTGTTCGACCGATCGGTGCTGCCAATCCAGGCAAACTTGGTGTAATCAAACTGAACTTCCTTGCGTCCCACCAGCTGATCGAAGTAAATAGCTGGCAGAATCGAGACGAGCGTCAAGCCGTCAGGCGCGGCTACACGATAGACATGATTAGCGGCAATCACGGAGCCGGCACCGCCCATATTCTGGACAATGACATCGGGGTTTCCGGGAATGTGCTTACGTAGATAAGGAGCGATAAGACGGCCATACTGATCATAGTTGGATCCGGCCGGACTTCCCACGATCAGCCTTATGCTCTTACCTTGGTAGAAAGCCGTTTGGGCTTGGATGCTAGAGCTCCACACTAACAAAAAGAAAAGGCCAAAGATCATGATCTTCATCGCGCGCTCCTAAAATTGTCTAAGGTAAAATAGGGTAAACGAAAGAGAGGAGTCAAGGATGCGGCGAAGTCAAATGTCTCGGGTCATCGAGTCTCGGGTTTCGAGTTCAATTCGAGACTCAAGACTCGAAACTCGGAACCGTGAAAGCGACCGGACTATTGACATGCTTCAGCGCGTCTATTAAAAGCGGTCAGTGAGCGAAAGCCTCGCGGAAATATCAGCGCGGCCACGAGGCTAACCATTGGGAGGAAAAGCCATGGCCTATAAACTCGAAGGAAGCCTTCTCGAAGTTTGTAACTGCGAGGTGCTTTGCCCGTGTTGGATCGGTGTGGACCCGGACAACGGGACTTGCGATTCTGCATTGGCGCACCATTTCGAAAAGGGGCAGATCGACGGGATCGATGTATCGGGCCTCACTATGGCATTCATCGTACATATCCCCGGCAACGTGTTGAAAGGTAACTGGCGCGCTGTCGTCCACATCGATCAGCGGGCCAGCAAGCAACAGGAGGAAGCGCTTCTCAGCGTCTATACCGGCAAACAAGGCGGTCCGATCGCCGATCTCGTCCAGTTGATCGGCGATGTGGTTGCCGTCCAGCGGTCGCCGATCACATTCGATGTCAACGAAGGAAAGGGGACGTTGCGGATCGGGAGTGTCGCCGACTGTGAGATGGAGCCGTTCCGTGGTCCTAACGGCGAGGTCACGACGCTTCATGATTCGATATTTTCGACCATTCCCGGTTCCCCTGCATACGTGGCCAAGGCGACTAAATTCCAAATGAATAATCCTGCCTTGAGACAAAACATTGACCTGAAGGACCATAACGCGATTCAAGGGAAATTCATTTTTCAGAATTGACGACTGGTTGTCATAACGGGCTCACATCGGCCTTGGGTCTTTCGGGCTCCGGCTTCACTCGAAACATGAAACTCGGGACGCGAAACTGCAAAAGGCTCCCCGGCGCTGCATGAACGCTGTCGCCGATCGCAACGCTTTCCTCTGGTCCATAAGCTCACTAGTGATCTTGGCATGGCTGGTACTGTGGGCATGGGGGCGATCTCCCTACGGCCGTTATCTCGATCATGGACAACTGGGCGAGATCGGTGCGAGCGGCGGCATAGGTCCGGTTTTCGTTTCCGTAACCCTGTACGTCGTCGGCTGGACCTTAATGACGGTAGCGATGATGCTGCCGACCACACTTCCCTTACTCCGGATCTTCCATCGGCTGACGAGGCGCCGGCCGGAGCAATCGCAACTCGTGGCTCTGGCGGTTCTGGGCTATCTGGCCGTGTGGACAGGCTTCGGTGTTGCGGCTCACCTAGTCGATTGGCTGGTGCACCAGCTCGCTGAGCGCAGCAGCTGGCTCGAAGCCAACTCATGGATCGTCGGCGCGGGCACGTTCCTGGTCGCGGGTGGTTTTCAGTTTACTCATTTGAAATATCGTTGTCTCGATAAATGTCGCGCGCCCCTGAGTTTTGTCATGGAGTATTGGCGAGGTCGCCATGAGTACCGCAACGCGTTCTGGCTCGGGACCCATCACGGTGTTTTCTGTGTGGGCTGCTGTTGGGCATTGATGCTCTTGATGTTCGGAGTAGGGGTTGGGAATGTCGGTTGGATGCTGGCGCTGGGGGCGATCATGGCCGTGGAGAAAAACCTGCCATGGGGACGAAAGCTCAGCGCTCCTGTGGGTCTGGCCTTGCTCGGCTGCGGCGCGATCATTGTATTGAATCACGCCTGATTACAACCCCTTAAGCGCGCGCAGGCGGTTAGTTTAGCGCCGGCCGCCGGCGAGCTTTAGCGACTCCGGTAAATTCCGCAGGCGGCCCATCGCAGCTACACCAAGAAAAGGACCTAGCGCCAAGACCGCGAACGCCGAACCCCAGCCTGTCCGGCCGACCAAGAGGGGAATCATCCAGATCGAGAGCATCGTCAAGGCGAACCCAACGCAGGTCTGGATCGTGAGGGCCGTGCCGACGTACGCGGAGTGTGAGAGCTCGGTGACAGCGGTGGAGAATTGCGCCGAGTCGGCAATGATGGTGAGTCCCCAGACGATCGCTATAGCGAGCGTGAGGACGGGAGGTCCGCGCCGTTGACATCCTTGCTTGTCGTTGGCTACCTTCAGCCGCATGGCCCTGTCCAGCTCTCATCTTGCCGCGCAGTGCAGCATCTGTGGCACGCTCCTTTCCGGTGCCATGAGCGTACTGTTTCGAAGCGTCGGAATCCGGCGCAGCACGCGCAATCCGAATCTCTGCAACCGCTGCGGCACCCACGTCGAAGAGGGAAGAGTGGTGGAGATGACGGTTCTGTTTGCCGATCTTTCCTCTTTTACCGAGATGACCCAAGAGCTAGGAGCGGAAAAAACCCATGAGGTGGTCGATGCCTTTTTACGGCTAGCCACCGATGTTCTCGTCAGACACGGCGCCTTTATCGACAAGTACGTCGGCGACGCCGTGATGGCTTTGTTTAACGTGCCGATCAAGCATGGCGACCATGCCCGCCGGGCCATCCGTGCGGCAGCCGAACTGAAATCAGAGCTCCAGATGTTGGGCCGACGCTTTGGCTTGCCCCTCGAAGCCTCCACCGGCATCGCCAGCGGCTGGGCTCGTGTCGGTCGCTTGGGATCGGAGGACAGCAAGGACTATACGGCCATTGGTGACGTGGTCAATCTCGCTGCTCGTCTGCAAGGAAAAGCCGGCGCCGGGGAGGTCCTGATCGCCGAAGAGAGTTACGCCAAGCACTCGTCCGACTTTCCTGAAGCCGTGCCTGACCGGCTGGCGCTGAAAGGATTCCGCGAGCCGGTGAAGGCTTATCGTTTATCCGGGAGGGGAGGCGCGCGGCCGATCGAAGCATCGCCTGAAGCGGTGGCGCCGGGAAAAATCAGTTTAGGGGCCATCGTTTTTGGCATCCTGGGGGCTCCGTGCGCGGTCACGACTTTGATCAGCCCGCTGGCGGTGGCCCTCGGTGCCGGCGGACTTTTTGGTTTGCCGGCGGTGCTCGGATTTCTCGATCAGAGCGCCATCCGTATTCCCATTCTCGTCCTGACAAGTCTGGCGGCACTCGGCAATCTGTATACCCTCCGGCATGCCCGAAACCTTCGACGGGAGGAAAAGATCGCCGCCCATTTGAAAGTGATGACGCCGCTCGAAAAGCGTCGCGCCGTCTTCGTGCTCGCGGCGTCCGTAGCGACTCTTGGAATTGTTGCGTTCGAAGTCATCGCCCACAGGGTGATGCATGGCGCGCCGTAGAGAATAGCGCGGAACTGCCATCGGTCATGATAAAAAGTTATCGTGCCAAGCCTGAGCTAAGGCGAAGGGACGCGAAGAACGCAAAGAAAACTTTTGTATCGTTTGGCTTGCGGGTTATCGCTGCGGCGAGAGCGTGTAAATTTGCCTCTCTTCAAAGTAGCGAGTCCAGGTATTTAGATTCCATTCAATGAACATGATCTCTTTGAAGGAAAGCTCCAACACGGTAGATGTTTTGGCGTGTTTTTCACAATCAGCGTGCGCTGCGGCAAATTTTTTCGCCAATACCCTGACCAGAGCTTCGCGCTCGCGGTCCTCCATCGCCGCTATTTCCGCCAACTTTTTTTGTCGCCGTTGGGTGATGGTCTCTCTGATTCGTTTCAGAAATTGAGTTATTTTGTCCATTCCAAACATAGCTTTACTCCTATAATTTTCACGTTCGCTATCCACAATCCGGGCTAGCTCCGGATTCCCTTCCGTTGGAGAAATTCCTTGAATCCCTCACGCGGGTGATTGGATTTAAGGTAGGTGCCGCGAGCCGCTCTTTCGTTGTCGTAGCGCTCCCGCCAAGGTATGCCGATATCCTCGTGCAGTAGCCGCTTGATCCCTTGGACCATGCGGGCGTCGTTTTGGCCGATCAGCTGTGCCATGGCGACCGCGGTATCGCGCAGCTGTCCGGAGGCCACCACCTGATTCAGTAAGCCGATCCGTTCGGCTTCATCGGCCTTGACCACCCGTCCGGTATAGAGCAACTCCTTGGCTTTGGGCATGCCGACGATAAGCGGCAACGACCAGGTGGAGTTCACCCGGCCATATCTGGCCGCGAGGAAGCGGAATTCCGTGAATTCGCAGCCGATCCGAATATCCAACATCGAGCTCAGCATGGCCCCGGCGCCGTAGGCCAGCCCATTGATCGCGCCGATAACGGGCTTCTTAAAGGTGGCAACGCGCCAATTGGCTTGACCGCGAAACTCACTGCGCGCGGCGAGGTCCTCGGAGCTCATGGAAACCATTTGATAAATATCGCCGCCGGACGAAAAAGCGCGTGGTCCGGCTCCCGTCAGAATGACCACGCGCACGCCGTCATCCTTGTCAATTTCGGCCAGCTCTTTATCGAGGTCAGACGCCAATTCGTAACTCATGGCATTCAATTTTTCGGGACGATTCAACGTGATCAAGGCTATCTTATCGAGGCGTTCGGTCAGAATGTTTTCGTAGCTCATTTTCTTCTCCCTGAGCGCTAAACGGTCACAGGTCGTGTAGCGATTACAACAGAAACGGCGCGCCGGTGCAATTCGCCCTATCCCATCGAGTTCTTAAACAGCTGATGGCACCGAGGGTCGTTTTGACCCATGGGCGTGTTGGCAGAGTCGCCGGTACAGCACCTTTGGCGCGCTGAAGCAGGTGAATTTTTTGCCGATCGGGTAAAATCTATTGACATGTAACGCGGTTGAGCTACATTGCATCTCGTTTGTCTCAAGTGCCCTCACTACCCAACCTCAACGCAGCAGTAAGCTTTGGCGTTTGATCCAGCCGGAGCCGGGAGAAATTATGGCAAAGAACATAAGCACGACGGGCGACAACGATAGCCTCGATGCCCAGGTGCTTCTGCAGGTGCTTTTGTCCGTGAAAAAAGGCGATTTTACCGTTCGCCTGCCGAACGGTTGGACGGGCCTGGATGGCAAGATCGCCGATACGCTGAACGATATTATCGAAATGATGTTCGACAGCGCGAAAGAAATTGAGCGGGTAAGCCGGGCCGTCGGTAAGGAAGGAAAGCTGTCGGAACGGGTGACCTTCCCCAGTGCCGCCGGTTCCTGGAGAACCAGGGTTAATGCGGTTAACCATTTGATCGAGGATCTTGCGCGTCCGACAATCGAAATGGCGCGCGTGATCGGCGCGGTGGCTAAGGGAGATCTTAGCCAAACGGTCGCCTTGGAGGCAGAAGGCCAGCCGCTCAGGGGAGAGTTTTTGCGTACGGCCAAAATGGTCAACGCCATGGTCAAACAGCTCGATGGCTTCGCCGCCGAAGTGACCCGCGTGGCCCGCGAGGTCGGCACGGAAGGCAAGCTCGGGGGTCAGGCGCAGGTTCGCGAGGTGAGCGGCGTGTGGAAGGAGCTGACTGAAAGCGTCAATATGATGGCCGGCAATTTGACGGGCCAGGTGAGAAATATCGCCGAGGTGACGATCGCGGTGGCGAACGGCGATTTGTCCAAGAAGATCACCGTCGATGTGCGCGGCGAGTTTCTGCAGCTCAAAGACACGATCAACACCATGGTGGACCAGCTGCGGAGCTTCGCCGCCGAAGTGACTCGTGTGGCGCGCGAGGTCGGTACCGAGGGCAAGCTCGGCGGTCAAGCCGTGGTTCCCGGCGTCGCCGGCACGTGGAAAGACCTGACCGACAGCGTCAACGCCATGGCGAGCAATTTGACCTCGCAGGTGAGAAACATCGCCGACGTGACGATCGCGGTGGCCAACGGCGATTTGTCGAGAAAGATCACGGTTGACGTCAAGGGAGAGATCCTGCAGCTCAAAGACACCATCAACACCATGGTGGACCAGCTGCGGAGCTTCGCCGCCGAAGTCACGCGCGTGGCGCGCGAGGTCGGCACCGAAGGGAAGCTCGGAGGTCAAGCCGGAGTGCCCGGGGTCGCCGGCACATGGAAGGATTTGACCGACAGCGTGAACCTTATGGCAAGCAACCTCACGGCCCAGGTGAGAAACATCGCCGACGTGACGATCGCGGTAGCCAACGGCGACCTCTCGAAGAAGATCACCGTCGATGTCCATGGCGAGATCCTACAGTTGAAGGAAGCCATCAACACCATGGTGGACCAGCTGCGGAGCTTCGCCGCCGAAGTCACGCGCGTGGCGCGCGAGGTCGGCACGGAAGGCAAGCTCGGCGGCCAGGCGCAGGTTCGCGACGTGAGCGGCGTCTGGAAGGACCTGACCGAGAGTGTCAATTTCATGGCGGGCAATCTGACCGCCCAGGTGAGAAACATCGCCGACGTGACGATCGCGGTAGCCAACGGCGACCTCTCGAAGAAGATCACCGTCGATGTCCATGGCGAGATCCTACAGTTGAAGGAAGCCATCAACACCATGGTGGACCAGCTGCGGA
>DASTOD010000283.1:0-4906 GCA_035762645.1 Binatia bacterium | reverse complement strand
GTGGTGCGAACGATGGCCTTCTCACACGCGATCGCCTCGTTGATCTATCTCCTTATCCCCTTCGCCCCCACTTTTATGGTCGCCGCCGTCCTGTTGTCGATCCGTTCTTATTTTGCCTACATGGATAATCCGCTTAGATCATCATTCACCATGGCGATGGTCAAATCGAGCGAACGGGGTTCAGCGGCCGGAGTCACCAATCTGGCGCGGGTCGTTCCTTTCGGCATCAGTCCCACCCTCTCAACCTATTTGATGCAAAGCGTTTCCTTGAGTCTTCCGTTGTTTATCGGTGGCGCGCTACAATTGGTCAATGACATCGCGTTTTTCGCCATGTTCCGAAACGTCCGGCCGCCGGAAGAAATCAAAGGCGCCGCGGACCGAGCGGCGCGTCGGAGTCTAGCTTGAGCGTCTTCTGGAGAATTGCCGAAGAAAGAATTCTGGAAGCTCAGCGCGCCGGCGCCTTTGACGATTTACCCGGCAAGGGAAAGCCTTTGCAGTTGGAAGATTTGAGCGGAGTACCGGAAGATTTGCGGATAGCTTACGCTATCCTCAAGAACGCGCATGTCCTGCCGCCCGAAGCGGAATTGCTGAAGGACATTCACACTATCGAAGACCTGCTGAAACACGTGGAAGATGAGGGCGAACGGCGCGCCCTGGCCAGGAGCATGCAGCACAAGATCATCCGTCTCGACCTGTTGAGGCGCCGCTCTATGTCGCTTTCCTCGGCGCGCTATTACAACAGAAAATGGCTTGCCAATTTTCAGCTAAAATAGAAGCATTCAAGCCGCGCTCCCCTATCCCCGATCGTCGATTTCCGTCGTTCATTTCCGCTTTGCCTTGACTTCGGTTCCGTGATAGACAACCCGCTAGACCAGGGACCGCTAGCCTGGAGGACCTGAAATTACGCTCGAGCTCTCATCAACAATCCGGCAAAGGAGAATGTATGGCGGACGAAAAGACTCCCATAAAGATCAAAAAGATCGGACACGTGGTACTCGGCGTCAGCGATATCGAGCGCAGCACGAAATTCTGGACGGACATCATGGGCTTCAAATTCTCCGACCGGAACGAAACCGGCATGGTGTTTTTCCGCAACGCGACGGACCATCATACCGTCGCCCTGGTTCCGGCGAAGGAAAAAAATGAACTGCCCAAGCGAGGGCAAGTGGGTTTCGACCATATGGCTCTCGAGGTCGCGACCGTTTCGGAGCTCTTTAAGATTCGCGACTTCCTCCGGTCGAAAGGAGTGGAGATTTTTTACGAAGGCCGGCGCGGACCTGGCGGAAATCCGGGGATCGAATTTTATGACCCGGACGGCTACAGGATCGAGATCTACGCCTGTATGGATCAGATCGGCACGGACGGCCGGAGCCGGCCGGCTGCCGAATGGAAGCGCGCCACGACACTCGAAGAAGCGGTCGCCAACCCGCTGCCGGGGGTTGAGTACTCTTAAGGCCGGCTATCCTATCGTTGGGCGCTGTGCTAGCGGCGCATGACGGGTTGGGAAGCGCCATGATCTCCATTCAGGGCCTCACCAAAGAGTTTGCGGTCAGCAGCGGCAGGGTCGCGGCGATCAAAAACCTGGGTCTCGAGGTCAGGGAAGGCGAATTCTTCGTCATCGTCGGCGCGAGTGGCTCCGGAAAGACGACTCTTCTCCGGTGCGTGGCGGGTCTTGAAACTCCCAATGGGGGTGAAATCCGCATTGCCGGTGATGTGGTTTCGTCGGACAGCCCGCCCACGTGGGTACCACCCCAGCAGCGCAAGCTCGGCATGGTGTTTCAGTCATACGCGGTTTGGCCTCACCTCACCGTTTATCAAAACGTCGCGCTGCCCCTGGCCGAAGGAACCCAGCGCATCGCGCGCCGCGAGGTATCGAGCCGTGTTCACGAAGCGTTGCGATTGGTCCAGCTGGAGGATTTTGCTGAGCGTTCTGCGACCTTGCTCTCGGGCGGCCAGCAACAGCGCGTCGCCCTCGCCCGCGCCATCGCCGTCAACCCCAAGATCCTATTGATGGACGAACCGCTTAGCAATCTCGACGCTCGGTTGCGCGAGGAAGTGCGCGGCAAGATCAGAGAGTTGGCGAAACAGCTCGGCTCGACGGTGCTTTATGTCACCCACGATCAAATAGAAGCCATGGCCATCGCCGACAAGATCGCCTTGATGCAGGCCGGCGAGCTGCTTCAGGTCGGCCCACCGATGGAGTTGTATGATAAGCCTTGCCGCGCGGAAGTAGCGGAGTTTTTTGGCTCCGTCAACTGGCTCAGAGGGACAATGGTTCATTCTTCATGCGCTGAGACACCCATCGGCCGGCTCGGTATCAAGGGGTCCGCGCTCCCAGGTGAAGATGTCTTGGTAGGTTTTCGGCCGGAAGCTTTAACCATTGTCGAAGGCCAGGTCGCAACCAATACCAATATCTTGCAAGCGAACCTGCGCACCAGCACTTTTCTGGGCGACCAGTTCATCTTTAGTGTGCAAGTCCGAGAGCAATCGTTGATAGGGAAAGGGCGCACCATTCCAGCACCCAAAGACGGCATGCTTTACCTCTACGTAGATCCGGGCGATGTCATGGTTTTTCCGGCCGGACAAAAAACCGGCCTTAACGTTTTGGAGCAAAGCACTCATCCAGGATGAATTGTAAGGCGACAACGACTTTATAGGAGGGTTCGTCATGATACGTCGGTTCATCTTTGACTCGTTTAGCCGTGCCGGCACGATAGCAACGGTCGCGATGCTACTGGCTGGTGTTAGTGTCGAGAGTGTCCAGGCGGCATCGGCACCTTCGCTGGCGCAACTCATCGAAGGGGCGAAGAAAGAAACAACGCTGAGAGGACAGTGGTCACAAAACAGCTTCGGCGGCGCCAAGGGGTTAGCCGAGCTCGTGGCGGGAATGAACAAGAAGTACGGGCTCAACTTGAAAGCGCAATTTACGCCCGGACCGGACATGCAAAGGCTGATGTTGAGGATCGCGCAGGAGGCAGCGGCTGGGCAGCCGGCCAGCACGGACGTCTACATGGGAAATTCGCAGGCCATCTTCGATGCCATGAAAGCCAACGTGTTGAAACCCATGGACTGGAGCGCCATTTTGCCCAGGAAGATTCCGACGGAGAAGGGCTTCGACCCGATTGCTCCTGAAGGTGTCGCCGTGGCGTTCGCCACTACGGTGGTCGGTATCCTCTATAACAGCGATCTGGTCAAAGGAAATGACATTCCACGCCGCTTGGAAGATGTCCTCAATCCCAAGTGGAAAGGCAAAATCGCTTCCACTCCCTACGCGGCGGGCTTCAGAGAGCTGGCCATGCCGGGGTTTCTAGGACGTGAGTACGTGATTGATTTCACCAAGAAACTGTCCAGGCATATCGGCGGGCTCTTGCGCTGTGGTGAGGCGGAACGGTTTACCAGCGGAGAGTTCCTGATGCTCGTGTTAACTTGCGGCGGAAACGACGTCAACGTGCTCCAAGCTACGGGCGCGCCGGTCGCTCATACCGTTGTCGAAGAGGGCACCGTGTTGCACATCAGATATGCCGGAGTCCCGAAGCACTCACAGTCGCCCAATGCCGGGGCCTTGCTCACGGCTTATCTGCATACACCGGAGGCACAGGCAATGCTTTGGAAAGAGGACGGGTTGGACCTCCACGTTTATCCGGAGTCAAAGATGAAGAAGGATGTGGAAAAGGTGCGGGCTGCGGGAGGCAAGATCGCGCTCAATACACCGCAGTGGCTGTCCTCGCTCAAAGGTTACAGCGAAACGCAAAAGGAGCTGGAAAAGATTCTGCGCGAAGGCAGCGGCAGCAAGTAATATAAAGATCTGCGCCAAGCGCCATGCGCAAGGCGTTGAGCTTTGAGGTAAAAATCCGATGACGCAGGCGGTTCTCAGTTTGCCGGCTCGGCTAGGGGCACGACTTCAAGTCTCTCCCGTACTACTGTCTCTATCGCTGGCTCCCATGGCCGTGATTTTCGTGCTGGTCATGGCCATGTTCTGGATAAGCTTTCAAAGGGGAGTCTTTGGCACCGCGACGGCGATCTATACCCTGGAGAACTACCGGGAGATCTTAAGTGATCCCTTCGTAATCCTGGTGCTCAAGAACACACTCATTTTTGCCATCTCCAGCACGTTATTTGCCCTTGCCATCGGTCTACCGATCGCGTGGTTGGCGGAGCGCACCGACCTCCCTGGCAAGACCCTCATTTATACCATCATGACCTTGGGTCTGCTGATACCCGGCATCTATACGGCGATGGGCTGGACGCTAATCGCCAACCCTAGAATCGGTATTCTGAACCGATGGCTAGTCGATTTTTTCGGCTTTGAAAGCGGACCCATTAACATCGCGACTCCGATCGGAATGGGTTTTGTGCAGGGGCTGAGCTTGGCTTCTCTGGCTTTTATTCTGACCGCCCAGATGTTTCGCGCAATGAATCCGTCCTTGGAAGAAGCCGCTAAGGTACACGGGATGGGCTTCGCCGGGACCCTGCGCCGCATCACGCTTCCGCTAGCCTTACCGGGAATCCTGGCGGCGGTAATCTATATCGTGACGATTGGGGTCGCAACCTTCGACATCCCGGCCATCCTTGGTCTCGGCAACCGGGTCTATATGCTCAGCACTTTCATTTATCTCAAGGTCCACCCTCAGGGCAGCGGCCTGCCGGAATACGGCATCACCGGCGCGGTCGGCGCTTTCATGATCATCATCGCCGGGCTTCTCACGACCTGGTACGGCCAGGTGCTGCGCCAGGGACACCGTTTCGAGGTCGTGACCGGAAAGGGTTATCGGCCGACGCTGATTCCACTGGGTGGCTGGGCGATTGCGGGGTGGGGTTTTATCGGTTTTTACGCGCTGATCTCGAAAATCTTGCCGCTCCTTCTGATCGCATACGCCGCGATGACTCCTTATTTTGCTCCCCCCTC
>DASTOD010000282.1:0-7907 GCA_035762645.1 Binatia bacterium | reverse complement strand
CGATTCTGGCGGAGGGCTGGCCCGCGGTCGCAAGACCGTCTTCACCTCCCGCCAGCGCCACCATTTCGGGCACCCAGTGCCCGGCACTATAGAGCGGCTCGAGCCACTCCAAACAAGCGACTCTGGGCCTCACAGCCGAGCTCGAGGCGCGCTCTCGAACCGCTTCGGTCCGCTCTCTCAGCTCGCGCACGACGGTTTCGGCTTCGCGTTGCTTGCCGGTCGCCTGACCGACGCGGCCAATATCGTTGAGAACATCCGCAAGAACGCGGGGGGCGAGCGTAACGATTTTCGGTTTTGGGGAAAGGTATTGGGCGGCTCGAGCGATTTCATGATAATCCAACGCGCAGACGTCGCACAGATCTTGGGTCAAAATAAGGTCCGGGGCCGCCGCTTTGAAGCATTCGAGATCGATCGTATAGAGGCTCTTGTTGTTTTTTAAAAACGCGCCGACTTTTTCTTCGATTTCGCGGCTCGTGTGCTCCGGATCGATAAGGCTCCGCACGACCACGGGCTTGGCTCTCGCGTCCGGCGGGTAGTCGCACTCATGCGTCACGCCGACAATGTCATCGCCCAGTCCCAGGGCAAACGCGATTTCCGTCGCGCTGGGCAGCAAGGAACAGATGCGCATGTCTAATCATTAGCTTACCGAGGCAGATTATGCCACTCAGGCGATGCCCTTGCCTAATTCTGTCGTGCAGGGACACTGGTCGGGGAAGCGCTCGCAGTCACGTTCCGCAGCCTTGACCTGGACTCTCAGCTTCTGTGTAATCACCAACCAGACGGCAACGGTCATCAAAGTTACCCAGGCCATCCAGCGGGTATCCAGCGGCATCGGTATGACACCATCGGCCGTCGCTCCTTTGAGCCAAAGAAGCACGGCTACCGCACCGATCGCTTCTGCGATTCGGGCTCCAATGCCATCTATGGCGATTTTCACTGTCGACCGTTCGGTAGAGTCGACCGGGATGAAAGCCTGCTCCCATATCGAGCGGTGCACCGATGAACGCAGCCCACCTTCGGTGACCCGCAAAACCGAACGGCTAAAGGCCGTCGCAGCGGCGGTTGCAAAAGTGGCTCCGCCAATGAGCGCGACCGGCAGGACCATAAGCCCGCCGCGCAATCCCACTTTATCCTGTATCGTGGGGGTCGCGAAAAGTTGCAGCAGCAACGAGCTGAAATTGAGGAGGATATAAAAATTCGCGAAGAAGTTCGCATTACCCTTCGCGCCCATGTTCGCGGCAGCCGCCGCGGCGTAAAACTGGAAGTCGATGAGCAAGCCGGCAAGCGCCCCGCTCATCGAGATGAGCAAAAGCGTCAGGGAATACCTGTTGGTGAGCGGGGTAAAAAATCCAGATTTTTTTTTCTCGTTATCTTTTCTCGGGACGATGTTGGTTGGGAAGCGACTATGAATCTGCAGGATAAAGGCGGCGACTCCGACGATGACAAGCGCTCCCAAGAAAATGAGCCAGTTCGGGTCGAAATAGGGAGCCAGCCCCTTCGAAATCAGGCCGCCGAGCATGCCACCGACGAGCGTGGCCGCGCCCATCTTGCTGAAGGCGCGCGCCGCCTCGCTTTTGTCGGCTTTTTCGAACATATCGGAAGCCAGGAGCCATAGACTCGCGAAGAGAAGGCCGAAGATCGCCGGGATGAACATGAAAATGCCGAGCAGAAGGGTGTTGCCCCCGGGCTCCAGGAAAGGGGCGGCGGCGGCCATGACGACCGCCGCGAGCAGCAAAACTCCCACGCGGGCCGGTCGGGCTCCCCAGACTTTCATCGCCTTGACGAAGATCAGCGCGAGCGGCAAGGCTGCCGCAGCGATATTGATGTACACGAGCGGCAGCTGCAGCAGCCCGCCGGGGCCTTGAAAGAAGAGGGCGTCGCGACCGGTCTTGGCAATCGTAAAAGCTGCGGTAAGCAGCCCAAGGCTCAGAGCCGGCAAAAAAATGCGCAGCCGGTCCGCGCGCGAGTCCAACATACGTAGTAAACGAAGATACTGACTTTTTGGTTCCTGCCTACACGGCCATCGTGTCAAAAATCGCACCGCCGAGGGTCGGAAAGACATAGTGCATCGCGCCGACCTCCGACTTCTTCAATCCTCCCCGTAAAGCGACCGCGGCGATCTGCACGATGTCTTCCGCGCGAGCGCCGATGACATGTACGCCGAGAATGCGATCGGTTCCCTCCTCATAGACGACTTTGACCATGCCGTCGGTCTCATTGCGCACGCCCGCGGCCGGATTGGAGTCGTACGACAGCTTGCTGACTTTGGCTTTGAGTCCACGATTGAGGGCTTCCCTTTCCGTGAGACCCACTTGACCGATCGCTGGTATGGTAAAGATGGCGCTGGGAAAGACGCTGAAGTCGACTTTCCGTTCGTTGCCCCTGAGCGCGTTGTGCGCCGCGATGGGTCCCTCGTACCAGGCGACCGGGGAGTGCTGGTGTTTACCGGCGGCGTCGCCCACGGCATAGATGTGGGGTGTACTCACGGATTGGAGATGCTCATTGACTTTGACGGCGCTTCCATCGAGTTCAACGCCCGCGCGCTGCGGATGCAACGGCTCCACATTCGAAGGCCGGCCGGTCGCGAGCAGGACCATGTCCGCCGGAAACTTTTCTTTGCGACCGTCGATCTCACCCTCGACCGTCTTGTCCCCGTCGATGCGCGTGACCTTGATAGCTGTGACGATTCTGATGCCCGCCTCGTTGGCCGCATGGAGCAGCAGCTCGCGGATTTCATCATCGAGCGCGGGACCGATCTGCGGCCCCGATTGCAAGATCGTAATCTCCGATCCTGCCCACGCCAGGGCAAAGCCAAACTCCAGCCCGATAAAGCCGCCGCCGACAACGACGACTCGTTGCGGCCGCTCTTTCAAGTGGAGCAATTCGTCGCTGGTAATGCCCCGTTCAGCGCCTGGGATCGGCGGGCGCGCGGGTCTCGATCCGGTGGCGATGATGATCTTTTCCGCCGAATAGCTCTTGCCATCGACGGCAATCTCATGGGGCGCGGCGAAAACCGCTTTGCCGCGCAAAACTGTGATTCCCAACGCTTCCGGAGTCGATTCCTTGCCCTGCGACCAGCTCGCCACGATTTGATCTTTTCGCTCTATGACCGCCCGCCAATCGAGGCCGAGATTCTCCGCGCCGGTAATGCCAAGTACTTTGCCGCGCCGCGCCCTGAGAAAAAGTTCCACGGTGCTCACGAGCACCTTCTTGGGAATTCAGCCGTTCTTCAGGCAGGTTCCGGCGAAGTTATCCTCTTCGGCGATGGCGATGGTGGCGCCTAGTTTATGGGCCGCTTTCGCCGCATTGATGCCCGCGGTCCCACCGCCAATGATGATCAGATCGTAGTCCATAACTCCCTCTCAGTTGCCAGTAGTCAGTGACCAGTGGTCAGTTGCCAGTTCTCAGTTGCCAGTGACGAGTGATTACTGGGATATCGAGCTGACCACTGAGAACTGATCACTGACCACTACTTGCTCACTTCCCGTACTGCTGGATCAGTTTCGCCACCAAGGCCGTCCAGCCGGTCTGATGACTCGCGCCTATCCCGGCCCCATTGTCGCCATGAAAATATTCATGGAAGGGGATGAGATCGTGCCAATAGGGATCGCTTTGAAACTTCTCGGTGCCGCCGAAAACCGGCCTGCGGCCCTTTTGGTCGCGTAGGAAAATGCGGGTCAATCGTTGGGAAATTTCGCCCGCCACTTGCCAGAGATTGGCCGTGTTGCCCGAGCCGGTGGGACACTCGACCTTGTAACTGTCTCCCAGAAAATAATGAAACTTTTGTAACGATTCGATCAAAAGATAGTTGACCGGAAACCAGATCGGGCCGCGCCAGTTGGAGTTGCCGCCAAACAGCCCCGTGCTCGATTCGGCCGGCTCGTAATCCACCCGATATTCCATGCCGTTGACGGGCAGGGTATAGGGATGATCGAGATGATAGCGCGACAGCACGCGAATGCCGAAAGGGGAGAAGAACTCCTTTTCGTCCAACATATAGCGCAGCACGCGCTTTAGGCGCTGCCGGTTGACGAGCGAGAGAAAACGGCGCGGCCCCTCGTCTGTTGACTCCGTTTCGATGTGATCGCCGAGCTCCGGCCGATTTTCCATGAACCACTGAAGGCGGCGCTTGAAACCGGGCAGCTTATCGACGATCTTCGGGTCCAACGTCTCCACTGCAAACAGTGGAATCAATCCCACCATGGAACGGACCTTGAGCGGAACGTTGCGACCGTCATCCAGATGCAAGACGTCGTAGAAAAAGCCGTCCTTTCCATCCCATAGTTCGATGCGTTCGCCGCCGAGGTTGTTCATGGCCTCGCAGATATAGACAAAATGCTCGAAGAACTTGCTCGCCACGTCCTCATAGGCGGAATTTTCGCGCGCCAGCTCCAGCGCGATCGCCAGCATGTTGAGGCAATACATGCCCATCCAGCTCGTGGCGTCGGACTGTTCCAGGTGGCCGCCGGTGGGGAGCGGAGCGCTGCGGTCGAAGACGCCGATGTTATCCATGCCGAGAAAACCGCCTTGAAAGACATTTCGTCCTTCAGCGTCTTTGCGGTTCACCCACCAGGTAAAGTTCAGCAAGAGCTTATGAAAAATACGTTCGAGAAATTTTCGGTCGCCCCGGCCGCGGCGCTTCATCTCCACTTTGTAAACGCGCCATGCCGCCCAAGCATGCACCGGCGGGTTGACGTCGCCGAACGCCCACTCGTAGGCCGGCAATTGGCCGTTCGGATGCATGTACCATTCGCGCGTCATCAACGTGAGCTGCTCCTTGGCGAAGTCGGAATCGACCAACGCGAGGGCGATACAATGAAACGACAGATCCCACGCCGCGTACCAGGGATATTCCCATTTGTCCGGCATGGACACGACATCGGCGTTATACAGGTGGCGCCACTCATGGTTGCGACCCTGGATCCGTTCCCGCGGCGGCTCGGGTCCCGCCGGGTCGCCTTTCAGCCAGCGGTTTACGTCGTAGTAAAAAAATTGTTTGCTCCAAAGTAAACCGCCGAGCGCCTGGCGCATCACATTTTTGCGATCAGCCGAGATCGCCTGGGGGATGACGGTGTCGTAGAACTCATCCGCTTCTTTCTTGCGATCGGCGAAGATTCGGTCGAACTCGCCGTCGAGAACCTTTCCGCCGATCGGCGCCGAGTCCGTCAACCGCAGGCGCACGATCGTCGATTGGCTCGGGGCGACGGTCATACGATAGTGAGCCGACATCTTGGTCCCCGGCCCGGTCGTGCTCACCGCGTCTTTCGCGCCGTGAACGATGTAGTCGTTGATCCCGTCTTTCACATGAGACGAGGTGTTCTCCGAACCAAAGAGCCTCCGGGAGTTGGTTTCGTTTTCGGTGAAGAGGATTTCCGGTTTTCCCTCGCAATAGAGCCAGCGATTGCCGTAATAGTGATGATAGAGTCTCAGCGCGGCGACTTCGGCCGCTTCGTCACGGCTGACTTGCGGTTTGCGTTCATCCAGTCCCCAGGACCAGGTGTTGCGAAACCAAAGCGTCGGCAGCAGGCGCAGTTCGGCCGGCTCACGGCCGCGGTTGATGGCTTCGATGCGAATTAAAATATCATCCGGCCCGGCTTTGGCGTACTCGACAAAAACATCGAAATAACGATTGTCGTCGAAAATGCCGGTATGGATCAGCTCAAACTCGAGGTCGCGCTTGCTTCGTTGGCGGTTCTCGTGGACCAGCCGCCCGTAGGGAAATTCAGCGTGAGGATACTTGTAGAGAAATCTCATGTAGGAGTGAGTCGGCGTCGAGTCGAGATAAAAATAATATTCCTTCACGTCCTCGCCGTGGTTGCCCTCGTTTCCCGTCAGTCCGAAGAGGCGCTCCTTGAGGATCGGATCTTTGCCGTTCCACAGCGCCAGCGCGAAGCAGATGTATTGGCGGCGGTCGGAAATACCGGCAAGGCCGTCTTCGCCCCATCGGTACGCACGGCTGCGCGCATGGTCGTGCGGCAAAGAATCCCAGGCGCTGCCGTAGGCGCTGTAATCCTCGCGCACGGTGCCCCATTGGCGGTCGGATAAATACGGCCCCCAACGCTTCCAGTTGACTTTACGCTCCCGATCTTCCTGCAGTCTTTGTTCTTCCTTAGTCACGGCGTCCTCTCATTTGGGGTAGATAGGATATCAACATTAGTTACCAAGGGAGGCTGAGTTGCTGGCAGTTTTCTCTTCCTTGAGAGACGGACCTCTCGTGTCATTTCGAGCGGAGCGAGAAATCCTTAGATCCCTCGCTCTGCTCGGGATGACAACCGGATAGTTGCGACATTACGACATAGTCTCTGATGGAAAAAATTCGCACAGCCTTTTATGCTCATTCAGACATCAATTTGCCGCGGTCTGTTGCCGACGTTCCTCGAGTGCCGAAGCTGCCAAAACCAGTCTATCAACGCGCAAAAGTTCCGCGAGGGACCAGGCCTGAAACGGGCAACCGCGCGGCGTGTGCGGCGGGTCGGCATCGGCAATCTCCGAGACGTGGCCGAGACCGGCGGTGTCGAGATGTTCCATAAACGGGCCAAGGAAGCGGTCACGGGCTTGACGCTTGGCGTCGTCGGTTCCCCCGCGCACCCGTATCCACGCTTCCATAAATGGACCGATCAGCCAAGGCCATACCGTCCCCTGGTGATAGACCCCGTCACGCTCCCTGACGCCGCCGTCGTACTTGGGCGCATAACCCGGTTCCTCGGGTGCCAAGGAGCGGAGACCCATCG
Organism: Binatia bacterium; assembly: GCA_035762645.1. Classification (GTDB taxonomy): domain Bacteria; phylum Desulfobacterota; class Binatia; order UBA9968; family UBA9968; genus DASTOD01. Next base: position 1,176 of record DASTOD010000282.1, on the reverse strand, counting down.
GCGTCCAAAGGCGGCGCGTTACTGCCTCGACAATCTTGCTTGCGCGTTCGCCTTCTATGAGCGAAAGCGGCAGTCCGCCGACGGCGAAGATCTGATTCGGTCTAAAGGACGGATCGACTTTACCGGATTGATGACCGACATCGACAACGTCATAAAGATAACCGCCTTGTTCATTCCAAAAGCGAGCGCGGAAACTTCCCATGCCACGAGTGAAGGGTGCTTTCCATTGCTCGGAGAATTGGCTGCCGGCCCAAAGCGCATTCAGCCAGAGCGCCTGGATCTCGACGGGTTTGCCGATCCTCGGTGTCACGACCCAGTCGCCGATTTTGGCGTCCATCCAGGTGAGCTGAACGCCGGGAACGCCGGCAGCGAGAAGACCATCGGAATCCATGCGGATTTCATAGCGCGTCCCCCGTGAGTAGCCGCTGAGTATAGCTTCGACAGCATTTTGTAGAGACTTTTTCTGCCGTTCGGGAACTCTTTCTCCTGCCGCCCGCATCGCTGCCAAGAAATCCTGAACGGCGATAATGTACCACAGAGAGGCATCCACGGAGTTGTATTCGGGACTTTCACCCTGATCCGGAAAGCGATTCGGAAGCATGCCGTCGGAAACAACCCCGGACCATTCGAGCAATATGTCGCGCGCCTCGTCGAACCGTCGCGTCGCTAAACAAAGGCCGCGCAGCGATATGAACGTGTCGCGTCCCCAGTCGGTAAACCACGGATAGCCGGCGACAACGGTTTTGCCCTTGCCGCGCTTCACGAGATAGGCGTCCGCCGAGCGATCGAGAGAGGTGGCGAAATTGGCGCGACGCCGGCGTTCGATCCTGCGGAAGTTTTGCATCAAGCTTTCCGCCGTCTGGCCCGCGGCCAATCGATCGCTCTCCAAGCCTTCGGCAGCCAAGACGCATATCGCCTCGCTGGCCGTAAGATCCCAACGGAAAATGCCGGGCGAGGCCAAGTCTTCGGTAAAATCCAACCCGCGCGCCCGCTCCTCCGCGTAGACAAAATTGCGATACCAATCCAGTTGATGCTGGTATTCCCCGTTGTGCAGAGCGATGATTCCTGGAATCCCGGAATAAGGATGCCAGACCATTCGCCGATTATTCATCTGCGGCTGAAACTGGAACGCCGAGTTCTCGTGATGCATCGAATGATAATCGCGACCGGAGAGAA
>DASTOD010000281.1:0-2787 GCA_035762645.1 Binatia bacterium | reverse complement strand
TCGTTTTCCAGAGTTCAGAGTGTTTAAGTCCCCGTCCTTTCTTAGTCCTTCTTTCGGCAGCATCCCGCATCGCCATAAATTTCGGCGTGTGCGCAAGAATCAACCGCTCGAGTTCTTCCTCATCGCGTGACCGGACCGTTGAATTCGACGGGTGGCCTTAGCGACGCCGGTTTCGATCCGCCGATCGGCTCGAACTCGTAGATGCCTCCGTCGGCCATCGTCAACCTTGAATATCGACTGATGAATTTCGAAGCCAAGATGCTAGGAACGCTCGGTGGTATTAGAGACGGTTGATTCAATACACAAAATGACTGTATTCTTGTGTATCCGTTGATTGGAGGAAGCTCATGCATAGGACCAACGTCGAACTGGACGAAAAACTGATCAAAGAGGGAATGCGACTCTTCAACAAAAAGACAAAGAAGGAGCTGATCCATTTCGCGTTGAGCGAACTCATCCGCCGGGAAAAAGCCAAAGGAATTCTAGATCTCGAAGGTAAGGTCCAGTGGGAAGGGGATTTGAAAGAGATGAGAAAGGGCCGGTTTGCGAATACTCGTTGATACTTCGGTCTGGATCGATTTCTTTCGCGGGAGTTCGTCGCGGGAAAATCTTCTTTTCAAGGAGTGTCTTCAGAGGCGAGAGCCTATTTTTATCACCGGAATCATCGCGCAGGAAATTCTTCAAGGACTAAGGGATGATTCGCAGCATCAATCGATTCTTAACTATCTCTTGCTCTTTTCGAGAATTGAGGGCGAGTTCACGGACTACTTAGAGGCGGCCAACATTTACCGGAACCTGCGGAAACGAGGACTCACGATCCGAAGTCCTGTTGACTGCCTAATTGCGGCACTGGCTATCAAACACGAGATTGCGCTTCTACATAAAGACTCGGACTTTGCCCTCATCTCGCAACATTTTCCGTTGTCCACGGTTTAAACAGCCCGCTTACGAAGCTATTACCGGGGGATCTTGCGCTGCTTTCGATCCGCCGATCGGCTCGAACTCGTAAATGCCTCCATCCGCCATCAGCGACAGAAAGAGATGGCCCTCCTTGATTACGTACGACCGCACGAACTCCCAATGCTTGACGATGAGATCGTGGAGCGATCCGGGCGGGCACATCGCGCGCGTGAGCGCGAGCCGGCCGAACTCGAGTTGATTCGCTCCCTCAGACTTCCACGTTCCCACCCCGCGGTTGCAGTCGATTCGAGCGCTCACACGCCCATCGGTCCCGAACGCGATCGTGTACTTCGCCCTGTCATCGGGCGTCAGCGTCTTGTCGTCACTGCCCTGAAACTTCACGAGCTGCCAGGACGTGCCGCCGAGGTCAGCCGCTACGTTGTGCGGCGGCATCGACTCGCGCGCACTGCAGGCGAACACGAGCAGGAGCCCCGCCACCAACGGTGAGCTCACCCAGGTGCGCTTCACGTGAGCCTCCATTTGATTGATGGAGCGATAGCTATTCCCCGTACTCTGCGCGCAGAGCCTTCGCCGCGGCCACCATCGACTTCATCTTGCCAAAGGCCACGTCGCGCGGGAGGTACTTCATCCCGCAGTCGGGCGCGAGGATCACGTCTTCGTGTTTGACATAGGCCAGCGCTCGTTTGATCCGTGCGACCACGACTTCAGGCGTCTCGATTGCCATGTCGTTTAGGTCGATGCACCCGACCAGGATCTTCTTTCCCTCGAGTTTCCCGAGCACGGCACAGTCGAGCTTCGACTGTGCGGTCTCCACCGAGACTTGATGGCACAGGCAACCCGCGAGCTCGGGCAGGAAAGAATAGGCAGACGGGCGCTGGTGGATAATCGCCGCGTAACCGAAGCAAATGTGAACGGCGGTCGTGCCGGAAATCCCCTCCAAGGCTCGGTTGAGCACCTTCAAGCCGTACTCGCGTGCCTTGTCCGGTCGCGCCTGCATATACGGCTCGTCAACTTGTACAATATCGGCGCCGGCGGCGAACAGGTCGCGGATCTCTTCGTTCACCGCAACCGCATAATCCATCGCTGCCGCTTCCTCGCTGGGATAGTAATCGTTTTGTGCCTGCTGCGACATGGTGAACGGCCCCGGGACCGTCATTTTAGTAGGCTTCGACGTGTGCGCCCGCAAGAACTTCAGGTCGTCCAACTCCACCGGCTGCCTACGGCAGATCGGTCCAACGATGCGCGGCACCGGATTCGGGTGGCCCGAGCGGTCGAGTGCCGTGCCAGGATTGTCAATGTCCACGCCCTCTAGCGCAGTGGCAAAGCGGTTCGAGTAGCTCTCCCGGCGGATCTCACCGTCTGTAATAACGTCGAGGCCCGCCTCCTCTTGCGCGCGGATGGCGAGCAGGGTGGCGTCGTTCTGCGCCTCCTCGAGCCACGGCTCCGGAATGCGCCAAAGCTCTTTCGCACGCACACGCGGCGGGAAGCGGCCGGCGAGTTTGTTTCGGTCGATTAGCCATTCGGGCTGCGGGTAGCTGCCGACTAGCATTGTCGGAAAGAGCATCGTTAGCCTCCTCTCTCGAACGTGGCAGGTGATGCGCTTCGGGTCGAGTTTTGAAAAACACGCCTTCGAGGCGCCCTTACCTAGCGCGCCTTGACCGCCCGTTTGCCGTGGCTATCCTGCGGGACGCCGCGCGCCAACGACATGTGCGAATGCACGCCGAGCCAGCGCCCGTCCGGCTGCCTCGCCAGCGCGATCGTGGCGCGACCCGGCCGGTCGAAAGGCGTTCCGTCCTCGTGGAAGCCGGTGCTGGTCCATGGCGCGACCGCCACTGCCATCGCGCCGTCCGGCGACGCCATGATCAT
>DASTOD010000280.1:0-3663 GCA_035762645.1 Binatia bacterium | reverse complement strand
ACAATCTTCCCGGCGGGCAGATGCGCGCTCCGGGAGAGCCGCAAGGATTTTTCGCCGCGGAATCCCACATGGATTGCGTTGCCCGCAAGCTCGGCATGGATCCCTACGAGTTCCGCATGAAAAACCTCATGGAAGAAGGCGACATCACTTTGACCGGCGGCCACTATCGCGCCATCAAGGCCAAGGAGACGCTTAAGGCCGCTGCGAAAGCGGCGGGGTACTCAGCGCCGAAGGGGAAATATGTCGGGCGCGGCGTGGCGATGGGTTATCGCGGTCCAGGGGGCGGCACCACGTCGCTCAAAGTTGAGCTCGCCGCGGACGGCTCGATCGTGATCCAGACATCTTTCTTCGAACAAGGCACCGGTACGTACACAACGCTGAGGCAGATCGTCGCCGAGGAACTTGGCTGCGGTCCCGAAGAGATTCAAGTTAAAACTCTGGACACGGACTCCGGTGTTTCTGCCGATAGCGGGCTCGGCGGCAGCCGCGGCACTCGCGTGGCGAGCGGCGCGGCGTTCCAAGCGGCGCGCGCGGCCAAAGAGGAATTGCTGCATCTGGCGGAAGCCGAATTGGGTTGGGCGAAGAATAACCTGATTCTCAGCGGAAAAAAAATCGTCAACAGGAAAACCAAGAAGCAGCGGCCCTGGAGTGAGCTACTGGCCCAAGCCGGGCGCTCGATCACGGGAGAGTCCGTGAATAAGGACGACGATCATTCTCCCGTGACCGCCTTTGCCGCTCAGGTCGCGGAAGTCGCCGTTGATCCGGAGACCGGCGGAGTTACCTTGCGTCGACTGACAACAGCGCACGACACCGGCATGATCATGAACCCCGTGGGTCATCAGGGACAGATCGACGGCGGGGTCGTTCAGGGGATCGGCTACGGATTGATCGAGCACCTGCCGGTCGAGGACGGGCGAGTGGGAGTGGCCAACTTCGGCGAGTATAAAATCCCCACCGTCAAGGACATTCCTGCGCTCAAAACCGTGATCGTTGCCAGCGGCGAAGGTGTCGGTCCCTACCATGTCAAAGGCATCGGCGAAAACCCGATCAGTCCCGCGGCCCCGGCCATCGCCAACGCCATCGAAGATGCGGTGGCTGTGAGAATCAAGGATCTGCCGATTACAGCGGAGAAAATTTATCGGGCGCTGCGCGGTGGGTAGCCGCGCACGTGTTCGTTTTGAGTCTCGCGTTTCGAGTTAACCCGAAACCCGAGACAGCGTAAGCTGGGGTTTTCAGTGGTCGCTAGGCGCCTGATCGGAGGCTGCCGTAGAGGCGCTCGGGGGTAACTAGAACCGGGGCTCGCTCCTCGTTCCGCATTTGCTGGGCAAATTCCTCGTCCGTACCCTTGGGGGCCCGGCCCATGGCGACGTAGAGGTCCTTCAGACGCTTGATGTGCGCTGGCGTATCTTGCCAAGGCTCTATGGACGCAGGGCCTTCGACGGTGACGTAGCGCCGGGTGTCGAGCTTGATGACGGTGACGGTCACTCGGCCTGTCCGTTGGATGTTTTTAAGCTTCACGGTGTGCCCCCGCGACGCAAACCCGACCTTGCCGTCCAGCACGGCCGTCGAGACGATGGTCGCGTGCGCGCGGCCCTTCGGCGTAACGCTGATCGCGACACCGGTGTGATTCTCTCGCAACAGGGGGAGTGCTTCTTTCCATTCCATTCGAATCGTTCCTCCGAACGTTGAAGTATTGTCGGCTCAAACGCGATGAAAATCGGCTACGGCTCGCCCCTGAACAGCTCGTATAAGCAAGGCTGTTTTTCATCGGGCATGTCCACGTAACGTGGACATTATACAATTTTGGACACAGGATCTCCAAAGCATCGGCTCCTGCCTGGATTCAGGGGGGAGCGCTCTGCGACGGGATTCTGACCCATCAGCGTCTATCCCTCTTCCAACTCGGGATAGTGGCGGAAAATGCCTTGCTCGTTGAACGCCAACCGCCGCGGTGACGAGAGATAGGCGGCGATTCGGGGACGCGCCATGACGCGATCGTGTAAAGCCACCAGTCTAGGGTGCTGCGGTTCGAGTCGCGCCATGGTCTTTGGAAAAGCGTAACGCAATCCCTCGATCATCTGGAAGAGCGAGAGGTCGACGTAGGCCGCCCTCTTGCCGAAGACGAAGTCGCCGCCCTTGGCGTTCTGTTTGAGAATTCTTTCAAAATAGCCGAGAAATTTCGGTATTCGATTCAAGGTGAAATGCGCGGCGCGTTTTTTCGCCTCGTCGGTCTGTTGCTCATAGTAAAGGGCGTTCGCGATCGGATGGTGCGTCTGGCCGGTTTCATACAGCCAATCGGCTATCGTCAGTTGCAGCTGATGCGCCCAGAGCCGGCTTGCTTCGCTTTTCGGCACGAGACTCAGCCGGGGGGCGAGGAACTGGAGAATGTTGGCGGTTTGGGAAATCAGGAGCTTGCCGGCTTTCAGAAACGGCGGGGCAAACGGTGGATGTTCCAAAGCCGGGTCTTCGAGGAATTTCATGATCCCGGGACGGCCGAACTTCGGGTCGCGCGCGACATCGATGTAATCGGCGCCGGCATCTTCCAGCGGAAGGCGAACGAACTCGCCGCGGCCTTGGATCGATGGTTGATAGTAAAGTTCATAACGCATGGGAGTCCTCCTGAAATCGGCAGGGCGGTAGCCGACTGGTATAGCGCGCCCCCTACTTCTTGGCTGCCGCCCGGGCCGCCTCGAGACTCGCCTGGTCGCCGTGGATGCCGACGATCGTCGCCACGTCGAGCTTGAGCTTGTCGAGCTCCTGGACGAATTCCTTGACCCGAGGGCCCGGTCTCACCTGACCGTCGCGCGGGCTGATGTGGTCGGCTTCGATAAGCAGTTTTTCTTTCGGAAGATATACCACGACCAGATCGTCGGAATGGGAGGTCGGGAGCGGATGGACTTCGACCTGCCGCGCGCCGTCGCTGAGGACTCTGGGGCCGCCGCCGAACGCTTCGATGACAACGGCGCGTTTGTTGCGCTCCAGACTGTCGGGATGGCGTGTATGCGGCGCGCGCGCGACTTTCGAATAGAATGCCGCGGCGTTAAACGGCACAAGTATCGTCGCGCTCTCTGCCATAAACGCTCGAATCCCGCCGGCATGGTCAAGATGATGATGGGTCGGGATTGCGTAACGGATCGGTTTGGCGGGAAATCGCTCTTTGATCGATTTGATCACGGCCGCCGTGCGCGCCTCATACAGCGGCCCTTCGATGGCGACCAGGTAATCGCGCATTTCGACTAAGATCGTCGCATGGGACCCGCCTTGAATCTTGTGCACGCCGGGAGCGAGTTGCAACCATTGGATGACCGGTGCGCGGCCCATATCCTGATAACTGAAGTTGCCAGCGATACGGCGCAGAATCCATTGGGATGCGATCGGCTTAACGTCGGTCTTTTCGGCGCGTACCGACTCGGGGATGGCGAACTCAGTGCCGGGGAGCGCCGCGTTGTGGCGTATCGATTTAATTTGTTCTTCTTGCAGCGCTTTGCCGTTTAGTTCGTAGCGCAAACTAAACGGCAGCATTACGCCGTCGACTTTGCGCCAGTCGTCGTAACGCAACATGTAGCTGCTGTCGCCTTCAAGCGGGTCGTCGTCGAGAATTTCAGTCTGCAACGGCAGCCGCGTCTGCGGATCGATATAGACGCGAAACTCATCGCCGCTTTC
>DASTOD010000279.1:0-3973 GCA_035762645.1 Binatia bacterium | reverse complement strand
CCTTAAGCAGGCGCTCGCCGAGGTAGGTCAGCGCGCTTCATAGCGCGGTCTGGGTAGCCGAACAAATGGGATTACGGAATCTCGGGATGAGCGCGCCTAAAGTATCTGTGAAGTTGCTAAATCTAAAGAAGGTTAGTAAGTACCAGAACGTAAAAACCTACGAGTCATAACGGGGCAATAAGGAGGAGACAATGCCAGAAGTAAAAGAATACAAGACGGTAAAGGTGGAAAAAGAAGTAGACGGCATCACCTGGGTCATTCTCAATCGGCCCGAAAAGAGAAACGCGATGAATCCGCAGCTTCATTACGACATGCTCGAAGCTCTGACGGAGCTGGAGGTCGATAAAGATACTCGAGTGGTGGTGATAACAGGCGCTGGCCCGAGTTGGTGCGCGGGCCAAGACTTGCGTGAATACTTTCGCGGAACGGACAACAATCCGGTAGAAAGGCGGAAAGCCAGTTGGGCTTCCCAAGAATGGCGCTGGCGCCGGCTGTTCACTTTTCCAAAACCGACGATCGCGATGGTCAACGGCTTCTGTTTCGGCGGCGCGTTTACGCCGCTCATCGCCTGCGATTTCGCCATCGCCGCCGAGGACGCGATCTTTGGTTTGAGCGAGATAAACTGGGGTATTTTCCCCGGCGGATTGGTGAGCCGGGTTTTGGCCGACGCCATGTGTTATCGGGACGCGATGTACTACATCATGACCGGCGATCCGTTCGATGGAAAAAAGGCCGCCGAGATGAAGCTCGTCAATTATGCCGTGCCGAAGGAGAAGTTGCGCGAGGAGACAATCAAGCTGGCCAAAAAATTGATGGAGAAGAATCCCCAGGTGCTCAAAGCCGCGAAGGAAGTCTACAAGTATTGCCGCAACATGGACTACGCGCAAGCCGAGGATTACATGGGCGCCAAGGGGATTGCACTCCGCGCTACCGATCCGGAGAAGGGGCGGGAAGAAGGCATGAAACAGTTCCTCGACGAAAAGAAATACCGGCCCGGCTTGGGGGCATACAAGCGCGCAAATAGCTAATGGCATATGGCGGATAGCGTATGGTAGTGGCAAACTTTCCAGCCATAAGCTATATGCCATACGCTATAAGCCGAGCCCGAAAATGGATTTCAATCTGCCCGACGAGCTCCAACTACTTAAAGAAACCGTTCGGAAGTTCGTCGATAAAGAACTGATTCCTATAGAGCGGGAGTGCCGTCCCGAGGGCGAGGACATGCCGGCGCATTTCCTCAAGCCCTTACAGGATAAGGCTAAAGCCATGGGGCTCTGGATGCTCGATGTTCCGCAGGAGTACGGCGGCGCGGGTCTCGATCTGCTGAGCCGTTGCGTCATCATGGAAGAGGTGGCGCGGACGGTGGCGTTGCCGTTTCGCTACGCCGAAATCTTCGGACCGGAAGTACGGCCCGTATTGTTTTACTGCAACGAGGAACAGAAAGAGCGCTTTCTCTATCCCGTCATACGCGGCGAGAAACGGATCTGCTTCGCCCAGACAGAACCCGATGCCGGCAGCGATCCCGCGGGAATGCGCACGCGCGCGATCAAGGACGGCGAGGAATACGTTCTCAACGGCACCAAACGATTTATCACCGGCGCGGCACGCGCCGATTACGCGCAAGTCATGGCCGTCACCGATCCGGAGAAGCGGGCGCGCGGCGGCATTACCTGCTTCATCGTCGACATGAAAGCGCCCGGCGTGACTCTGGAGCGTGTGTGGCCGACGATGATGGGCGACGCTCCCGGTCAGATCCTGTTCGAGAACGCCCGCGTTCCCGCCGTGAACATCATCGGCGGCCTGGGGCAAGGGTTTTCGATTGCACAAAAATGGATCCAAGAAGGGCGCATTCGCGGTCACGGCGCGCGTCCAGTGGGCATCGCGCAACGGGCGCTCGACATGATGATCGACTATTCGAAAGATCGCGTCACCTTCGGCCAGCCGCTATCGGAGCGACAGGCAATTCAGTTTATGATTGCCGACTCGGCCATGGAGCTCCACGCCTGTCGCCTGATGGTTTATGAATGCGCCTGGCGGAGCGACCGCGGCGAGGATGTCAGGCATCTCTCCTACATGACCAAGATCATGTGCACGGAAATGGCGAGCCGGGTCGTCGACCGTTCGATTCAAGTTCACGGTGGCATTGGACTGACGCGCGATCTGCCGTTGGAGTGGTGGTACCGGCAGGTGAGGAGCATCCGCATCACGGAGGGTACTCCCGAGGTTCTACGCTGGCGGCTGGGGCAGCATCTGATTCGTAATCAAAAGGGTTGACATCCGCGAGGAACAACCGTCGAGGATTGAAGATGGAGGATCGAGTATAGCGATTCTCGATCTTCTATCCTCTATCCTCGACCTAACAGTCCAGACGGCTATTCATGAAAGACAATACTAACGCAACACAACTCCTACCCGGCTACCGGGTTCTCGATTTGGCTTCGTCGATGGGTTCATTCTGCGGCAAGCTCCTGCGCGACTTCGGGATGGATGTTATCAAGGTCGAGCCCCCGGCGGGTGACCCTGGACGGCGCGAGCCGCCGTTCGCAAAAGACCATAAACATGGAGAAGGAAGCTTGCGTTTCACATACCTTAATGCCGGGAAGCGCAGCATTACCTTAGATTTTAGACAGACGGGCGGTCGAAAGCTTCTGCTCGATTTGGTAGCGCGCTCGGATATCGTGGTCGAGAGCTTCGAGCCGGGCTATCTCGCGGGACTGGGGCTCGGCTCTGGTGAGCTTTTGGCCGGGCGGCCAAATTTGATTCTAGTGTCGCTGACCGGCTTCGGCCAGGATGGCCCATACGCTCATTTCAAGTCGCCGGACATCGTCGGTACGGCGATGGGCGGGTTATTGTACATCAGCGGCGATCCCAAACTGCCGCCCTGCAATCCCCCCGAAACGCAGTCCTATTACTATGCGAGCCTGTTCGCGGCATATGGCGTCATGCTGGCACTTTGGCAGCGCCAGACCCGCGGCATTGGCGCCTATATCGATGCTTCCATCCAGGCGAGCCTGGCGCTGCACGAGCATGTTGCTTTCAATTATTCCGCCGAGGGCCGCGTCATGAAGCGCGCCGGCAGTCAACACCAGCACAATGCCCCCGCCAATCTGTTTGAGTGCAAGAATGGATGGATCGCGCTCTTTGTCACCCAAAACCACTGGCCGATTCTTCTAAAGGTCTGGGAAGATCATCCCGCGGAACTCGACGATCCGAAGTGGATCAATAGCAATCTCAGGCGCGCCAACGCCGATTACATCAACGCGCAGGTGACGTCTTACACTTCCCGATTTTTAAAAGAAGACCTTGCCGAACTGATGCAAAAAAACGGCATACCGGGCTTGCCGGTTAACTCGCCCTTGGATTTTATGAAGGACCCGCATATCCAGGCGCGCGGCTTCTTCGGCACCGTCACGCACCCCGTGGTCGGATCGTTCCAGCAAGCAGGCTGTCCCTTTAAGGTAGACGGTCTCCGGCCTGCGCCGGCACCGGCGCCGCTTCTGGGCCAACACAATTCTGAAGTATTTCTAGAGCTTGGTCTTGACGAAAAAAACTTGGCAGCCCTGGCTGCGGAGGGAATCATTTTAAGGGGATCGTGAGGCGTAAGGCGTGAGGAGTTAGGCGCTTTCGGATCGACGGCGTTCGATCTACTGTCGCGCCTCACGCCTGACACCTCACGCCTTACGGCATTCCAATTAAGGGGGATCGTGAGGCGTCAGGCGTAAGGGGTTAGGCGATTTCGAATCGGGATGGAGTTCGATTACTATCGCGCCTCACGTCTGACGACTCACGCCTTACGGCATTCCAATTAAGGGGGATCGTGAGGCGTAAGGCGTGAGGAGTTAGGCGCTTTCGAATCGGATGGAGTTCGAATTGCGGGCGCGTCTCACGCCTGACGACTCACGCCTTACGGCATTCCAATTAAGGGGGATCGTGAGGCGTAAGGCGTAAGGGGTTAGGCGATTTCGAATCGGGA
>DASTOD010000278.1:0-3782 GCA_035762645.1 Binatia bacterium | reverse complement strand
GAACGGTCAGCGTCGTTGCGTCGACCACTCCGGTTCGCAGAGCGATCAGCCGGTCCGGCGTATTGCCAATGACTCGCAAAACCACTTCTCGCTCGACATCGATTCCCGCCTCTTTGAGCAGTCGCCTGGACAGAAACGACTCACCCGACGTGAGCGACGCGACACCCAGCACTTTTCCTTTCAGGTCCTTCAATGAACGAATTTCGGACCGGGACATTAAAGAAAAAAGCGGGCGATCATTGTAAACCATCACCAATTTCACCGGCAGACCCCGAACCGCAGCGTTGAGCGTTGTTCCGGCAAACACCACGTACTGCAGATCCCCCGAGACAAGAGCCGTGACCGCCAGCGTAGGAGGGAGGTTGATCAACTCCAGGTTCAAACCTAGTTGCTCAAATATTTTGTTTTCTTTCGCGACCACAACCGGGAACGGAATAAGCCCGCCCACCGAATACCCGGCTCGAACGCGCTCGAGATCTCGGGTAGCTGCAGTTACTGATTGCGGGATAAGCACACCCAACCCGACAAAAAGTGCCAACAGCCACTGGCGCGAGGTTATCAAGGCACGCATTCCCTCACTCTACGGCCAGCGATTACGATTTTCCGGGCGCCTTTGCCAATAATCCTCGAACGCTTTGGGGCCGGCGCGTTCGTAGACACGCCGGTGCGTCGCCTGATCCGCTTCGTGCCCAACCAGGCGCTCCGAATATTGCGCGTGCAACATGCGCCCCTCGGCCACCAGGCGATCTGCCGCCAAAAGATCCTCCAGGAATTGTCGGAGCTCGCGGTCATTGGCCATATTGCTGCGATAGACCAGCCGGCCGTCTTTATGAATAACGAACAGCGCGTTGGGCCAGCTGCCGTAGCGCCGATGAACTTTTCCGTCGAGGCTGTCGACGAGGATTGGCAATTGAACATTCTCCAATCGCTTCAAGTCACGCGCGTGAGCCAGCTTTTGTTCAAAGCTGCGATGAGCCGGATAGTTTTCCGCCGGATGCGACTCCCTGGTGTATAACAGAAAAAAGCAAACTCCCCGGCCTGCCAGCGCTTCGTGCAATCGGTTCATCGCGGGGATCTCGAAAGCGCACATCGGGCTCGTGACCGCGCCGGTCATCAGAACGACATGGCACCGATCGCGAAAATCGCTGAGCCGAACCGTCGCTCCCTCCAGGTTTGTCGCTTCGAAGGCCGGCGCCATACCGCCAATCTTGGCCTCGAGCCGCTCGCCGGGATGGGCCGGGGAGGGCCCGGAGACGGAAAATTCTTCAATATTGTACGCCCGCTCTTCTTCGGTCATTGGGGTTCTCAGTGGCTCACGTGAACCGCTTTGGCGTTATCGGCTCCTCGCCCGGCCTGAACGTCTTCCAGTCCGAAAAAATTCACGGCGTTGCCCACGGTCATTTTCCATTTCTCTTCCTCGGGTACGCCAGCAAAGTTTTCTTCGATCACACGCCGCGAATTCGGCCAGTCCGACTCCAGATGGGGAAAATCACTCGCCCACATCACCCGATCCACACCCATTTCCTGGCGCGCGATGCGCACGCCGGCGGGATTGCGGTTAAATCCCCAGTAGCAGTGCTCGCGCGCGTACTCGCTCGGCAGCCGGCGAAGCTGCGGCAGTCCCAGCACGCGTTCCGCCCAAAACCTCTGCCGGCCATACTCGTTGTCCATCTGATCCAGCCAGTTAGGAATCCAGCCGATTTGAACCTCGGCGACGTAAATGTTGAGTTTGGGAAATCGTTCGAAGACTCCCGCGCAAATCAGCTGGGTCATATGAATGCTGCCTCGGAAGCCGTATTTATTGTAGCGCTCGACGACATCGGGAACATGGTGTTCCGGGTCGGGTTGGCGCGGATATTTGAACGACGGTCCCGCGGCGGCCGGCGCGCCGCGGCTCCGCCGCGGAAAACCAAACTGCACATGAATCGTCACTGCCGTATTAAGATCAATGGCTGCAGCCCAGAACTTATCGTCGCTCGGCATCGGAAATCTTTGCCCGTCTGGAAAGCTATCGATGGCGATCGCCTTGAGCCCCAGCGCCGCGCAGTGCTGGAGTTCCTGAAGGGCATCATTGACATTGGTGATGGGAATCACGCCGACCCCGATCAAGCGCTCCGGAGCGTACGAGCAATAGTCCTCCGCCAGCCAGTCGTTATAGGCGCGAATGACCGCGCGATAGGCGTCGTCGTTTCTGATGCCGCGCCAAAAACCCGGACCGACGTTGCCGGGGAAGAGCACCTCCGCATCGACCCCGTCGGCATCTTGCTCGCGCAGCCGCTGCTCAGGCGATCCGGTGCCTGGGGAGTTTTCGTAATTTTCCCCGGGCAAGGGATCGAAGGGCCTTCGTTCTTCGTACGGCAAACCGCAAGATATGTTGGAAATGAGCCGCTCCAGAGGTTGTCCTTCCTGGAGCACCGCCAGTGTTCCGTCCTCGAGAGTAATGACTTTAGGCGCGCGGTCGCGATATTTCGCCGGCACTCGCTTGGTGTATCGATCGGGCCGCACCTCCAGATGAGAATCCGCTGAAATGCACCGGTACTTCATCTCCTTCCTCCTCTGGCGAGCTTGCCCAACGGACGACCTTTATCGTTCCGCGCAATAACCTCAGCTTGCCTGCGCCCGAATAACATTCGCTCATCACGGTTGTCAACGCCGTGATGGCTCTACTCCGAAAAGTGGTTTCCCAATTGTGGAGGGCTTGTGCGTCAGCGTGAGCCGATACGACAAATAGATACCATGGCACCACGAAGCACACGAAGGCTACGAAGGATTTGCAAATTAATATTCTCGAACTTCTTAACTTCGTGCTCTTCGCGATCTTCGTGGTGAAATGTCTGTAGCTACTCTGATTGCGGCTCTGCGACGCTAAGCCGATGTGTTTGAGGGAGAACCTGGAGGCGAGTCACAGTGAGTAGCACACAGTTGGCCAATTAGCGCCTGCTCCCCTCTCCAATGCGCCAGATATAGATGGTTCGCAAAAAGCCGCTCGAGTCGGTCATCCGCTCTACCCGATCGGGTTGCCAATCGCCCATGCCAAAATCCAGAGCAACCACCCTGGAGCCTGGCTTCAACTGGCGCCTGATCGCCGGTCTCAGCCGGAAGTTGGCTCTGGGATAGAGGTACATCGTCACCACGGTCGCCGGTGAAAGATCCGCGTTCCGAATATCCTCCTCGCGAATCTCGGCTAGATGCTCCAAACCGGCTTCTTTTATGTTCCGGCGCGAATGCGTCACCAGCGCGGGATCGATCTCAATCCCCACCGCCTTCGCGCCGTATTTTCTGGCTGCGGCAATGACGATTCTACCGTCTCCCGATCCGAGATCATAAACGACATCGCTTGCGCTGACCTCGGCCAGCTCCAGCATGCGCTCCACGACTTCATGTGGTGTCGGCACGAACGGAGCGATATACCCGGAAGCCCAGTCCTGTTCTTGCGTGTGAACCATCGGTCCGCTGTTGCTTGTTTCAAAAGCCGTGCAGCCGGTGACTACCATCAAAGAGCCGAAAAAGAAAACCGGAGCCAACTGCCCCAAATACATCCTCATGACAACCAGACTATAACAGAGCGGTCGCGCTGCAAAATAGTCGGGGGTTTGCTGTTTTTTTTCAAGCGGTTATTAATTGCGGTGTCGTCATATATCTTTAGATATATATTCAACGGAGCCACCTACGGAAGCGGTGCATTGGCACAAGGTTATCGAGCGCTCCTGGAAGGGCTCGTTGGTTTTGTAGCACTAACAGGTTGCTGAAAAGAGGTGGGAATGCTTCGAGAACGTCATCTA
>DASTOD010000277.1:0-6172 GCA_035762645.1 Binatia bacterium | reverse complement strand
TTGAGCAGCACGCCCACGAGCTCGGCCAACGCCACCGGACGATCGGACGAACTGCCGATGGCGGTCGCATAAGACGGGACCAGCGTCTTAAATGGAAAACCGAGGCGCTGCCAATAAGGGGTCATGCGGGCGAAAGCATCTCGTTCTAATCTGATGCGCAGTCGCAAATCTTGAGCGCGGCGATTGCGCGCTTGCAGGAGCCAGCTTGAGCTCGTGTGACGAGCCTCGGCGCTGCGTTGATACAGATCTTCCCATGACAGTCGGGGGTTCTTCACGAACTCTCCCGCGCTCCAGACGTGAAGGGGGTGAAGTGACAACAGATAGCTGTGGTCCGCCAAATTGAGACGAGGATTGGCATAAGCTCGGAAGAGATCGGAAACGGTACCAGCCGTATTGGCTTCGTGATTTTTGGCCAACCACGCCGCAAGCGCCGGTTCGTCCGCGCCGATCCGCCACGCGAAAAAGAGGATCGCCAAGCGGCGCCCCGTCTTGCCGCGAGGTCCGAGCAGCCGATTGACGACCTCTTCGGGAGTCTGGCCTTGATAGAGTTGATAGGCGCGGCGAAGAACGCTCCGGGACTCTTCTTCGGCGATTTCCCGAAGCATGCGCTGCCGCTCCGGATGAGTCGGATCGGAGAGCACGGCGTCAGAATTATACGGCAGCCGAGCCCGATGATAGGCTACCAGATCGCGCATCAGACGAATGAATACGAGGTTGACGGAGTTTCGAAACGCCTCGCGCAGTATCAGGATTCGCCCGTTATCTTCGGGAGCGAAGTTTTCAAAATGGTGCAGCCCGCCGCCCGTAAAGAACGCCTCGTAGGGGCTGGCGGAATACTGGCGTTCCATGCTCCGTTGTAAAAACATCTCCAGGCCGACGTTCTTTTCCCGGCGCAGGGTTTCAACGGCCCACTGTGTCAAGGGATCGCGCGCTTCCAGCGTTTTCTTCTTCAGCGCCGCTTCATCAAGGACGATTAGCTCCTTGTGCAATTCGGCCATGACTTCCAAATAATGGGTGAGCGTGCGCAGCTTGGCCGTGCTCCCGAGCTCCAATTTGACGCTTCTGTTGAAATCGAACGGGGTGGAGAGGTTGTCCGCCTGTACCCGAATCATGTTGCCGTCGGGGGTGGGCTCGACGAGGAGAAAAGAGTAAATGACCTTTTTGGGGTCGGCATTTTGCAGCAGTCGCTCGCCGTTCAATCCTTTGGCGCGGACGACTTGCGGATCCGCGAGACTGTGGAGAAATTCAGTCACCTGCTTTTGCAACGAGACGTCGATGGTGCTGTCGACGTCGAGATGCAGCCGATTCAGATCGTAGAGATTGGCAACGCCGAGAAGATCCATCATCGTGATCCGGATGGCATTGGCCGCCTTGTTTTGGCGTGAAGAGGGCTGAGGCGGTTGGGGGGCGCCGGGTAAAAATTGGATCGGAGCATCCTGCAACTCCGCGGCCAGTTCCCAATCGATAATTCCGGCGCGCGCCATGACCCTGGTAAACTGGTTTACCTTTTCATTCAGCGAGGCTCGCTCATCGACCAGGAAAACGGACGGGGCTCGCACCGAAATGAGCAGCGTCAGGGCATGCTTGAAAGCACGGACTTTGGCCGGTGTGATCTCGGAGGTGTTGAGCGCCTTGACGGCATCCGCCAACTCGATGCCAAACCAGGCGTGCAGCCCCTCCCCGAGTCCGTGAATTTCGCCATAGCTCGGCGCCGCGGCGAGCGGCACGGTGTTGAGATAATCGATGATAATACGTTCTCGCCAGGCCCGGGTATTCGCCCCGGCGCGGTACGCTTTTAGGCTCGCCGCGATCATCTGGCGCAATTTTTCCACTGGCGTGTCGGTGCGGCCGTTGGGCGAGTGGCGAAACTTCTCAAGTTGCACGGCCAGAGTGCTGCCGCCTTGAAGGGGTACAGGCAGCTGAAGCTTGGCGCCGACGTACAGAAACGCGGCTTTGATAAGACGGTCCCATTCGATGGCGGGATTCTGCCAGGGGGTTGCCGGGCTGTCGAGATCTCGGTTTTCGAGGAAAAGAAGGGTCTTGACCAGGAGGGTCGGAATATCGTCGATTTTGTGAAACAAAAACTCCGACTGGGCATAGCGAAACAACGGTACTCCATCGGCGCCCCGAATCCCGAGGCGCGCAGCCGCAGGTTCCGGATACGGCGGTGAAATACCGCGTCCAATAAGCGTTACCATGGTGTCCGATTGTCGGACCTGTTGCGAGATCTCAAAGCCGGCGGCTTCCAATCGGGACTGGAACGCAGCCAATTTTGAATAACCGCGCCGGTTATCGAACGGTCCGGATCGCGGGAAAGCGATGCTTGGACTCTGCCCTTCGCCGACAGCGAAGGAGAGCCGCTGATTCGTGGTCGTGAATATCCAAGATTGTAGCCATGAGGTCTGGATCTCGACAAAGACGCCGGCCACAATCGACAAAACCGCGGCAAAACCCCACAGCCACTTTTTAAACCGGCGCCCGTTGACCAACCCAAGAAGGCGAGAAGTCAGGGTGGTCGACTGGGTTAGATCGGAGAAAATGGGTTTACTGCTCATCGGAGCGTTTAACGGCAAAAGGATACCATAATCTGCGGGAAAAACTAAGAACCAGGGAACCCCGTGCTCGAACCGCTGGCGCCCCCATTTTTGGCTGGCAAAAGAGCGACCGAGGGAATTATAATCGCTTGCGGGGAGGGAGGATTATGCTGGCGACACGAATCACTCAGAAGGAAGGGACGTTCTACTTTATCGCCTACCCAGCCGCGGCTTTGTTAGATCGGGTGAGCTTCAGCAGCCGCTATTATTTCGAGGGAGAGCGGATTGAAGCAGATGAGCCGGGAGACGACGAGGTCGCGAGATTTATCGCCGGGATCGAAAAGAGCGAGAAGTCGTTCCAGCGGGTGCTCAATCGCCGAAAAGTGCGCCAGATCGTCAATTTCTACGAGACCGCGGTCAGCCAGCCGCTGATTCCCGGCACGATCCTGCTGTTTACGGACGAGATACTGCGTTTCCGGCGGTCGGATTCCAACGAGAGTGTCGGATTTCTCGGCGAGCCCGAAGGTAAGTTCCTTGTCATAGACGGGCAACACAGGCTCGCCGCACTCCATTTCTTTCGCCAGAGATATCCCGAGCAGCTCAAACAGGTAGAGGTTCCCTGTATGCTGTTCGACGGCAAGAGCGCGGATTTCGCCACCGAAATGTTTGTCATCATCAACTCGACGCACACTCGAATCAATAAATCCCATCTCGTCGATCTCTACGAGCGGGTGTCCTGGGAGACTCCGGAAAAAAAACTTGCCGCCAAAATAGTCAATTTGCTGTACGAGGAGAACGACTCGCCGCTGCGCTACCGTATCAATCGGCTCGGCGGGCGCAGCCGGCAGGAAAAATGGATACTCCAGTCTGAAGTTTTCAATGAAATGTACAAAGTCGTTCAGTTGAATCGAAAATTTTTAGATGAGCGCTTTCAGATGCGCGCCGATCGGATCTACCCGCTCGTGCGGGATTACCTCAAGGCGGTGCGCGAGGTGATGGGTGCGGTCTGGGGCGATAATGAAAGATATATGTTTACGCGCGACGTCACGCTCAAAGCGCTGCTGCGCGTCTTCGGCGATTTCATTCGCAGCCGAAAACTACTTCAACAATGGGAGGAGGAGCGGGCACCGGACGTGTTTCTGCCGAGCCTGCACCCGTGGGCCGATTTAGCGCGCGAGTTTCGTGCCGAAGGCTTTTACGAGCGTTTCCCCGCCAAAGGGCAAGTGGAGCGGGTCCGGCGCATTCACGTGCGGCTGAGCCAAGCTCTGGTCCCAGTTTAGATCCGTACCCCACCTCTTCCCGCCCCACGCCACGAGACTGTGTCGCAATGGTTGTCATCCCGAACGAATGTGAGGGATCTAAGATTTCTCCCTGCGGTCGAAATGACAGAAAGGCCAATGACTCGAGGGTTTTCGCGATTGCGACACAGTCTGGACCGCGGTGAAGGATACTGGAGGGGGCGCCGCATGCAATCCTAAAGATTGAGGTTCTTATCGAGTATCGGCGTTTGCCATCCGCACCTGATTGGATATATATGGCACCCAATCAAGAGGGGAGGTGCTCTATGCAAATCACTGGGACGGTGAGGATTTTTCTGACGGCCATATCGCTGACCGCGGCTCTTTTTGCTCCAGCTCAATCGGCGACCGTCGAAGAAGTCCTTGCGGGCATCAGCAAGCTTCCCGCCAATGAAAGACAAAAACGTCTAGAAGAGGGCGCGAAGAAAGAGGGAAGCCTTACGGTCTATTCCAACACCGGGCTCGAAAGCATAAGGGCCTACCAAGACGGCTTCGCCAAAAAATACCCATTCGTCAAAATCGATACGACCCGGCTCCAAGGCGCTAAGGGGCTGGATCGCATTCTCCTGGAGCATCGGGTGGGCAAGCTTCAAGCCGATGTTGTCGGAGTTGATTTCGACTACATCGAGGAACTGTTAAAAGCGGGGGTTACGGTCCGCTACGACACGCCTGAGAAAAAGGCCTATGCCAACCCGTTCTGGGACAAGAACGGCTTCTGGTATGCGTCCGACTATGCGCTCCTGGTCATCGGTTACAACACCAACCTGGTCAAACCGGCGGAAGCCCCGAAGACTTATCAGGAGCTGCTCAATCCCAAGTGGAAGAACGAGGTCTCGATAGACACCGAGCCGGAACAGGCGGTCTTCGCCTGGCTGCTCGAGTGGGGCGAGGAAAAGACCGCCGAGTATATGAAGGCATTGATGCGCAACGGCGCCGTGGCACGCAACGGACACACGTTACAAGTGCAGCTCCTGTGCAGCGGCGAGATCAAGATTGCCGCCGAGGTTTATGCCGCGCGAGTTGCCCAGATGAAGCATGACAAAGGCTGTCCCCTGGCCATGAATTTTACCAATCCGGCGCCCGCGTCCGTGGGAAGTCATCGGGGGATCGCCAAGAGTACCAAAAAACCGCACGCTGCGGCGCTTTATATGGACTATGTCCTGAGCGCAGAAGGGGCCGCGGCCATCGCCAAGGCAGGCAGTCTACCGGCCAGAAAGGGAGCCAAAGCCGCCTATGAAGAGGTTTCGAACCTGGAAGAAAAGGGAGTGCGGATGCTGATGATGGGGCATGAGCATATGCCCAAGGTAAAGGAGAAAGGCTACAAGTTGATCGAGGAGATCATCATTCGAAAGCAGCTCAGATAGGCTCGGGCGTCACACCTGTTGAATGGAAAATCTTCCTCCAATGGCGCGCGCCATAAGGCTGATAGCTATCAAAGTGATAACCAGAATCATGCCCAGCGCCGAAAGCTGAGGATACTGGCCGGTTTCCCACAGCTCAAAGAGCACAACGGAGATCACTTCCGTCCCACTTCGGTAGAGCATAATCGAGGTTGCCAGCTCACGGAAAGAATGGGTCACGACAAAAACCCATCCCGCGACAAAACCCGGAGCCAGGAGAGGAAGGATGACCCGCGAAAAAGTTCTGGGCCAAGTGGCGCCGCTAACTTCCGAGGCTTCTTCCAGCTCCTTCTTGATCTGGAGCATCGAAGCCGAGCACGCTCGCATGCCATAAGGAAGGTACTTTGTGACATAGGCGATCAAAAGAATCCAAAGGGTCCCGTAAACCGGCACCGGCGCGACCAGATAGAGCCAAAGAATCGCAATACCCATAACCAAACCCGGAACGGCGATTGGGCTGAACGCCAGAAAGTCAAGCAGGCCTTTGCCGCGCCAGGGGGTCCGCACGATGATCCAGGCCACGACCGCCGTGAGCACCATAGTGATCGTCGAGCTGGAGACGCCGAGAACGAAGCTGTTCCACATGGCGCGCTGAATGAGCGGAAATTCCCAAAGCCTCGTGTAATTGTCCAACGTGAGGCTGGCCAGTGCCTTCGTCGAAGGCGGCATGTAAAAGGGCAGGAACGAAGACCAGACGACGATCAGAATGGGCAGAAAAAAAACAATCAAACAGAGCCCAATGTTTAAGACTGCCAACGGAACTCGCCACCGACCGAGATTAAAGCGCGAGGGCCGGTAACCCTTCCCTGTGATGGTGGCAAAGCGCTCCGACATAGCGGTCAATCTGAGATACAGGAAGATGCCCACCGCCGTAATTGCCAGGTAAACGATACCGAAGGTGCTTGCCAAACCAAAGTCGGTCGGTGTCGTTTTAGTCGCC
>DASTOD010000276.1:0-5918 GCA_035762645.1 Binatia bacterium | reverse complement strand
CCGTTCTAACGACGGGCGTTGCACACATATGAGGAAAGAAGGATTCATAAGCGTGAGTGGTTGCCTTATAACTAGCCCGTCAATAATAGACGCTACTGAAACGCCTGAAAGGAACGCAACCTCCTCTTAACCGGGCCGGGGAAGCGACCTTCCGGCAGCGGCTGACGCAGTTCGGAGTGCGGCTGCGCTGACTCGCAAACCGGGCCTTGTTGTGGTGACGAAGCAGGGCAGACAGCGGCCTATGTAGTATTGTATTTCTCCAGGGCTTTCTCGCTCGAAGTTTGCTATTAATTCGATGCCACGCGTATCCTCCTGAGTTTACGGCGAAATGGGAGCACTGCGTGGTCACGCGCGCTTCTTCAACTCGCCGGGAGAGGTGCGGACGAGAATGGCGACGACTATCGTAGATTGTTCGTAGGAGACAGCGCATGAGTGGGCGAAAGCGAATCGCGTACGGCGAAGCGATGGAGGTCTGTTTTAGCGCGAGAGATGTCGAACTCATAGGCGACCACACTTTTGCTGACCCGGAATATATTCGGCGTTTGAGGAAAGCCGCTGGCTCGGGTGGTTGGCTCTCAGGCAAGTTCACGTTGGATGAAGTCGACGATTTACTGGGCTACGCAGCGGCCGAAGCGAATCACACGAATAGCAAGAAGCTCCAAAAAGAGCTTGACGCGCTCTACGACCGCTTGCAGAAGCTGATGGACTCCTATGGTGGTGGTTTAAAAATTAGCACGCCGGGGACCTCACCATGATCATTGACGCGCATGCACATCCCGTATTCGCCGGCACTCCCGTCCACCCCGGAGTGCACTCGCTTTCACATACATACTATTCCCGGTCGGCTCTAGAGATCACGCTGCCGGACTACGTCAAGGAACTGGATCGGGCGCGCGTCGACCGGGCCGTGCTTTTGACGGTTGCGTGGAAGAACGGGCCGGTTCGGCAGCGCAATGAAGCGACCGCTGAAATCGTTGACAAGTATCCGGACCGGTTGATCGGTTTCGCCGCGTTCGATCCGAACGCCGGTGACCAAGCGGTCGCCGAGCTGGGGTACGCAGCGAATGAGCTTCGGCTTCGAGGTGCGAAAATTGTCGCGCAGAATGTGGAGATGTTTTATAACGACCCGCGCTATTATCCCATTTATGCCAAAATCGAAGAGCTCGGGATTCCGATCATGTTTCATACTGGACCTTCGTTCCTGGGCACGAGATCTCAATATGGCGAGCCGTCGACCTTGGACGATGTCGCCCTCGCGTTTCCGAAGATGAAGATTATTGTCGCGCACTTGGGGATGCATCGCTTCATGGATGCACACAGCCTCTTGGTGCGCCATCCCAACGTCAGCGCCGATCTCTCCTTTTGGCCGCTCCATCGAGCGTACCGCGGGTTAATCCCCTGGCAATTATTCGAGGAAACGGTATCCGAAAAGCTCCTGATGGGCAGCGATTTTCCGGTTGGCCAGAGTCCCATCGAAGCCGTGGAGACGGTGAAATCCCTGCCTATCGGTGATCGGTTCAAAGCGCAGATTCTCGGTGAAAATGCCGCCAAGCTCTTAGGGATTTAGGCCAAACGGGACGGGCCCTAACCATCCCTAGGTCTTAGCGGCAGCCATTGTTTGCGCTATTTTGGGGGCGAGAGAAATGGCAATGGAGGTTTCGTATGGCCTCGTTTGAGCAGATTGAAGAGTACGCGGAGCGTCATACGCGCGCGCTTTCCGATCTTCATGCGCGCCTTTGGAAGGAGACGCACCAAAAGACCGATTATCCGGGGATGATGGTCGGGCCTCTCGAAGGGGCGCTGCTGAGATTGCTGGTTCGCTTGACGGCGGCGAAGCGGGTCCTGGAGATCGGCATGTTCACGGGTTACAGCGCCCTTGCGATGGCGGAGGCCTTGCCGGAAGATGGCCAGCTCATCACTTGCGACGTCAACCCCGAGACCACTGAAATCGCGCGGCGCTATTTTGACTTGAGCCCTCACGGGTGCAAGATCGAGACCAAGCTCGGTCCGGCCAGGGAAACCCTGAAGGCCTTGAAGGGGCCATTTGATCTCTGTTTTATCGACGCCGATAAAGAAAGTTACAGTGATTACTACGACCGTGCCGTCGATCTGGTCCGGCCGGGCGGGCTCATCGTCTTGGACAACATGTTCCGCGGCGGAAGGGTTCTCAATCCGAGAGATCAGGAGGCGCGGGCGGTTGCCGTCCTCAACGATCGGATTCGAAAAGACGAGCGAGTCGAAAACGTTCTGCTTCCCGTCCGGGATGGAGTCATGCTCGCCTATCGGCGCTGATTGCAGAACGTGCGTCGAGGCCGGAGAATAGGGGGCGGACTAGAAAATACCGCGAAGGAGTTTCGCGGCACTGATCCGCTGCGGTCTCGTGAAAAGGAGTATGCCATGTCCGAGCCGGTAAGCCTGTTGATGGTAGAGTTTCTTGCCTGGGTTTCAAGCCGTCCGCGCACCTATGAAGAGGCCATGGAGGCTTGGCAGACCTCGTGCCCCCGGCATCCTGTATGGGAGGACGCACTAACACAGGGTCTTATCCGGGTCGCACGCGACGGCCGATTACGGGCCGAAGTGACTCTTACGCCGGAAGGCAGCGCAATCCTGGAAAAAAGTACAACTAGAGGTCCATACGATGGGACAGATCGAATACAGGTACGGCAACGATCTCGACCTTAATCAAGTGATCGATCTCTATAAGGGATCGACTCTCGGCGAGAGAAGACCTGTGGATGATAGGCAGATCGTTTCAGATATGATCAAACACGCGAACCTGATCGTGACGGCGTGGGACGGAGATTTGCTGGTAGGGATCTCCCGCACGCTGACAGATTTTAGCTATGTAGGATATCTATCGGATCTGGCCGTGAGGCAATCGCATCAAAGGACCGGAATCGGAATAGAATTGATACAGAAGACGAGGAATAGGATGGGGCCAAGATCGATGCTGGTCTTACTGGCAGCGCCGAAAGCGGTAGATTACTATCCGAAAATAGGATTCCTCAGGCACAACAGCGCGTGGGTGTTGAGGGCAGAAGATCCGTTCCCGACGGTGTGAGCATCCAGACCGTGTTCGTTGACTGAGTTTGCATGCACTTATACACTTCGTCCCGCATGAAGTTCTTTAAGGACGCGAAGCATGGAAGAGTTAGCCATCCTTACGCGTTCAGTCGGTCAAAAACGATAATGCGCCGAGGCCCTTCTGATAGGAGGTCTGCAGTGGGAGTAAAATATATCGGTTGTGTATTTTTACTCGCGATAATTCCCCATCCAGTTATACCCGCCTCCGTTTTGTCACAGAGCGATTTTTATCAGGGAAAGACGATCACGATCGTTCAAGGAAGGGACCCGGGGGGCACGGGAGACCTGCGGGTAAAAGCTATTATCCCTTTCTTGCAGAAGCATATTCCAGGCAACCCCACCATTATTAGCGAGTACATGGCGGGCGGAGGAGGTCGAAAGGCCGCAAACTACCTCTTTAGATCATCTCGTCCCGACGGGCTTACGATCGGCAACGTCGGCGCCAGCCTGGTGTCTCTTGCCATACTTGGAGAGTCGGGCATCCTGTACGATCTCGACAAGTTTTTCTATCTGGGATCACCCTATAGCGTCTATCATCCGGTCTTTTTAACTCGTAAACAGGCCGGCTTGAACAGCATAGAAAAACTCCGGGCCGCCTCCGGACTCAGGATCGGAGGGCAATCTGTGGGTTTTTCAACCTACGTTGAAGGCCGCTTGTTTGCGTACGTAATAGGTCTTAAAGAGCCGAAGTTCGTCACCGGTTACGGGGGCGCGGAGCTTGACCCCGCGCTGTTACGTGGCGAGATCGACGCCCGCGCGACCGGCGCCGACGGAGTCGTGCGGAACCCGGACTGGCTTCAAGGAGGCGTGGTGGACTTTCATTCGATCATTGAAATTCCCAAAGGGAGAAAGCATCCTCACTTCAGCCACCTGCCCGAACTCGAGAGCTTGGCCAGGTCGGATAACGATCGCAAGGTGATTATTCTGCAGCGTGCTTTCCGGGTGGGCGGCGCCCCTTCCATCCTTCCTCCGGGCACGCCCAAAGAGCGGGTCAAAATTCTCCAGGAAGCCTTTAGCAAAGCCTATAGAGACCCTGGTTTTCACAAGGAGTACAAAAAGATCGTCGGCGATGAACCGACACCGCTTCTGCCCGAAGACCACGAAAAGGTGATTCGGGAAATCCCGCGCGAGCCGGAAGTCATCGAGCTGTTCAAAAAGATCGCCGGGGCTGAGCCCCTGCCGGCCCGCTAATAAGAGAGACCGCCAAAGGAGACCGTATGCTGCGTGAAGTCGCCTTAGATAAGGCGTATCGGACAACACCGACCGGACTGTACCTCATCTCGACTGCATGGCAAGGAAAGCGTAACGTGCAGTTCGCGTTTCGCGCCTTGGGAATTTCGGATGACCCGCCGCTCGTCGTTATTGGAATCCAGGATGGAAATTACAGCCAGGGGCTCATTCAGAACAGTCGGGAATTCGTCCTCAACGTTTGCTCCCAAAATCAATTTTACGCCATCGACAGAAGCCGCGGTCTCTCCGGGCGGGACATCGACGATAAATTCGCGGCGCTCGGGTTAGCGGTCATTCCGGCCAAGCATGTGCAGGCTCCTCTGGTCTCAGGCTGCCATGCCAATGTCGAGTGTCGAGTCCTGAGCGAGCTCAGGGCAGGCGGGCTCATCCTGTTCGTCGGGGAGGCGCTCGCCTGCCATATCGACGATCAGGTGCCGCCGCTGGCGCGCTTGGCCGGTAAAACCTTCAGATTGGAAGGTCCTCTCGAAAATTGAAAAACTTTCTTTTTCAGACGGTTCAAAAAGGTTCACTTGTAAGGTGCGCGATTTTCGTGATTCGTGTGCGTGTCTCGTGTTCGTAAATACGAGCACGATCACGTGTCACGACCACGATGAGCGCAAAAAACCGTGTGATCACAACCGGGTGAGATGGCGGGAACTTCAGCGTACAGAGATATTCCGTCCGACGGGCTCGAAACTCCATACGGACGGCTGTATCGACCGCAAAGTCAGGGCAAGCAGATTCTCGTGCTGATCGTCGCGTTTATCGCGAGCATGAGCCTTGGCGGCTGGGTGGCGGCAATTCCGGGCGGTTTATCAACGGCGGCGCAAGTCGCTTTCCACATACCATTCGTGCTCGTGTTCTGCGTCGGCTACGGCGTGTGGGTGGCGAGAATTAACGCGATTGTCTTTAACGGAATCGGACACGCTTTTCTCAAAGCATTCTGGCAGCTGATCGTGCATGGAAAACAGCCCGATTCCATAAAAGACGTGCTGCCGTCAAAAGACAAACTGCTCGAAATGCTCGTCAAAGGGCAGAAGGCCGGGGCCTCGTTTCGCGGCGTTAGCTGGCCGATCGCGGCGTTGGGAGCACTGTTTGCGCTGCTATGCGAAAGTTCGATGCCGCATGTGCAGCTTGTAGCTTTGATTGTCGTAAGCGTGATTGCTTGGGGTTACTTTCTTGGATTTCTCGGGCGACGCGGTTGGCTGCCGTTCCCCGAAAGTGATTAAGAACCGCGCAAGAAAGAAGAACATCCAAACAACTATTCCCAATTTGCCCGGACCGTGATCTGTGTAGCGGAAAGAGTGCCATCCGCGGGTCGATTTCCCTGGATGGAAACTTCCGTGCCGGGCTTAAGCCATCCCGCGTCCGCTAACACGCGCTTCACAACAGGAATATCCGGCGGCACCAGGACTTTGATCTCCCCATCCTTATACTTGAGAGTGAGCATCCGGCCTTTCACGTCCTGGACTACCACATCTTCGGCAGTCTCGACATTAGCGTTAGTCATCGTCAAGCCACTTTGCGGAGCCGAACTCAAGGGTCTATGACCCTCTCCCGTGCCACGTTGATCTTCGGAGAAAATGTGCAACCGGGAGGCACGA
>DASTOD010000275.1:0-5367 GCA_035762645.1 Binatia bacterium | reverse complement strand
TCTCGTCTGCAGACATGCCGGATTGCCCTGGCTGTTGAGCCCCTGCCGCCGGTGGTTCCACTCTCTCCGGGATTTTTTGCTCCGGTAGCTGCCGTCCCGGAACTTTCTCCGGTGCTCCTGGTTGTTGCGTCAGACCCCGTTCTTGTGCCGATCCCGGTTGTTGCGCTGATCCGGGCTGCTGCGATAATCCCGGCTGCTGTGCTGACCCGGACTGCGGCGCAGTTCCGGATTGCTGCGCGGATACCAATTGTGTCACGAGTCCGATGGTACCACACAGAATTATCGCCATGAGAAGCGATTTTTTTTCATTCATATTAAAAAGACTCCTTTCTACTGTTGGTTAAGATGGTTTCTCCTCAGGCCGTTCCTGGCCGTTTTCAACGCAAGGCATATGCCAGCGCGTCGGGCATGAAGCGCCGGTCGAGTGTATGCATGCGCCTATACTAAAAAAGCCGAACACTTAGCGGAAGCCGAAATCTCCTTCAGAGAAAGTGTCGGCTCTTTCCAACGCAGCTTTTATCAACGTGTATTGCTTTTAGGACGAATGAATAGATTGGCGGCGTATTTCGTGTCTCATCGATTGGCCAACCGGCACGCTATTCGGGCGGCCGTGGAATGACGGTCCCGCAGCTCTTGCAGGTGCGCAGTGATTCGCTCGCATAGAATTGCCGATGGACTTGAGATACCGGATCTTCGCGATAGTCGCCGACAGCGACCGACGCTTCGTAGACCTTACCGCCGCATTGGTCGCATAGCCAGACGAATTGATCTTTCTCTCCCGGCTTGCGTTTGCGCTCAAATACGACGAACCACGAGTTTTCCTCAACCCTGGGGGAATGGGGCACTCCCCCGGGGCAAAGAAGGATCTGGCCGGGTTTAAGCGTCGCGGTCTCCTGTTGTCCTTCAGCTGTGAGATAGACGAGGTTTTGCACGCCCGTCAGCTGCAGCGTGATTTCATCGCTCGGATCGATATGAAAATCCCTTCTCTCCCTGCGCCCGCTGCTGAGAAACGCCAACGACTCCGAGTCTTGCCAGAGAACTTTGCGGGCCTTTCCTTGGGCTTTGACGTCTTCGATGAGCTGTTTCAAATCAATCGGCATCAAGGGTTCCATGTTCACCTTCCCTCCGGTAGAAAACTATATCTCCATCCGAAGTTTTTAGGCAACTCCGTCCTTGACGGTTCAACGCGGTGGGTGATAAGTCTTTGGAAAATTTCTCAGGAGACAAGTTCCCAGGAGGTGTCCAATGGCTGAGCGCGTATGGGATCGATTTCTGACCGAGCAGGACAAGGCTTCCATTGCCGGAAAAGAACATAAACGGATCGGGTTCGGGCAGAGGCCCGCGCTGCTATTGATCGATTTGTATAGGTGGGTCTTCGGCGATAGGCCTGAGCCGCTGCTCGAATCGATCAAGACCTGGCCCGGCAGCTGCGGCCTGGCCGGATGGAATTCGCTGCCGCACATTCAAAAAGTTTTGGCCAAGGCGCGCGAGGTCGGTATTCCCATCATTCACGTAACCGGATTGGACGGCGTGAGCATCGAGGGCTGGTCATTTCGCCGAGAAGGAAAACGAACCAACATGACTCCGGAACAGCTCGATCGCGTTCGCCGCAAGTACGATATCGTCGATGAAGTCAAACCCCTTCCCGGCGAAACCGTGCTGCGGAAAGTCTCCCCAAGCGCTTTTTGGGGAACGCCTTTAGTCGGCCATCTCAACTTTCTGGGGATCGATACGGTTATCACGGTGGGGGAAAGCACGAGCGGTTGCGTGCGCGCGAGCGTCGTCGATGGTACGACCAATCGTTTTCGCATGATTGTCGTGGAACAAGGAGTTTTTGACCGCCACGAAGCTTGCCACGCCATTAATCTCTTCGACATGAACCAGAAATATGCGGATGTCCTCTCAGAGGACGAGGTGTTGGCTTACCTGGAGGCCTGGCGTGCCGAAAAAAACCGCCAGGGGGCCGCAGGAGAAAACCCCCAAGACCTTCTCCGCGAGCTGACGCTGGGAGAAGAGTTTAAGGCGTGACCCGGATCCAGGATCAGATCTCATTGAGGTTTAACCTTTGCGTTCTTCGCGTCTTGGCGCGAAAAAAGACCACCGACTACAAGACCACGGACTACTGGGTCTGTTGTCTGTAGTCCGTGGTCGTTTTGTCGGGCGGTCCCTCTTTTAGGCCAAACCAGACCAGAACCAAGACGGCGACTGAGATCAACGCCATGGCCTGAAACCCTTCCTCATAACCCATCTGTTCGATCAAGGCGCCGCAAAGAAACGGCCCCAGCATCTGCCCCACCGACGTTGAAGCCCGCGAGAGTCCAAGACCCAGTCCCTTGGCCGCCCCGGGCGCAGACTGTAGCGCAAAGATTGTCGAGCCGACGTTGGTGAAACCGAAACCCATTGTCATCAGCGCAAGCGGGATAAGCAGGGTGATGAAGCCCCTACCATGGACTTGGAGGACAAACATGGGAATTCCCACGGCCACTCCCAGCAGGATCACCCGGCGAGCCGTAATTCGATCGGCAAGCCAACCTCCGGTGAAACGGCCCAGCGTATCGGTCAGGCGTGAGATCGAAACCATAGTTCCGACGATCTCTAGACCTATCCCTCTTTCATTCACGGCGAGAAAAGGAAAGGCCACCCGGGTAACACCGACCAGAAAAAAGAAAGACTGACAGATGGCGAGGCACGAGGCGAGGAAAGGAGGTTTGCTGAGAAGGTGGACGCTCTCGCGCCATAGAGTCATCGAAGGATCTCGGCCGGTTTTGCGGTAGCGATGCGCGCCGCCGATCAACACGAGAACCAGGACGAGAATTTCCGGGCCGGCATAGAGAAGAAGAAGCGCATCCGATCCCAGCCATTTTCCGACGAACCCGCCCAGCAGCGGGCCCAGGGTGAAGCCAATTCCCAAGGCTGAGGCCAGCTGCCCTTGGACTTGTCCCTGGCGTTCGGGAGTGGACTGATCGAAACCGATTTTTCTCAAAGAGAGCGCAAACATCGCTTCGGTCAGGCCAAAAATTATCCAGGCGGTAAGAAACACCGGCATCAGATCCCGAAAAAGATAACCGACGAGACTTGTCGTGAACCCGATCACCACGGCGATGATCACTAGCGCACCAGAACTTAAATAGGTCGCCATCAATCCGGAAAGAAGGTCCGAGCAGACACGGCCGAGGCCATTGGCGACGAGTGGAATGCCAGCGAGCGCAATGGAGTAACCGTGTTGCTTCATGAAAAATGGCGCCAGCATCGCGGCGCCTGACGATCCGGCGGTATGACAGACGGCGGCCAACGAGTAGTAGATCATGGGGGAGAGTTTCATAGCGGGCGATTATAACAAGGCCCCTCCACTCGTGGTATGGATTTGGCCGGCAAAATGCAGTAAACGCTGATGGAGATAATCGGTAGCGTCCGTTTGGCGGGAAATCACGGACAGGGACCGGAAGCGCGTGGTCGTGTCGTGTTTTGGCCTTAAAATCGAGACTCAAGACACGAAACTCGAAACTAATGAAGGGCAAGGAGGCTTTATGAGCGTAATCGTCGGCAGCGGAGCTTTTCGCTACGAAGTTTTGGAAGGTTGGGGAAAATTGCCGGAGGGCTGGAGCTTTAAGGAAGTCGCGGCGGTGGGCGTCGACAGCCAGGATCGGGTGTACGCTTTCAGCCGCGGTGAACATCCGGTGATCGTTTTCGATCGTGACGGAAATTTCCTCCGGTCCTGGGGCGAGGGAACGTTTAAACGAGCCCATGGTGTCACGATGGGTCCCGACGACACAATTTACCTTACCGATGACGGCGACCACACGGTGCGCAAGTGCGCCCTGGACGGAAAAATACTCTTGCAGCTCGGCATTCCAGGTCAGCCGGCCCCCTACCAAAGCGGAGAGCCCTTTAACCGCTGCACTCACGTGGCGCTATCGCCAAAAAACGAGATCTACGTCTCGGATGGCTACGGCAACTCTCGCGTTCACAAATACTCTCCTGAGGGTAAGCTTCTTTTGTCCTGGGGCGAGCCGGGGTGCGATCCCGGCCAGTTCAACATCGTCCACAATATCTGCACCGATCGAGAGGGTTGGGTTTACGTCGCGGACAGAGAAAACCACCGCGTGCAGGTATTCGATGGCAACGGCAAATACGAGACTCAATGGAACAACATGCACCGGCCGTGCGCGCTTTATATGGATACGACGCGACCGGATCCCCTCTGCTACGTCGGGGAACTTGGGCCGGGCATGGGTGTCAATAAAGAATGTCCGAACTTGGGAAACCGGCTCGATATATACAGCAAGCAGGGCAAACGGCTGGCGCGCCTCGGCGATATCCGCGCGGGGGAAGCGCCGGGGCAATTTATTGCCCCGCACGGCCTCGCGCTCGATTCGCGCGGGGACATTTATGTCGGAGAAGTTTCCTGGACGATCATGGGACAGCATTTGAAGCCGCCGCGGGAGCTTCGCAGTCTGCAGAAACTGAGGAAGCTGAACTAGCCGAAGAGGATTCACGACCGCGGCACAGCGCGGATGAGACACACGCGTGCGAAAGTTCGGAGCCCCCACCTCTTTCCTCCCCCGCGCGCGGGGGAGGATGAAGGAGGGGGTGCATCCGATGCCGACCGAAACGCCAGAAAATTGCGAAATCTCTGCGGCTTAGAGGAGGATGATCTGATGCCTACACAAGAAGCACGAGTGCCGGTTCATGGCGACCCCGGCCACTGGGTACACATCTCCGAAAGCCCCAGGCGCGTACGGATCGTTTTTGGCGGGGAGACCATCGCCGATAGCAAACATGTCAAGTTGCTGCGCGAAGCCGACGTCTTGCCGGTCTATTATTTTCCCCGGGCGGATGTGCGCGCCGACCTGCTCAGCCCGACGGATCATCGAACGCGCTGTCCCTATAAAGGGGATGCCGGCTACTGGTCAGCGAAGACGGCTATCAGAGCAGCCGAGAATGCGGCGTGGAGCTATTTGAACCCCTTAGCGCAGGCAAGCGGACTCAAGGACCATTTCGCCTTTGAATGGAATAAGATGGATAACTGGTACGAGGAAGACGAGGAAATCTTCGTCCACCCGCGCGATCCCTACAAGCGGGTGGATGTGCTTCAGAGCTCGCGCCACGTTCGTGTCATCGTCGATGGGCAAACGGTCGCCGACACTCGCCGGCCGAGGCTGCTCTTTGAGACCAATCACCCCGTCCGTTACTACCTCCCGCAGGAGGACCTGCGAATGGATCTTCTGGTGCCGAGCGCAAGCAAGTCTCGCTGCCCCTACAAAGGCCCGGCCTCGTATTGGTCCGTGCGGATCGGGGATGATGTTTTTGAGGATTTGGCCTGGGGTTACATGGATCCGATTCCCGAATGTCCAAAGATCAAAGGGC
>DASTOD010000274.1:0-2588 GCA_035762645.1 Binatia bacterium | reverse complement strand
AGCCCGGGGCGATGTGCTACATGATGTCGAAGCAAGGATACGGCGGCGACAGCGTCGAACTCTGGCCTCCCCACCTCATGTTTTACTTTTCGCAGACCGACCCTGCACTCTGGGGAGCGGGTCTGCCGGGGTCTCCCATTCTAGGTTTCAGCGACACCCGGGAGCACGTGACGACGTTCGTGATTGCCGTGCAACGCTGGTCGGACGGAACGGAATATCGCTAAGGACAATCCAATGAGAAATGTAATCTTCGCAATCAACATTACCCTGGATGGCTGCGTCGACCACAACAAACAAATTGGTGATGAAGTAACACACGAATATTTTACGCACCTCCTGCGAACTGTTGACCTGGGCGTCTTTGGGCGTAAAACCTATCAATTGATGGTTCCTTTTTGGCCGGAAGTCGCAAGAAACCAGAATATGGACAAAGCATCGAACGAATTTGCTCAAGCATTTGACTCCATCCACAAAATTGTTTTTTCAAGGTCCTTAGAGACCGTTGAAAGTCACAATACGAGAATTGTTCGCACCAACCCTCACGACGAAATCCTTAAACTGAAACAAGAACAAGGCAAAGGCATTTTGCTCGGTGGTGTCAGTATTCCGTCACAACTGATCGAGCTTGGTCTCGTTGATGAATATCGTTTTGTCGTTAATCCAATCGTTGCAGGAGAAGGGAGACGGTTGTTGGAAGGCGTTAGCCTGCGGGAGAGATTGCAAGTAAAACTTGTTGATTCAAAGATTTTTAGATCAGGATGTATTGCGCTTCGTTACTTGAAACCGTAACAGAAAAATCTAACCTACGTCTTTTTCAATGCAACTACATGTTCCGACTCCCACCTCCGGCACCATGACTTCCCCCTACATTCGCTGTGCCCCGGACGGAAGGCGATGGCCTGCCTAACTTTGAAGTAGAATCCTAGTTGACAGCTGCACGAACCGACCCGGCAAGCCGAAGGAGCGATGAGCGCGGCAACCAAGCTCGGCATTCTCACCGGGGGCGGAGATGTCCCCGGGCTGAACTCCGTCATCAAGTCTGTCGTTTATCGATCCAGCGAGATGGGCCGGCAGGTCGTCGGCATCCGCAAAGGGTGGGAGGGCCTGACCCACATGAATCCGGGGCAGGAGCTGGATCCGGCCTACCTGCGCTTGCTGACGAGAGAGAACACTCGCACCATCGACCGCAGCGGCGGCACTGTCCTGCATACGTCCCGCACCAACCCGCAACGGGTCAAGAAATCCAGGCTCCCGCCGCATCTCTCGCCGGACGAGCTGGCCCAGCTGTCGCCCGCCGGCGAGGCCTACGATTTCACCCCGATTGTCCTGCGCAACCTCGAGAGGCTGGGCATCGGGTGTCTCATCGTCATTGGCGGCGACGACACCCTCGGCTTTGCCGCCCGGCTCCACGCCGCCGGCATCCCCTTGAT
Organism: Binatia bacterium; assembly: GCA_035762645.1. Classification (GTDB taxonomy): domain Bacteria; phylum Desulfobacterota; class Binatia; order UBA9968; family UBA9968; genus DASTOD01. Next base: position 1,158 of record DASTOD010000274.1, on the reverse strand, counting down.
TGCCATCCCCAAAACCATGGACAACGACGTGCGCGGAACCGAGTACTGCATCGGTTTCTCGACCGCGATTACAAGGGCGAAGGAGCTGATTACCCGGCAGCGCACCACCCTGGGCTCGCATGAGCGCATCGGCGTCTTCCGGATCTTCGGCCGCAACTCCGGCTTTACGGCGCTCTATACCGGCTACGTCACCTCCAGCCGGTGCCTGATTCCCGAGTGGCCGTTCGACCTTGACCTCGTCTGCCGCCTCCTGCTGGAAGACAAGCGCAACAACCCCAGCAATTATTCTTTCGTTGTCGTCTCGGAAGGCGCGGTGTGGCAGGGCCAGGAGACGGCCGAGTACGGCGAAGCCGACGCCTACGGCCACCGCAAGAAAGTGGATATTGGCCACGCGCTGGCGGAGGAAATCAAGCGATTGACCGGCGAGGAGACCATGACCAGCGATCTCACCTACGACCTGCGCAGCGGCGATCCCGATTCGCTCGATCAAGTTGTCGCCACCACTTTTGCCAACTTGGCGCTCGATCTCATCGCCGACTCGGTTACCGGGCGGATGGTGGCGGTGCAGGACGGCCGCTACACCCACGCCGCGCTCCCCGATCCCGGGCTGGGCCCGCGGCGCGTCGATGTGGCTGCGCTCTACAACACCGACCGCTACCGGCCGAATTATTCCTCGAAGCTCGGTGCTCCCCTGCTGCTCAGTCCCGCGTAGCCGGCACCTGGCGCCACGTCATCGACAGTCCCTTTGGCGCCGACTGAAGCGAATCCACCGCCTGGCCTTCCTACCGAAAACACCAACTAGTGCTACAATCCGCGCCGGGTCATGGACTGCCCCGCCTGTCATCGCCCGGTCCCGCCGGAAAGCAGCTTTTGTCCTGCCTGCGGCGCGCCCCTCGGCTCTTCCGCTTCGCCCACCGTCTCGGGCGCCGGGGCGCCCGGGGAGGGCGCGTCGCGGAAAAGTGACGGAGGCAAACCACCCTCGAGCCACCCGTCCTCGTCGTCGCCGTCGCTGGACCGGGCCCGCTTCGTTCCCGGCACCATGCTGGCGGATCGCTACCGCATCGTGGCCCTGGCCGGCAAAGGCGGCATGGGCGAAGTCTATCGCGCGGAAGATCTCAAACTCGGGCAGGTAGTGGCGCTGAAGTTCCTCCCCGAAGC
>DASTOD010000273.1:0-2385 GCA_035762645.1 Binatia bacterium | reverse complement strand
TGGTTACGAGCGCGCCGCCGATGGCACCCCACGAGCCTAGTTTAATTTTTTCCCAATCCATGAGACACCTCCCTTAAACGAAAGTTTTGAACACGCCGGTTTAGTTACCTTGGCCACGTTTCCACTCCTCTTGAGTCGTGTCAATAAATTCTAGGGTGGGGCACATCGCGGCTCACGATGTACCCTTATTTTTTCCTAAAATCGACTGGCCTCAATGGGAAATCTTTAGCGCGACGCCGAGCGGCAACGGATCGCCGATACTCAACGCCGTGCCCAATCTCTCCAGCTCCCAGGATGAGACCTTTTCTTTCGCAGTGGCTTCTTGTGCGGCGCCCTCCAATTTGTCGGCTTGCGGCAATTTGATGAGGTATTTGACGTTGTTCCCGTCGCTCAGCGTCACCGAGAGGACCATCTGTTTGCCTTCTTCTGTTGCCAATGTTTGGAGCTCGGCAATTCGACTCGAAAGGCTGGTCTTGTTCACGGTGTCCGTATAGAGCCAGATGAAAGCCCCGATAAAAACGGCCATAAGCAACCAGCCATACTGGCCGACTCTTTTCTGCCGTTTCATAGACTGGCTTCTCTGCAGATCAAAGAACTTGCGGTAAGTTTCCCTTTCCGCCGACAACCTCTTAGCGGGATCTTGTTCCTGTGAACTTGGAGGGTTAACGAAAGAAAGTCCAAAACTATTCAATATCATGCCTAGGATCACCAACCCTAAGGGTATGGCGATCAATAATAGAGGATTCATAAACTCTCTCCTTTTGAGGCTCTTGATAGCCCGTGGATATTGGAAGAGGGAGGGGGTCAGAACCGGAATACGTTCGCTGTCGAACCGAGCCGAAGTCCAAGCCACCGTTGAGTTTGTGGCCCGGCCTTCTACCTCTTGCGCGCCATTACAGCTTTCGAAAATGCGATGCCAATAGATTCTTCCCTTTAGGGATGAACGTAGCCTGACTCGGGAGGGATTGCTGTCTAATAGTGAACAGTCTTGAAAAGAATTATCGCGTCAAAAGACCTGAGAGCTTGCGTTTGTCTCTCGGCTCTACGAGAATTCTTAATTCTTCCCCTGCTGCTGAGCTTTCCTGTGGCCGAAGGCTTCGATTCCAGCCGTTCTGCATGATGATTTGCCTAGAATTCCCAGTGAGCTGGACGCGATGGGACTGGTAAGGTCGGTGAGAGCGGATCTTTGCACCTATCAGCCGGGCTGCTCCCACGAGTGTTATAGCTCCGAGGACCGTGGTTGCATAACTACTAAACGAGCTGCCTGTGCCGACTACCATCCAGAAAAACAGATATTCCCCAACAATGCCGCCAACGATTCCGTAGAACGTGTCGAGGATTCTGCCGTGCGTATCTTTCACGGACTTTTCGTAACCCTCTTGGCCGATGGCTTTTCCAGTCAACCAACCGGTGAAACCGCCGACCAGGATCCTAACTACGACGTTCATAAGCCTCCTCGATTCCCCCAATCACGACCGGGGAAGGGGATCTGCTAGTAAATGAGCGATCCTTTCTCTATCTGTTTCTTGCGGTCTTCGTATTCTTCACGGGATATCTTTCTGTTTTTATAATCCTCCTCGAGCTGCTGCATCTGGCGATAGGCTTGATATTCGTAGCCTGCTCCTGTGGCGCCGGCCCCTACCGCTGCGCCTCCGAAGAACGCGCACCCTGATTGACCGAGACCTATCATGAGCGCTAAGACCAACATTAATTTTTTCATTTCAACCTCCTTGGTTGGAACTGTTAGGAGGGTCACGTCAGGCGTACCCGAAAAATCTTGAGTAAGCTTCACGAGCGAAACCCCATGCCTTAACTGGGATCAACTTACCGTGGCTCGGGAGGGATTGCTGTCTAATAGTGAACAGTCTCGAAAAGAATTATCGGCGAGGCCAGGGTAGGGCGGTGCATAGCCGCTTAGGCGATCTGAGCAAGGTAATCGGTGAGTTTCCTTTCTTTGATGATGAGAAAGTGTTCTCTGTTTGTCTCAATCAGCCCAAGGTTCCGAAATCGTTGCATAAAGACGCTGATCCGCGGCCGCGTCGTTCCCACCATCTCGGACAATTCCTCATGGGAAATCCTAAGCTCGATGCGAATGCTGCGCGGATCTTTCTTGCCCATTGTCCGGGCCAACTGCAACAACGTCTGGCCGAGTCTCTGTTCGCTATCCACCGTCACCAGATTGGCGATGACCTGCTGCTGATCGGCAATGCGCACCGCCAGATAGCGCACGAAGCCCTCAAACAGCGAGTCGCGGCTCAAACGGGCCAAGAACTGGTTACAAGGTATTTGTTTCACGGTCGTTGCTTTCATCGCCGTCGCTGTTTCAAGGCGCGCCCCTAAGCCGGACAGGCATAGCTCACCGAAAACGTCTCCCGCACTGTGAAT
>DASTOD010000272.1:0-9415 GCA_035762645.1 Binatia bacterium | reverse complement strand
CGGCCGCAAGCTTAGAGAAACGGACGATTTTCCCCTCCGCATATCGGTACTCGATGGCGATGTTCTGTCCTTCAATGTAGCCAAGCTCGCGCAGAGCCAGCCGAATTGCCTCGGCACGGGCGGACTCACTAGCTGCACCGGCCCCCGATAGATATCCTATCCGGAAAAGTTTCCTCGCCTGCTGCGCGGCGGCGAGGCCGCCGACAACCACCACCACGACGACCAGGATCGATAAGAGAGCAGCTTTCTTCATTGCGCACCTCGGTCCGAGCGTTATTTATCACGCGGAAAGAGCTAAAGAAAAGTAATCATTTATGGCAGAGGCCGCAGGCCGCGCTTTCCCGGAGTGACGGCGAGCTCCGAAGCTTCGGATCACCGCCCGGTGGCGATCGACATCAATTTATGACGCGGGATTTTAATGGCACTAAAACTCAGGTGCGCGCCGTTTCGAGCACGTCACCCTGGAGCCAAAAGTTAGGGTTCAAGGCCTCTTCTTAAGCACTGCCCTGATGCCGCCTTTCGGGTCCGCAACATCGCCGAGATACCGCGAAATGAGGTGGACATGAACATGCATCCGTGATTGCCCTCCTGCCTTGCCGACGTTGACGCCAATATTATAAACGTCAGGTGAAAACTCCCTGTCCATAAAGCGTCTTGCCTTGTTCATCAGTGCGAGGACGGCGTGCTGTTCGTCTGTTGTCATGTCGAAGAAATTCGCCACATGGCGCCGCGCGATAACGAGAACGTGGCCGCGACTAAGCGAATGATTGTCGTAGCGCACGTAGGCAAGGTCCCTCTCAAGGACCGACGTCATTCGGGTACAAAGTTCACAAGCCTCAGGCCTGTCTCGCACTGTGTCCTCTCAAAGGGAGGCGTCGTCCTTCTCATCCTAATTAGCAAACGTGTAGGTTCGCATGGCGCCAGGTCCACGGCGTCGACTGGACGGTTCGAGCGCATTTGAGCGCCAGTAAATTCAAGCGCAATTCGCTCCTCGGAATATGAACGGACAGAAACAACAACCGAGGATCCGCTCTCTGCGACATCTAAGATTGTGGCGTCATGGAGCTCAGGAGACCCACGTATTCAGTTGGAGATTCGGTGACACGAGATGCCCAACGCTAGCGTGCGCCGCGCGATTTTACGCGTCCGGCTCGACGCTGCGGTTGCGCCTTCAGTTTCTCCCAGAATTGTCTGGGGGAAAGAATTGCTAATTTCTCGATTTGACGTATATCTAAGATTTCCTTGTCACCTGTTACGAACACATCCGCTTCAGCCGATATCGCAGCCGCCAAAATAGGCAAGTCATCCTGATCTTGAATTTCGACGCTCGGCAACCGGCCGGGCCGCGCAAGCACCGTATCCTGCCCCATCAGGGAGATAAAGTCGTCAATCAAATCCTGGTCCACGTCGAACCTGTCCCGCAAGACACGCTTCAGCTCCCTCAATACCTGTGCTGAAGTCAGAAGTTCGTGTGAAGCGAAAACCTCGCGCAGAACGTCTGCGCAAAGACCGCGAGTTGCCGCTGCACTGGCGAGGACATTCGTGTCTAGGAAGACCCTCACGATACGTCGGCGAATACGTCTTCGTCTGTCAGGTAACCACGCGCCTCCGCAAAAGGCATAATCTTGCGCCGAAGTGCTTCAAATTGACTGATGCGAAGTTGGCGGCGAAGGGCTTCTCGGGCGACCTCACTCCGGTTTTTTCCTGACCGACGACTCGCCTTGGTTAACAGGTTATCAAGATCCTTATCGAGTCTAATTGTGAGGATACTTGTTTTCATGTCATACAATGTAGGACGTATAGACTACTGTGTCAATCGCGTGGAAGTCCAGTCATCAGAAACTTCAAACGACCGGTCTGTAGACTCGTACCGGATGTTTAAGTATAGCGTCAACTGGAGTATCGGGCACGACCGTCAATGCTTGACTCTGGGTAGATGCCGAGAATCCAATCCATTACAGAATCGGCATGAGCAGCGGTTTTGTTTGAGCAACTTCTTCGTTTGTGCAAGTCTGTGAGCGACCGGCTGGCAATTTTCGGGGGGCTCCCATGCGTTATTAACTCTATTATCAACCATCGATCTAGGGCCGCGGCGAGTTCATTCGGCTGCCGTTGGAAGATGCCGGCGCCGATTACGTGGTGTCGTACGTGATCCGAAATTCGGCCGTCCCGGGATCATGAAGTTTCTTGAAGGAGAAGTTGAGGCTTAAGACGTCCAAAAACAGAGGCGCCGGATTCTAAAACGGTTGCGGCAAAACATGAAAGAGATCCACTTTGTCGATACCACACTCCGCGATGGACAGCTAAGCCTTTGGGCGTCCAATATGACGACCGGCATGATGCTTCCCATCGTCGAAAACATCGATCGCGCCGGCTTCGAGGGCATGGAGCTTTTGTCATCGGCATTTTTCAAAAAATGCGTGCGCGATTTGAAAGACGATCTCTGGGAGCGCGCGCGATTGGTCGCCAAACGCGTCAAGCATACGCCGCTTCGGTCAATTCGTAGCCGCTCCATGCTGGCTTTCCAGATAACTCCCCCCGCGATTACCGATCTCTGGTTGGAGCGGTTGGCGGCTAACGGGATAAGCGAGCTGCGCACTTCGGATCCGTCGAATACGCCGAAGTACTGGGCCGAAGCGATCCGGACGGCCAACCGGGTGAGCCTGAAGACCATCCTCAATATCATTTACTCTATTTCGCCCAAGCACAGTGACGACTATTTTGCCTATCGATTCCGCGAAGCCGCAAAACTGAAGCCCTATCGCTTGTGCTTTAAAGACCCCGGCGGACTCCTCACGCCCGATGCAACGCGGCGGCTCGTGCCGATTCTCTTGCGCGAAGCCAACGGGATTCCTGTGGAGTTCCACACGCACTGCAATACCGGGCTTGGGGCACTGTGTTGCCTGGAAGCGATCAAGCTCGGCATTACATCGATCAATACCGCCATCCCGCCGCTGGCGGACGCCTCATCGAACCCTTCGGTCTTCAACGTCGCCATGAACGCCCGTGCTCTCGGCTACCATCCCGTCATCGATGAAGAAGCGCTGAGACCCGTGCGCGATCACTTCACCGCCATCGCAAAGCAGGAAAATTTCGCTATCGGTAAGCCGCTGGAATACGACGCCTTCCATCCACTGCATCAGGTCCCCGGCGGCATGATTTCCAATTTCCGGTTTCAACTTTCGAACCTGGGCAAATTAGAGAAACTTCCCGAGGTTCTCGAAGAAGTCACGCGAGTCCGCGCTGAATTTGGCTACCCCATCATGGTGACACCCTATTCGCAGTTCTTCGGCGTCCAAGCCGCCGTGAATGTCATGGTGGGCGAGCGCTACAGAGAAATAACCGACGAAGTTCTCTTGTACGCGCTCGGTTCGTGGGGCGAGGAAGAAGCCGAGTCCATCGAACCGAATTTAAAGGACAAGCTTCTCAGTCGTCCCAGAGCCAAAGAGCTGAGCAAGCTCAAAGCGCGGGAAATGACGATCACACAGTTTAGAGAGAAGTTCGGCGGGACCGGGGTGTCCGACGACGAAGCGATTCTGCGCTATTTTGCCGGAAAGGAATATGTCGCCGAGCTGAAAGCTGCGGGCCCGCCCAGGGAATACGCGAGCAGAAAAAATCCCCTGTTGATCTTGATCGAGCACGCGATCAAACAGCAAAATTCCCGGCAGATATACATCCGGCATGGAAGCTTGACGGTTCGCTTGGAAAAAAGAAAAGGATTCGACCTCCAACTCTGTAACTCCACAAAACCGTCATAGCAAAAAAGAGGTTTATCGCTTAGAAGATCCGTTGCCGGAGTATCGTCGGTGGCGAACTGTCGCCGAAGTCCTGATCGCGCTCCCACCGACAAGCTCCATCTGATTAGGCTCGGCCAGCGGTTTCATGGAAAGTCGAGTCGACTACCTCGAAGGTTTCCACTACGGGCATGTTTTCAACCACCTTGGATAAGACTCTCAAGACGTCGAGATAAGCCACGTGATTATAAGCATCCGCATTGTCCTGGTTATCCCACAAACTGATGCCTATCGCCTCGTTGCGGTGGGCGGCAACGAAGCTGATTTCATCCTGAAATCCTTTTTGTCTGCGCAGTAGGGGAATAATCTCCTGCTCGAGAAGACGGGTAAACTCCGGAGCGCTGTCGGGCCTGAGCTTGACTCTGACGTTCCGCGCGTACATTTCCACCTCCTCGGCGGGTCTGGCTAATGGCGAGGCCCTTTCGTAATGTTGAGAGCATTGTCTAACTGTTCCTCCACCGCATGCTTGGACTCTCCGATGACCTCAGAAATCTCGCAAATCAGATTCTTTCTTGCCTTATCCAATACTTGCCGGTCGCGTGGTGATAATGCCTTTGTCTCGTTCAGCTCCGTAAGTGACCCAATGATCAAAGCAAGATCTGATGCGGACCCGGAGGCCAAGAGCTTCGAGTTGTCGATGATGCGTTGTTTCCAATTCAGGGACGGCGCGACGGGCGTTTTCAGGCAGCCGAACAGCTTTGGAATATCGGACCTTGCAATTAATTGCCGCATACCCAGAGTCCTGACTTTGTCCACCGGAACGAACAACTCGTCCCCGCTATTGTCGAGAAGGGCCAACCGATAGAAACTTGTCGCTGTGCCGCCGATAACTTTGTTCACCACCGCGCCAATGAGACAGGGACCTTGATGCGGATAAACAACCTTACTCCCGACGTTCAGTAGCATCCGATTCTCCTTTTCCGTGCCGTTACGCGGACAAAGATGATATCCCGCACCGAAGCTTTAGATGACGCAATGAAGAGGAAACCGCGAGGTGAGACTCCAGTGGGTCGTCCCGATCCTAGAGACGATCGGCTTTTGTGAGGCTAAGCCGAGCATCAATGCGGTCACGCGCGAATCGACGCATATAGTCTTCGGCCTCTAGCTTCGTGCTGAAACCACGTTGGCTGGCGAACGAAAAATTATACCCGTCATCAAAATCTATATGACCTTTCCAGGTCCAACAGTATGTGTCGGGATTTCTCCGCAGCACCCCAAAGAAGGTTTGATTACGGTGAGAATCCACGATTTTATATCTCTGGCGCTCTGAGCTATTCGTTTTCATGCTTACCACCGCATCGCGAGGCCCGGGAACGGCCCGATCTAGAGCCCGCGCAAAGCTTCTTTCGAAGCCAAGGAGCGAAACTCACTGCGCGATCTTGCTCAATTCGATATCTTGAGCGCGACTCCGAGCGGCAACGTATTATCGCCGATGCTCAAAGCCGTGCCGAGTCTCTCCAACTCCCATGACGAGACCGTTTCTTTTGCAACCGGCTCCTTCGCGGCCGCGGTTGGTTTCTCGGCCTGGAGCAATTTGATGAGGTATTTTACGTTGCTGCCGTCAGTCAAGGTCAACGAGAGAACCATATCTTTCCCTTCTTGCGAAGCCAACGTCTGGAGTGAGGCCACTCGATTGGAAAGAGCGGTCTTGTTCACGGTATCTATGTAAAACCAGATGAAAGCGCCAACCGTCGCGGCGATAAGCAGCCAACCGTACTGGCCCACTCTTGTCTGCCTTTTGAGAGCTCGGCTGCGCTGGCGATCGAAGAACTGGCGGTAGGCTTCCCTTTCCGCCGTCAACCTTTTAATCGGATCTTCCTCCCGCGAGCTTGGCGGCTGATCGTAAGCCAGCCCGATGCTGTTCAAGATCATGCCCAGCACTATCAGTGCCAAGGGAATGGCAATCACCACTAGAGGATGCATAAACTCTCTCCTGTGCGGCCGCTTGACAGCCCGCGGATATTGGAAGAGGAAGGGGGGGCAAGATCGGGAAACTATTCGGCGTAAAAACCAAGCCGAAGTTCATGCCACTGTTGAGTTTGTGGCCGACCTTCAACCTCTTGCGCGCCATTAAGGTCAAGGCATGATCCGAGGCAAGTGTATAGGTACAGAGGCGCGATAGCAAACGCTACCTTTGCCGGCCAGGATGGATTGGTAAGCATGACTTTTTGTTCGATAGGTCACACGCGTTGAGCTGTTCGGCGATGCTGGTATTCCAATCCAGACGGTCTGAACGCTCTCAAGCGGGGCGGGCTCGACAAAGATCGAGTCTGCGTCGTTCTATGCTGCCGGCCGGGCTGTATCCGCCGGTGGATGCTGGCCGCGGGTTGGCGGCGGCTCGCTGCGCAGTACGACCACCGAACGGCCTTGCAACTGGTAGGGCTCTCCCGCTGGAGCAGCAGTCTGCGCTTCGGGATTCGCGGTATCGAGCAGGCGCTCCCATTCTTGGCCTTCGTAGCGGGCCGGCAAGTTGAACGGAACCGCTTCGTGATAGGCGTTCATCAAGATCAGAATGGAATCGCCTATGATCGGTTGGCCGCGCTCATCGACATCGCCGATGAGATCGCCGGCCAAAGCAAAACCGAAGCATAGGTTGTATCCGGCATTCCAGCCCTCCTCTCCCATCGGCTTACCCGATGGCTCAAACCATGTGATGTCGTCAACGTCCGCACCGAAGATCGCTCGCCCCTTGAAGAACTTCCGCCGCTGGAAAACCGGCTGTTCACGCCGTAAGGCTATGACTTCCCGCACGAACTCAAAAAAGTCGCGCTCCTCTTCGGATAGGTCCCACTTGAGCCAGGTTAACTCGTTATCCTGGCAGTAGGTATTGTTATTACCCTGTTGCGTGTGACTGAGTTCATCGCCGGCTAAGAGCATCGGCACGCCTTGAGAGAGGACCAGAGTCGCAATCAAGTTGCGTTTTTGCCGCCAGCGTAAGGCGTTGATACCGGGATCATCCGTCGGTCCTTCCACGCCGCAGTTCCAGCTATTGTTGTCGTTGGCCCCGTCCTGATTGTTCTCGCCATTGGCTTCATTGTGTTTTTCATTGTAGCTAACGAGATCGTGAAGATTGAAGCCGTCATGGCAGGTGATGAAATTGATGCTGGCGTAAGGTTTCCTCCCGTCGTCTTGGTAAAGATCGCTGCTGCCGGCGAGCCGGGTGGCAAACTCCGAAAGGGTTCCGCCGTCACCCTTCCAGAAGCGCCGCACGGTGTCACGGTACTTGCCGTTCCACTCGCTCCACAAGACCGGAAAATTACCGACCTGATAGCCGCCCACGCCCACGTCCCACGGCTCGGCAATGAGTTTCACCTGCGACAAAACAGGATCCTGATGAACGATGTCAAAGAATGCGCCCAGGCGATCGACTTCGTATAGCTCACGCGCCAGCGTGCTCGCGAGGTCAAACCGGAAGCCATCGACGTGCATGTCGGCGACCCAGTAGCGGAGACTATCCATAATGAGCTGCAGCACACGCGGGTGTCTGACGTTGAGCGAATTGCCGCAGCCGGTGTAATCCATATAGTAGCGGGCGTCTTCCGGGGCGACTTTATAGTAAGCGGCGTTGTCGATGCCACGCATGGAGAGGGTGGGCCCCAGGTGGCTTCCTTCCGCCGTGTGATTGTAGACCACGTCCAGAATCACCTCGATGCCGGCCGCGTGGAACGCGGCGACCATCATCTTGAACTGCTGAACGGCATCCTGCGGTAGATGCTGCGCGCAATACCGGCTTTCCGGCGCGAAATAGCCGAGACTATTGTAACCCCAGTAGTTCGTGAGCCCGCGCTCCACCAGATGCCGGTCGTTCAGAAAATGGTGCACGGGCAACAATTCTACGGCTGTCACCCCCAACTGGATGAGATGGTCGACGACGAATTCGGAGGCGAGCCCGGCGTAGGTTCCGCGTAGTTTATCGGGGACTTCCGGGTGGAGCTGCGTAAAGCTTTTTACATGCAGTTCGTAAATGATGGTTTTATGCCAGGCAGTGCGCGGCTGCCGGTCATCGCCCCAGGTAAATGCCGGATCAATTACAACGCCAAGCGGAGCGTACGCAGCGTTGTCGCGATCGTCAAAGGAGAGATCTTCCTCGGGATCACCCACGCGGTAGGCAAATAGTTGATCTGCCCAGCGCACATCGCGACCGATCGACTTTGCATAAGGGTCCAACACGATCTTGTTGGGGTTGAACCGATGGCCTTGGGCAGGCTCATAAGGACCGTGCACGCGATAACCGTACAATTGCCCCGGCAGGATTTCCGGTAGGTAGGCGTGCCAGACCTGATCGGTCTGTTCCGCAATTGCTAGCCGATGCGCTTCCTTTTCTGCGTCAGGCGAGTCGAACAAACAAAGCTCTACCTTGGTCGCGTGCTCGGAAAATAGCGCAAAGTTAACGCCCTTGCCATCCCATGTGGCGCCAAGTGGGTAGGGATTGCCCGGCCAGATCCGCATAGCGTCCTCCGTTCACAATTTAACTGCAAGAAAATTCTCCACGTACTATCTAATCTGTCCGTGCCGTTTGGGCTATACTTCTTCCTCTTGCGGCTGAAAAACCAAGTCTCCGCGAATTCCATCAGCAGCATGATTGGCCGACGTATCGGCGCTGGAAATCAGCTGTCTAAGATTTCCTATCTGGTCCCGCGACTGGAGTAAACTCGCTCCAACCTGATCTGCCCCTGCCGCGAGAAGAGAATCACGCATTGCCTCCACCTCAGCGCTGAAGCCCCATAGCCCGACGGCGATTTTAACCGGCGGACATAAGGCGCGTAGCCGCTTGCATAGGGACCTCGCTTGAACCAGCCCTCCTGGCGGTAAGATGGAGATGCAAACCAGCGGCGGATTTCTTTCAGCGACCGCGGCAATCATTTCAGAGGCGAGAACGCTTGCAGAGAGAATCTCGACCTCAAACCGCGTGGAATCGAGAAGCTGGCGGAGCATCAAAAGCGCCATCTCATCCGCCTCATCATCGGCAGGACATCCCACAACACGAATTTTCCGGCCGGGTCGTTCCACGGAGGCGTCGTTTTCAGACTTCGCCCGCAGCTTCGGATCGACCTTGGCCAAATACTCGAGGGTCTCGCGTGTCGCATTAAAAATGAACCGGCAGTCGCGCTCGGTTAGTTTTTTTTGCCGATGGTCGGCTTTGCTATAGCTCAGCGCCGGCACCAAAACTTCATCATAGACCTGTTCCCACGGATGGTCGGTTAAATAGCATTCGACTATTGTCAAGGCCTCGTCCTGATCCATAGCGAGAAGCCTCTGGTAGTAGCTGATCTTTGCTTCCATGACCGGCTCATCGCTCAACAACAGCCCGATAAACTCCAGTTGCGGAACGTGCTTAGCAAAGACGACGAGACACACTGTCAGTGGCGTGGCCAAGATCAGCCCAATGGGGCCCCAGAGCCATGTCCAAAACGCGATCATGACAAGCAGCGGTACCGGGAATACACCGACGCTCCTGCCGTACAGCAAGGGTTCCAGAAGCATATTAATGATAGATTTCAGGACCAAAAACACCCCGATCACGACCAAGGGCCACCACCAGTCGCTGAAAACCGCGAGACTAAGTATCGTAGGCAACGCCGTTGCGACCCAAAATCCAATCAAAGGTATAAAGAGCAATG
>DASTOD010000271.1:0-7023 GCA_035762645.1 Binatia bacterium | reverse complement strand
GGCGGTTGATTCATAATGGTTTCCGCCAACTTCTGCAGCTCTTCACCGCTCACGGCCTCGACGTCCATTTTGCCTTTTTTGGCTTCGTCCAGCAGGGCTGGATCGGCCATGGCTTTTGCGTGTGCGTCACGCAATATTTTCACGCGATCTTTCGGGGTCCCCGGAGGCGCAACCCACGGCCGGCCAAAATCGCCACCGCGCAAAATCACGTCGGCAACGCGCCGGCTCTCTTCCGGGGTCTTTTCCTTTTCGAAGATCTCATAAATGGTCGGGGCTTCCGGAATCCGTTCGTCGCGCTTCTGACCGCCGAAAAGCAGCACACGGACGAAGTTATTTTTGCGCCATGTGGTGAACGGTTCGCGGCCGAAAAAGGGTGCCGCAGTCATACCGCGGCATTGCACCTCGCCCTTCTCCACCGCCAGGTCGATTTCACTTCCGCCGGGGTAACCCAGGACCGTCTCGATCTTGAGGCCGAGTGTATCTTCCAGCATCCGAGCCAGGATGTAGTCGGTGCCGGCCGTCCCGGTGGAGCCGCATTTGGGAGGCGTGCTCGCCTTGCGAATGTCTTCCAGCGACTTATAGGGCGTATCGCTGCGCATATAGAAGAGCACATCGCTTTTCTCCGGAGAGCCGATCCAATTGAATTTGCGCACGTCGTACTGGACTTCTTTGCGCCCTACGAGTTGGTCCAAGTAGATGCCGTAGGAGAGCATGCCAAGCGTCAAGCCGTCGGGTTTCGCGACGTTGTAGACATTATTCGCCGCAATCAAGCCGCCGGCGCCCGGCATATTTTGTACGACTATTTCGGGATTCCCTGGAATATATTTGGGCACATGGCGAGCCAGCAGGCGAGTCCAGCGGTCATAAAAACCGCCGGTTGTGAATCCCACGATAACCCTGATCGTTTGACCCTGGTACACCGGCCGCTCCTGGGCTTCGAGGTCCAAATGGGTTCCAAGGATTAGAGCAGCGAACAAGAAGACAACCGTGTTTCTTACGTTCCTCATCTTGCCCTCCTTCGGATGGCGCTCATTTCAGCCTCCCTTTATAACAACGAAGCGTCAGCATCAAGGCGGCTCATTCTTAGTGAAGGGGTCATCAGTGACCACTGACTACGGACCACCGACCACGTGGGCCAGTGGTCTGTTGTCTGTCGTCGCCTTTTGAGCTTACTTCTGTGCCGCGGCCTTGCGCCGGCCGATGGCGGCTTCCGCCCTGGGGCTGATGGCTCGCTCGACGGCGACGTTCAGCAGCGCCGGCCGGCCGGCGGCGAATGCGCGCTCGAGCGCCGGTTTGAGGTCCTCCGGCCGTTCGACAAATTCACCGCAGCCGCCGAGCCCGGCGACGACCTGATCGTAACGCGCCTGCAACAAGTCCGTTGCAACGGCGCGGCCATAGAGACCGAGCTGAATTTGCCGGTCGATTCCCCACGCGGCGTCGTTCCCGAGTATGGCTACGACATTGAGCTTGTGGCGGACCGCCGTATCGAATTCCATGGCGTTAAACCCGAACGATCCATCGCCCGTGAGCATGATTACGCGAGAGTCGGGGTAAGCCAGCTTCGCGGCAAGCGCGCTGGGAAGAGCCGATCCCAGCATCCCCAGGCCGGAGACATAAAGCCAGCGCTTCGCTTTGAGCGCGGGTAAAAAAGACCGCCCAAAATGACAAAAATCGCCGCCGTCGAAGACGAGGCAGTCGTCCGGAGAAAGCATCGACTTCACAGTCTTGTGCACGAACAGTGCGTGCATCGGCGCCTGCCGCCGGGCCAAATTCTCCGCCCACTCCGCCTGAGCGGAGCGCGCGGCGCGCAGCTCTTCTAACCACGCGAGATCTTTCCACGGCTGATTTTGCGCCTCCTTGGTCATTTGATCGAGGACGCTCGCGACGTCGCCGATGATTCCTACCGAAACGCCCCGATTGCGTCCGATTTCGAGAGGGGACGGATCGATCTGAATGATTTTTGCGTCAGCAGCGACATGGGGCGGCCGGCAAAAGCCAATCGTGAAGTCCTGTTTGCGGCCCAGGAGCACGACAACATCGGCATCGCGAACCTTGGCGGCGGCGCGATTCAAGCCTCTCTCGAAAAATCCGAATGCATACGGGTGATCGTCGGAAATCAAGCCGCGCGACTGCTCTTCGGTCAGTACCGGCAGGCGAGTTGTTTCAACGAAGCGCTGCAATGAATCACCGGAGAGACTGTAGCCGGCGGCGCTCCCGGCGATCACGAGCGGCCTCTCGGCCTGCCGCAGCATCGCAACCGCCTGCCGCACCAGGTCCGGATCGCCCAGCACCGACGCTTTGGGACGATACGAATTCGGATTCGTGAACACGACCTCGTTCTCCTCGACACTCTGCTCCTGGACATCGATCGGGATCGTCAGATGCACCGGGCCGCGCCGGCCGCTGAAAGCCAAGCGCATGGCGCGTGCGACGAACTCGGGAATCCTTCGCACGTCATCGACCATGAAGGATCCTTTAGTCATCGGACCCGCCATCCCGACTTGATCGATTTCTTGCTGCGCTCCTCGGCCCAGGTCGTGCCGATCCGCGCAGCCGGCAATGGAAATGACCGGGGCCTCGCTGTGCATCGCGTTGGTGAGGCCGGGAATCGAGTTCGCAAAGCCGGGCGTCGTGTACATGCAAACTCCCGGCTGTTCGGTGATTCGGCTCCAGGCATCCGCCATGTGGACGGCGGCTTGCTCGTGACGCGTGTCGACGATGCGAAAGTCCTGATCCGCGATGACATCCAACGTCGGCAGGATATGATCGCCGGCCAAGGCAAAGATATTTTTCACGTTTTCGAGCTTGAGCGCTTTACAGAGCAGATGACTTCCTGTGACTCGGGCCATTTCCACCCTCCTGTTTTTAAGTCCAAGTTCAAAACGTTCAAGCTCTTCAACCGCTGCGCTCCGTTCAATTCCCCCACCTCCCTTCGACGCCGCTCAGGGCATGCTTTCCTCCCCAGCGTCGCGTGGGGCGGAAGATTCGCTTCGACGAATGTCGTTTAACATAGCATACGGCTGATGGCTAATGGCATATAGATGAAACCGAGGAAGAATCATCCGCTATAAGCCCCTACGCCACAGGGCGGCTTACTATCTTACGGCAGAGGCGATGTCCATCATTAAAAAAAGCTGCAAAAGCTGCGTGTCAAAGACTCGCCATTGACGGCCGGTGTCGTGCTGTATTAGCCATACGCTATCAGCCATATGCCATATGCCAATCAGCTATATGCCAACTACGGAGAAAAGGAGGTCGTCGTGATACAGACAGGATCGCTGACAGCAGCTTTTCTTGCCGTTTTCGCTTTGGCTCCCATGGTGACTCAGGCGGCAGCGCCGTTTTACGAAGGTAAAACGATGCGCATCATAGTGGGAGCTGCTCCAGGAGGCGGCTTTGACACCTATTCGAGGACCATCGCACGCCACATGGGCAAATATATTCCCGGCCGCCCCGGCATCATTGTCGAAAACATGCCTGGAGCTGGTTTTGTGGTCGCCGTTAATCACCTGTATAACGTGGCCAAGCCCGACGGCCTTACTATCGGCAACTGGATCGGAACGCTGGTGGTTGCGCAGGCCGTCGGCCGAAAAGGGCTCGAGTTTGACGTGAGAAAGTTCGAATACCTTGGTTCTCCCGTCAAGAATCACGATACCTGCGTTTTTACCAAGGCGAGCGGCATCACCAGCATAGACCATTGGCGGGCCTCTAAAACGCCGGTCAAATTAGGATCAACTCCGCCCGGCGCGTCCACTTACGAAAATTCCATCATTTTGAAAGAGGCTCTCGGCCTGCCGATTCAGATCGTCGCGGGCTATAAAGGAACATCTGAGATTCGACTAGCGGCGGAGGCGGGTGAAGTGGCTGGCCTGTGCGGACTATCGTGGGCATCGGCGAAATCGACCTGGCGAAAAGCGTTGGATTCAGGTGAAGCGCTAGTGGTGCTGCAAAACACCCCAACGGCCCATTCGGAGCTTCCCAACGTTCCTCTGGCAATCAATCAAGCGAAAACCGAAGAGGCAAAAAAACTCATCCAAGCCGGCATTCATGACGCGAGCGCTATAACGTATCTTTACTCCCTTCCGCCGGGAACTCCCAAAGATCGCGTGCAACTCTTGCGTCAGGCTTTTCTGGAGACGATGAAAGATCCAGAATTCTTGGCAGAAGCCAAAAAAGCCAATCTCGACCTCGATCCCGCAAGCGGCGGAGATTTAGAAAAAATCGTTGCAAACTTCTTTAAGCTAGAGCCATCGCTTGCCAGCAAACTCAAAGAGATCTTGAAGTAGCCGGTCCCTACGTGATCTGGCAAACCTCGATCAGCTCCTGGACGTCCTCTGCGGTCGAGAGGCGGCTACAGACATCGAGTAATCGCATGGGAGTATCCGGTGCTGTTATGTCTTCCAGAAGCCAGCGCATCTTTTCCAGTAGCTCGACATCGCTCAACGGCGCATCCGGGTGACCTTTCGGCTGGTGGACGATAATTTCTTCCGTACGGCCATCGGTCAGCTCCACCACAAGCCTTACGCCCAAAATTCCGCGCGTCTCGAAGGCTCTGTCACTTTCCGGATCAATCACCAGCTCTATTTTCGCCATCACAGCCCTCACTTCAGATGTTTTCCACGGCGCTTGGTCATACTCTCGAGACGTGAGCTTGCCGCGAAGCAGCGCCATTGCCATGACGTAAGGCGTGCTGTGATCCGCCTCCTCCTGATGTGAGGGCGCGAATGCCTGCGGCGAACCCTGCACGCCGCCGCAAACGTTTCGGTGTCCGTAGAGGGTAAGTTTTCTGATGCCGTCGGCGCGAACACCGCCGCGATATAGATCAAGCACGGCCTGAATCGCTGCCTGGGTGTAAAGCTGCGCCGGATACGCTTTGATCATGTTCCGAGTGGCAGTCCAGCGCTTGCCGAGCTGCCCTAAACAAGTGACATCGATCGGCGAAGCGCCCAAAGAGGCGAAAACCGTCTCGAGCGCGTCTTCTGTGGCCGTCACGCCTAGCCTGGCCAGCTCGGCGGCCTCCAACACGCGCTCGAGCACCAATCCCACCGCAACGCCCTTGATCATCGGAATCGCGCGCATTGGCCCGATCCAGGTATTTAAGACCGTGCCGGTCGCAACCGAGAGACCACACGCGTGAACGGCTTCCGCAGGCGTTGCGCCCATCAGACGAGCGGCAACGATCGGGACAACCCATGCCACGTTCGTCTCCGCATGGAGACCGCAAGCCCAGAAGTTGAACGATTGCGCCAAGGCAGCCTGGATCTCGTAGGACACCACCAGGCAGGTCAGCAGTTCTTTGCCGCTCCGCCGACATTGCTCAGCCACAGCCAGGAGACCGGGTGTGCCATCGCTAAAGTGGCCTGAGGGGCCGCCGCGACTTAAAACGAAGACGTCATTGGCGTCCAGATAACGGACCATTGTGCCATTAGCCAGCGCCGCGAGCCTGGCCGGGACTTTTCGGTTCGTGCCAAAAATCGTCGCTTCCGCGCGGCCGCCTTTTTCTATAGCATGCCGGCATATGATCCTAGCCGCTGCAGTGTTGTAGGCCCCGAGAGCACAGGCCATGCTGTCAGCCAAATGCCGGCGCGCGGCGATCATTACTTCCGCAGGGATCGAATCGTACTTCAGCGAAAACGCGTAGTCGGCCATGATCTTTGCGAAGTTCTTCACGCTCTCCTTATTACTGGCCATATCGCTCTTAGTTTTTACGTCGCACGCCACTGGCTCGTCTTATGGGAGCTTATACCGGCTTGACACGACTTTTTTCAAACGGTACACGAGTCAAACTAGAGGGGGACGGCCATGGGTAGATTACCGGCAATGAGCCGCGACAAACTTTCAGCCGAAAACCAGGCCATTTGGGACCGCGTCATGAGCGGGAGAACGGGAGGGAGCGGTCCGTACGGCATTCTGATTTACGCACCAAAAATGGCGGAGCACTTTTCTGCCGCGGAAAACTACTTCCGCCATGATGGGAGGCTCGATACCAAGGACAAAGAGTTGGTGATTTTAGCCTGTGCCCGCGAACTGGGAGCGCGCTTTCCATGGAGCCGGCACGAGATTCGCGGGCGCGAAGCCGGTGTGCGTCCTGAAGCGATCGAGACTTTGCGCGCCAATGGATCACTCGCGGCACTGACCCCACGCGAGCGCTTGATGGTAGACGTCGCCCGCAGTCTGCTGCGGGAGCGTCGCTTATCGGATGATTTATTTTCTCGAGCGCTCGCCCAGCTCGGTCCGGAGCGGCTCGTAGAAACGGTCGGGCTGGTCAGCCACTACAACATGATCAGTTCGGTGGCGAATGTGTTCGATTTGGGGGTGCCCGAGGGCACCCCGACGTTCTGAAAGCCTCGCTTTTTATGTTAGCAGACAGTGGATTCAACGCGGCGAAACCACGTATTTGATTTCAACGAGGCATGTTACGCTAGTGCCCAGCGATAAGGGTGAAAGAGGAGGAATTATGATCCGTTCACTTTTTTGGATCGCGGTCGGGTGCGTCGTTGCGGCGGGCGCGCTTGCCCCATTGCCGGCCGACGCTGCGGATGCTACCAGCTGGCCAAACAAGCCGGTGAGGTTCATCGTTCCATTCCCGCCCGGCGGCTCGGTTGACCCACTCGCGCGCCTCGTAGGCGCGCGCCTTACCCCGGCGCTCGGCCAGCAGTTCATCGTCGACAACCGGCCCGGGGGCTCGGGCTCGATCGGCGCGGCGGCCGCCGCCAAGTCTAGCCCGGACGGCTATACGTTCCTGTTTGTTTTCGACACCCACGCAGTGAATCCAACCCTGATCCCGAACCTGCCCTTTGATACGACGAAGGACCTCGTGCCGGTGACGCTGGTGGGGACGGCGCCAATGGCGATCGTCACCAATCCGACCAAGCCCTACAAGAACTTCGCTGACGTAATCAAGGCGGCCAAGGCAAAGCCCGACACGCTGACCTACGGTTCCATCGGCAGCGGCAGCCTCGGACATCTGACGATGAAACTGCTCGAGCAGGCGGGAAGCTTCACGGCCGTGCACGTGCCATA
>DASTOD010000270.1:0-4141 GCA_035762645.1 Binatia bacterium | reverse complement strand
CCATTGGCTATGCGCCACTCTATGATTCCGGCTCGATGTTGCTGAAAGGGCGGTTGCTCGCTTTGGAAAGCAATAGTCCCCTGGCCGGCTACAAGATCGAAGTGTACGATGAGGACATCGTTTTTGATGACCGTTTGGGCTGGTGCTATTCGGACCCGCAAGGCAAGTTCGAGCTTCGCTTTGAGGAACCTGATTTTAAAGACACGGCTCCGCCGGACCTTGAAGGCAAGCCTGAATTGAAGTTGCGGATCCTGGATATAGCTGGATATAGATGGTGATGAGGTGGGATGGATTGGCATCCTACGTGGGACAGAAGTGGATTTTGGCGACATCTTTATTGCTGCGTCGGGCAAAGTGATTGCGCCGGTCCTTTATCCCGGCGCCGCCCGCGATTTGTCCCAACTGCGGCGCGCTTTACCGTTCCGGATCGTCCATGTGCAGCGACTGTCAAGTTCCATTGCGTCCACTTGCGCGTCGCTGAAAGTCTCGAGTTTCGGGTTTGGAGTCTTGAGTTTCCTCCTCACCACGCGAAACCCGAGACCCGAGACCCGGAACACCGCGGCCCTTCAGGAGGTCCCGCATGCTAGACTTCAAGACTCGATTCGGACGGCACGTAAATCGCCGCCTGCGCGGAGAGAAGATCATCTGGCTCACCACCGTCGACTCCGACAACACGCCTCAACCGCGTCCGGTCTGGTTTCATTGGGACGGCCAAACCGTTTTAATCTTCAGCGAAAGAAACAAGGCCAAGCTGCGGCACATTGCCCGCAATCCAAGAGTCGCCTTGAACTTCAACACGGATGAGGAGGGCGGCGATGTCACCGTTCTTGTGGGTGTCGCGCAGATTTTGGATCAGTCGCCCGCTCAAAATCGGGTGGCGAGTTATCTGAGAAAATACCGCGGAGATATCAAAGATTTGGGGATGACTGTCAAGGAATTTACCGATTCCTACAGTGTCCCGATTCTTGTTAATCCGCAAAGTATGCGCGGGTTCATCGACTGATGTATGGGGCCCATATCATCCGTCGACCCGTTATCGCTATAGCGACTCCCGATCGCTAAACAGTTAGAGACATACATTCCGAACCAACAATCGTTTCACTCGGGAGGTCGCCCGGTTGCCGCCAGATGAGCCCCTGATGACATAATATGAACCGGAAAGACGTGGGGAGATGGAAAGAGCGCCGCAAAAGAACGAATGAGCGGAAATCGCAGGATAGCCATTCTGCTGCGCTACCAAGCTTGCAAAGCGAAGAATTCTAAGACGGAGGAAAAGCGATGGAACTGCGTCCATTCGGTCCGCTCAGTCGGCAGATCTCCGTGATCGGCCAAGGCACCTGGTACATCGATCGAGGCGACCGCGCTTCCGCCATTGCCGCGCTACGCCTGGGCCTCGATCTCGGGATGACCCATATCGATACGGCAGAGCTGTACGGCGCCGCCGAAAACATTGTCGGAGATGCGATCGCCGGGCGGCGCGAGGAGGTCTTCCTGGTCTCAAGCCTCCCGTCCGGAGCATACGGCTGAGAACGCGGGAGCCGGGGAGACCTTCAACTGAGCCCGTCTGAGATCGCGCTTATCGACGAGGCCTTCTCGCTCGGTCCCCTCCTCGGAGCTTCCGGTGCTGTAGTGGTTGCCTTAGCTAACCGGTTCAGCGCCGAGTGAACGGCCTTGAGGAGGGCCTCCTCATTGAACGGTTTATACAGGAAGTCTACCGCGCCCGCTTTGAGCGCCTGTTCGCGTACACCGCCATTGTACTGTGCGGTGATAAAGATAATTGGAATTTCGTACGTGGCCACGGCCAATAACCGCTGCAGCTCTAATCCGCTCATTCCCGGCAATTGCATGTCGAGAATCAGGCAAGCGATCTCTCCGAGATGATCGCACTGGACGAACTCTTCAGTCGAAGCGAACGCCTCGGCTCTAAACCCGACCGATTTGATGAGGTTCTGGATGGCTTCACGCATCGAGTCATCATCGTCAACTATCGAAAATAAAGCTGTTGTAGCTGGACTGTCTCTTTCGGGTTTGGAGTCTCGAGTTTCCTCCGCACAACCGAAACACGCGACGCGAACCCGGAAATCAGGATCCCAGCGCTTTTCTGAGCTGGATAAAGGCTTCGATCTGTCCTTCGTTGACTGAGACTTGATTGTCCTGAGCCTGGTAGAGGCTGCGCTGGGTCTCCAGCAACGTCAGATAATCGATGGCGCCGGCGTCGAAGCGGGCCTTGGCGATGTCATAGGCAGTTTGTGATTCCCTGACCGATTCGCGTGACAGCATTGCCTGCTCGTTGGTGCTTTTGAGTGCGGCGAGAGCATCTTCTACTTCTTTAAACGAGGTCAGCACCGCTTTCTGATATTGCACCGCCAATTCCTTCTGGCGCGCCGTGACGTTCTCGAGATTCCCGGTCAACCGGCCGCCGCTGAATATCGGCGCCAAGATATTGGACGCGAGCGAAACCGCGGTAGCAGCGGGGTTGCCGAATCCCGCCGCGAGGCTGGCGTCGGTGCCCAGCGTAAACGAAGGAAAAAACGCCGCGCGCGCACTGCCGATATCGGCGTTGGCGGCCCGCAGGCCGGCTTCGGCACTCGCAATGTCAGGCCTGGCCGTCAAGAGATCGGCAGGCGGCGTGAGGTTCACCTCCGGCAATTTTAACGCGGCTATATTGGCTTTCGGCGCCTGGATGCTTTGCGGCGCCTGTCCAAGCAAAATGGCCAGAGCATTGAGCGCGGTGGTTCGCTGCTCGCCGAGCTGCGCCAGGGCGGCGTGAAAACTGTTTACCGCGACCCGCTGCTGCGACACTTCGAGACCCGAAACGGCCCCGGCCCGGAAGCGGGCTTCGATGATGCGCAAGACTTCTTCTGCGGTCTTGAGATTGTTTCCGGCGATGGCAATGCGGTCGTTGAGCGCGAGAATCTGCGCATATAACGTAGCCACATCCGAGCTTACGATCAGGCGGAGCGCCTCGCGGTCATACCGGGTCTGATCGGCGCGGTAGTTCGCCGCCGCTTTCTGGTTGCGGTTTTTGCCCCACAGGTCGATTTCGTAACTGACACTGCCCAGACCTCGCGCCGCTTGTGTGTCGGCCGGGTCCTGGTAGGTCCGTGATGTACTGCTGCTTGCCTGCACCGACGGGTAGAGCGGCGCGCCGGCAACTCTGACCTGGGCCCGCGCCTGATCGATGCGATGCAAGGCAGCCTCGAGATCGAGATTTTGCGCGAGCGCCACGTCCATCACACGATCCAGCTCGTCGCTTCCCAGTTCCTGCCAAAACGGCATCCCGTTCTGCTGCGGATTGAAGCCCGCGGGGCTAGCGCTGCTCCAGCCTTCGGGCATTGCGAGTTGTGGCCGTTGGTAGCTCGGCGCCAGGCTGCAGGCCGATAACACCAGAGAAAATAAGATCGGCGGCAATATCTTTTTTTGCATAGACGTTCACTCCGAAGCCAGGGCGACAACCGGATCGAGCCGTGCGGCCTTGCGCGCCGGCAGATAGCCAAAGACGAGCCCGGTGGCGGACGCGCACACAAAGGCCAGCACGGCCGGCGTGACGGAGAAGATCACCGTCATGCCGCTATAGCGCAACACCAGTCCCGCGATCACGCCGAGGAGGATGCCCAACACTCCGCCCGCGGCGCACACCACCGCCGCCTCGATGTTGAACTGCAGGAGGATGTCGCGCATGCGCGCACCGGTGGCCATGCGGATACCGATCTCGCGCGTGCGCTCGACGACGCTCACCAACATAATGTTCATGACACCGATGCCGCCCACGAGTAGAGAAATTGCCGCTACCGTGCCGAGAAGCAACGTGAACGTGTCCTGCGTTTCCATGGCGGCCTGGAGAATAGAGGCCATATTGCGCACGCTGAAATCTTCCGCCCCATGGCGCGTTTTGAGCAACGTTTCGACCCGCTCCTGTGTCGCCTCGATATCCGAAGCATCCGCGACCTTGATGGTGATGCTGCTCAGGTAGGTCTTGCCAAAAAGACGGACCAGCGCGGTGTTGATCGGCACGAAAATCACGTCGTCTTGGTCGCTGCCGTTGGGCGACGCGCCTTTTTCGGTCATGACGCCGACCACAAGAAAAGGGACGTTTCTAAGGAGAACATATTGACCGACCGGGCTGCCGCCGTCCGGGAAC
>DASTOD010000269.1:0-4511 GCA_035762645.1 Binatia bacterium | reverse complement strand
CAGCGCCGCCTTCGTCGCCGGCGATAGCGCGCCCGGCGCCGCGAGTCGCGCGAATGTCTCGGTGTCTTGAAAGAGTTGCGGCTGCACGCGAGCGCCGGGAAGCCGGTTCGCCGTAAGATCACTGGCAAAGTTCATCCGGGTAAGCAACATGTCCGGACTGACCCACGAAGGCGCGACATCGGGGTAGCCGGTTGGCGGTTGCGCTAAGAACAGCGGTTCTCCCATCCGCGCCAGATAGCGCAGCAGCTGGTGTGACATCTGGACCTCGGCGCCGGTCATGCGCAGCGCGCTAGCGACGTACTCCAGCGGTTTTTTCACTTTGGCGCGATAGCTTTCGGGCGAAAAGAATTCCGGCGAGTCGATGAGCGTTCTGAGCACCGCGCGGATGTCGCCCTCGCTCCGCCGAAACGCGTCGGCGCCCTTGTTGACGATCGAGGCGGGTGGATCATCGGAGATGAACCGGCGGGCCAATTTCGTCGAGACAAAACGCGCCGTCGAGGGGTGGCGCGCCAAAAGATCGATGACCTTGAGTCCGTCTTCCATTCCTCCGCCCGGCGGGATACGCGTGCCCAAAACGATTTTTTCGCCGTTATCGTGAATGCGTGGATTGAAAACAAATTCGCCCTCGCCCCGCGGTTGTCTGATCGTCCAGCCGGTAAAACAGCGGGCGACTTCATGCACGTCTTTCTGGGTATAGCCGCCGTCGACGCCCAGCGTGTGCAGCTCCATGATCTCTCGCGCGTAGTTTTCGTTCAGCCCTCGCCTGCGGTTATTAGGCGCTAATCGAGCCGCCGCCGAATCGGGGCCGACGCTCAACCAGTTGTCCAGATAAAACAGCATGGCCGGACTTTGCGCCGTCGCGATCAAGAGGTCGCGAAACCGGCCCAGGGCGTGGGGCCGGATAGTATCGCGATCGTAGGAGGTCATCAGCCAGCGGTTCGCGCCTTTACCGGCGAAGATGTTGAAATGATTGCTCCAAAAATCGACCATCAGCTCATAGAGCTGCCTTTCGCTGTAGAGGGCGCGCAGAAGCCGGGCTTGCTGGAGCTCAAGAATGATGAAGCGGGGTCCTTGCGTCATCGGCTGGCCACCCATGTTTTCCGATTGGGCGGATTGCTGTTTGGCTTGTTTGGGCGGCGGGTAGAGTTCCGTCAGCTCACGGCTGCTGAGTCGCATGGTTTTGAGCCCGGCCAGCTTTTCCTCCGCGACTGAGTCGGGAATCTTATCGGGATGAAGCTGCTCCTCGAGGTAGGCCCTTATGCCCAGCCGCTCGACTTTTGAGACCGCTTCGCGCTTCGGCCCGAAGCTGATGCGGTTCAGGAAATGGAGGATCTTTTGCTCCTCGTTTAAGGGGGTGCTCATCGCTTATTCCTTGTTCTTGTCGAATTTTTGCCTAAATTGTTCGCGCCCTTCCCGCTTCTCTTCCGGCGACAGCCGTTTCGCCCCTTCGCCAAAGCGATCCCTCAATGTTTGCTTCTCTTCCGGTGACAGTTTTTCCATGCGTTCGCGGAACTTTTGGCGCAGCTCCTGCTTTTCCTCGGGCGAGAGGTGCTGAAATTTTTCGCGAAATTTTTCGCGCATCTCTTGCCGTTGTTCCGGCGGAAGCTCGCGCAGCTGTTCGAAGCGGCGCCGCAACGCCTCGCGGCGCTCGGGAGGAAGCGCGCGCCAACGTTGCCAGCGGTCGCGCAGCCGCTCGCGCTGTTCGGGCGAAAGCTCTCGCCAGCGCTCGAAATTCTTACGAACCGCCGCCTTTTCCTCCGGTGACATGCGCCGCCAGTTCTCGAATCGCTTTTGCAGTTGGGCTTTTTCTTCCGGAGGTAAAGTCTGCCAGCGCTGAAAGCGCTTGCGCAGAGCGTCTTTCTCCTCGGGCGACATTCCCTGCCAACGCTTGGGCGCTTCTTGTTGCGTTTGAGCCGAGCGCTCCGGCCGCAACGCCGGCTGGCTTTGCGCCACGGCGGGCGTGAGCAGCAACGCGGCAAAAACCAGGTAAGAGCGTTTCATGGATAGGTTCATTTACACCTGCCGGTTGGCGGAGCTCGCCATGTATTCGAGCAGGTCCATGGAATCCAGCATGTCCATGTTTTCGTAAAATTCGAGATTCTCCGCCAACGGCAGGACCTCCATCAAGGCTTCCTGCTCCGGGGGAGCCTCCGTCGGGCGCCAGTATTCTTGTCCAAGGGTTAGCGCCAGCGCCAGGACCACGACGGCCGTGGTTGCGAATGCCGGAATCGTCCAGGGCTGGAAAGCTGCCGCAAGGCGCTGCCACCAGGACCGTTGCGCATCAAGAGCGGCTAGTTTGTGCCGCATTTCCCGGGTGTAGTCATCCCAGAAAGCTTGGGACGGCGCATCGGCTTTTAGGGTTAACCCGGCAATAGCCTTGGTCTCCTTGAGATAGCCGCGACAGCCCTCGCAATGCTGCAAATGCGCTTCGACGCGGGCTCTTTCGGCGCCGCCTAGCTCTCCGTAGTGGTAAAGGACCAAGTCCGGCTCGAAAGTCTCGCATGCGGTGACTGCAGGTCGATTCTGAACCATACTCCTCTCCTAGCAGGTTGCTGAAAAACTCTAGGCGAACTCCGCGAGGCTATGCCGCAGCGCCGTAACGGCGCGGTGTAGATGAACTTTGACGGTGCCCTCGGCTGTTTGCATTAATTCGGCGATTTCCCTGATTGTCAGTCCCTGATGATTCTTCAAGATAAAGGCAGTGCGCTGCTTGGCCGGCAAGGCTTCCAACGCCACGGCGGCCTTTTCAGAGATTTCTCTGGCCAAAACGTGCTGATCCAGCGACACGGAGTGCGCGCTCGGGTGGCTCGGCTCGACGTGGCTCTCCACGTTGTCGTCGAATGCCTCGGCGGCTACGCGCTTTTGAGAGCGGCGATAATCCAGGCACATATTCACGAGAATCCGATAAAACCAAGTGTAGAAGCCGGAGCGGCCGTCGAAATTTGCCAGTTTCGTGTAGGCGCGGAGAAAGGCTTCCTGGGAAAGATCCTTCGCTTCCTCCCGATCACGGGTGAAGTCGAAAGCGATGTGGTAGGCTTTCTGTTTGTAGCGGTCCACCAGCTCCTCGAACGCCTGATTGTTCCCGCCTTTCGCTAACGCGACCAGCTCCTCGTCTCCGACCTTCGACGGGCTGCCCTTCATGAGCGGATTATAGCACATGCGAAGGCATAGACAGGGCCAGGGCCGCCGGGATTGACAGCCGATGAACGTTAGACGGCCCGTGGTTGAGAAGGTTTACTCCCCAAAGCGATACAGGGCCCTTTCAACGCCTGGCAAAGTTTGACAACGTCACGCGCCTTAGGTAGAAGACTCGCCATGGACGCCCCCCGACGGCGACCGAGCGGTCCTCTCAGGCGGCTCGTCACGGCGCTGGTCTTACTGACAGTATTTTTCCTTCCATTACACTTTCACGCGGCGAATGCCCTTGCCCAAGTTACAAAGGAGTGCAGTTGCGTCCAGGGCAGTCGCGCGCAAGCAGGTTGGACATCCACGTCCACCCTGTGCCCTCCGGCTGCCGATTTTGAGCCGATAGAGCTAAGCGTCTCCGCCTCAACTGCATCTATTTCACTCCCGGTCGGATTTATTCGCGCACCTCCTTTCACAGCCGCGCTCTAATCTCCAGCAATTCACGAAAAATAGAGCCGTGGGTTATCCCTCCGCCGGTTGGGAGGGATAACCGTTCGTCCATTCAGGGAGGTGTTATGAATACATACTTGAGCGGATGCGTGCTGGCGGTTGTCTGTTCCGCTGTGTTCCTTCCGCGGCCGAGTTTCGGACAGACCTCTGAAATCGAGTCTCTGAGAGCGCTGGTCAAAGAGATGCAGCAGCAACTGCAAAAAGCGTTGAGCCGCATCGAGCAATTGGAAAAAGACAAGGCGGCTGATTCAGCGAAACTGGGTCAAGTGGAAAAATCGGTCCGGACGACGCAAAGCGCGCCGTCCATTCTCAACCCCGCCATCGGTGTGGTCATTGACGCGACGGCGGAGCACCGGGCCAAGGCCGGAGGCGATTTCAACTTCCGCGCAGCCGAGTTGGGCCTTGCTGCCTCCATTGATCCTTACGCCCGCGCCTATGCGTTTATTACGGGCAGTAAAGAAGGAGTCGAAGTAGAAGAAGCCGCGATGGTCACGACATCGTTGCCTTGGAACTTGCAAGCCCGCGGCGGTCGCTTCTTTGCCGACTTCGGGCGGTTGGCTAAATTCCATCCTCACGAGTACGCCTTTGTCAATACGCCGATATCGTTAGAGCGAATCGTCGGCGGAGAATCGAAAGCCGACGGTGTTGAATTGAGTTACCTCTTTCCCACGCCGTTCTTTTTGCGCGCCACCTTTGGCGGATACAATAAGCTGGGCGCCGAAAACGAGCGTCTCGACGATACCAAGTCGCGGTCTTGGAGCCGTTTCACTTATCTGGGGAGGCTTCATACCTACTTCGATCTCACCGATAATCACAACGTCGAAGTGGGGTCGAGCCTGGCGTACACTCCGTCGCTACGCTTGAGCGATACCTCT
>DASTOD010000268.1:0-3548 GCA_035762645.1 Binatia bacterium | reverse complement strand
GCGAGTGCCGAATTCCGGTCCACTCTCCAGCATTGAAAACATCGTCAAAGCCACCCAATCGGTCGAAGAAATGGGATTCGATGCGATCTGGGTTCACGACCATGTGGTTTGGAGCACCGAGATGCACCGGCATCATATTTCTTCCGGCGCCTTCGAAGCAATCACGGACGCACAAGAGGCTAATTTCTTCGAAGCCACTACGATCCTTTCGTACCTGGCAGCGGAAACCAAGAAAATTGTTCTAGGTGTGGCATGCTTAGTCATGCCTTGCCGCAATCCGATTTACACGGCTAAACAGTACTCGACCTTAGATCACCTTGCCAAAGGCCGCTTGCTTATCGGTGTCGGCCTCGGTTCCAAGGCCACGCGGGAGTCCGACGAGTTCGGCGTGTTTGGTGTGCCCTACGAGCGGCGTGGTGATCGCACCGACGAATATATTCAGGCGATGAAAGCGATTTGGACCCAGCCCCTGGCTGCCTACAAAGGCGATTTCATCGAGTTCAAAAACGCCGAAATTTACCCGAAACCTTTTCAGCAGCCCCACCCACCCGTTTGGATCGGGGGTTGGATGAAGCTCGCCGCCAAGCGCGCCGGCAAATACGGCGAGGGTTGGATACCTGGATGGCTGTCGCCGAAGGAAATGAAAGTGGGCTGCGACATCCTTGCGCAAACCGCCCGCGACAATGGCCGGGATCCGAAAAAGATCACCATCGCGGTAGAGAAACTTGCGACGATTGCCAAGACCCGTGAGGAAGGGCTCACGCTCGCGATGCCGACTCTCAAGACCAGCAGCGAGAGTTACGAGCGCGATATCGACAGCATGCAGTTCGCTCTCGACCGCCACATCTTCGGTTCTATCGATGATGTCAAGCGGAGACTTGATGAATTTGTCGAGAGCGGCGTGCAGCATTTCGAGCTAAAGATCATTTACCCGACTATGGATAGCTTGCATCGGCAGATGGACTTGTGGGCGGAAAATATTTTGCCGCGCTACGATTAGACATGAGTTGCGGGTCTCGGGTTTCGGGTCTCGGGTATTGAACCCGGGCTGCCGAGAGTGATCAGCTGAGCTACCAGGAGAACGTTTGAACATTCAGTTTAACCTTAACGGTAAACCGATCGCGGTCGAATGCGAAGCGCAAGAAACCTTGGCCGAAGTTTTGCGCGATCGGCTCAATCTCACCGGCACCAAGGTCTCTTGCGAGGTCCAGGTTTGCGGCGCCTGCACGGTCCTTGTCGACGGTTTGCCGGTAAGCTCCTGCACGCAGCTCGCCTACGAAGTCCGCGACAAGAGCGTGCTCACGATCGAAGGATTGGAAAGGCCGGACGGCGCGCTCCATCCGCTGCAGCAGGCGTTCATCGACGAGTTCGCGTTTCAGTGCGGCTTCTGCACCCCGGGGATGATCATGGCGGCCAAGGCTTTGCTGGACGAAAATTCCAGGCCGAGCCACGACGATATCATCCACCACATGGACGGCAACATCTGCCGCTGCACGGGTTACGTGTCTGTCATCAAGGCGATCCAGCGAGCGGCGAACGAGATGGCGAAGGAGAAAAGATCGTGAGCACGGAGAAGCAAAAAGATTTTCAGGTGGTAAATCGTTCCGTGCCTCGCCGCGACGGCAGAGCCAAAGTGACCGGCAGAGCGACTTACGTGAGTGATATAAAACTCATCGGCATGGCTTATACCAAGGTTCTGCGCAGCCCTTACGCACACGCAAAGATTTTGTCGATCGACACTTCCCGCGCCGAGCGACGCCCCGGCGTCTATTGCGTGCTCACGGGAAATAACCTGGAAGGGCTCAATCCTTACTACGGCCATGCCGTGAAAGATCATCCGCTGCTGGCAATCGACAAAGTCCGTTATGCCGGCGAACCGGTCGCCGCAGTCGTTGCGGTCGACGAACGCACGGCTTTCGAGGCTTTGGAATTCATCGATGTCAACTATCAAGAGCTAAAAGCCGTCTTGACGCCGAAGGAAGCCATGGAGAAAGACGCGCCTCTGCTCCATGAAAAGAAGTTTCAAGCCGGGGCGCTGCGCGGTTTCGAAGGCGAGGTCACGGCCGGCCAGGGCAGCAACGTTTGCCAGGAGCATCATTTGAAATGGGGTGACGTGGAAGCAGCGTTCAAAAACGCCGCCGCCATCGTCGAAGGCGAATACTATTTTCCCATGACCTACGCCTATGCGATGGAGGCCTACGTGGCGATCGCGGACGTCGACGACCACGGGGTGACGATTTACTCCTCGGCGCAGCATCCGTTCATGGTGCGGCACGATTTGAAATCGGTCTTCAATTTGCCCGTCAGCGCGGTTCGCTTGATCGTGCCGTTTGTCGGCGGCGGCTACGGCAGCAAGTCTTACACCAAAATTGAGCCGCTGGTCGCCGCCTGTTCCTGGAAGGCCAAGCGCCCGGTGAAGCTGCAGTTGACGGTCGAAGAGGCGATGCTCACGACCCGCAGCGACGATGCCTTCACCTGGATGCGCACGGCGGTGGACGCCGACGGCAAGATCATCGCCCGCCAGGCGAGAATCACCATGAACACGGGCGCCTACGCGGAAAACAGCCCGCTCGTGGTGGAAAAGTCGACCAACCGCTGCGTCGGTCCGTATGCCATTCCGAACGTCCAGATCGACAACATCTCTTTTTACACCAACACCGTCCCGGCCAGTTCCTACCGCGGCTTTGGCTGCGCGCAAGTCACCTTACCGGGCGAGTCGCAGATCGATGAGCTGGCGGCAAAGATCGGCAAAGATCCCTACGAGTTTCGATTGATGAACGCAGCCAAGCCCGGCGAGGAGTTCTTCCCGAAAATGCGGCCGTTTGACGGCACGTTGAAAGAAGATTTGGAAATTGCCGCCAAGGCGCTCGGCTGGAACGAGCCGCTGGAAAAGGGCAGCGGGCGCGGCGTCGCTTGCTCGGGCAGTGACGCCGGCGCTTACCCGCTCACCTCCACTGCGATTCGAGTCCACGCCGATGGCTCGGCGTCTCTGATGACGGGAAGCACGGAACTTGGCCAGGGCAGCCACACCGTTCTTCCGCAGATAGCGGCGGAGGAACTGGGCATTCCGATTGACAGCGTTCGGGTGGTGTCTTCAGATACCGCGATTACTCCCTACGACCGCTCCACCGGCGCCAGTCGAACCACGACCTTGATGGGCCGCGCGGTCATGGAAGCCAGCCGCGAAGCGATCCAGCAAATGGTGCGGATGGCGGCGGATGTTCTCAAAGTAAAAGTCGAAGAAATCCAGGTCATCAGAGGCGGTGTGCGCTGCGGCGAGGCCCAGCTTGGTTGGTCCGAAGTGATCAGCAAATACTATGCTCTCCCCGACGGCGAAGTCATCGGCCGGGCCTACATTCGCAAAGACGGCGACTTTGCCAAGCTGCCTGTCTTTTGGGAAGTCGCTTGCACCGGCGTCGAGCTTTCGGTTGACGAAGAGACGGGCAAAATTCAAATGGAGAAACTCGCGACCGTGGGCGACGTCGGTCTCGCCATCAATCCGGCGCTGGCGGAAGGTCAAGACGTCGGCGCCGCCACCATGGGGATGG
>DASTOD010000267.1:0-20605 GCA_035762645.1 Binatia bacterium | reverse complement strand
GCGACTTCCAGGCTTCCCTTGGGCAGGCCTAACTTCAACTCGCTCACTTCTGATACACCTCTTGGGGATCGAAGATCCGCTTCGCGGCGACTTTCCAGTTTCCATTCGTCCGCTTGCGAAAAAAGCAGCTCCGATAACCTTCGTGACAGGCGGCGCCGCCAACCTGTCGCACTTGAAGGAGCAACGTGTCGTTGTCGCAATCGATAAAGGCGTCCTTCACCTCCTGAAAATGGCCCGACTCTTCTCCTTTGAGCCACAGCCCTTTGCGCGAGCGGCTGTAATAATGCGCCTTGCCCGTCTTCCTGGTCTTTTCCCAGGCGGCTTTGTTCATGTACGCGACCATCAAGACTTCGCGAGTGCGATAGTCCTGTACGATCACCGGAACAAGACCGTTGCCTTTGTCGAAATCAATTTTTTTCACGGAATTGTATTCGTTAACATACCTCTGGCGGGGTTTCAATAACGAGCCAAAACCTGTCATTTAAGAATTAAAAGTGAACCTTTCAGGTTTCAAGTTCCGCCGAAGGACGGATGCGCCGAAGGACGCATTCGTCCGAAGCATTGTGGCGAATCCGTCCGAAGCCCTGTGGCGGATTCCGGTTTCACGTTTCGAGCCTACTCAGGAACCGGTTCAATCATGTTTATTTGACAACGCCGACGATCACGTCGATTAAACCGCCCGAAGACTTGGTCGATCTACGACCAGTAAAAGGTTTGGAGCGAGAGGGATTTTTTCGTTGACGACGGTACCGCGGTAAGTTTCGGCAGCCATTCTGTGATTAAACCCGCGTGGGGTTTCTTGCTTTCAGTACCGGAATCGCAGCGATCTTATCCTGCGGTAGAAGCGGCCAATAGATACCTTTGGGACGCGGGTACCGCGAATCAGTGGCGATTACCTCGTCCGGCGTAACTATGGCGGTCAGTGAAATGTCGTGCTGGGTCATCGGGATCTCGCCGTCGATGATCTGGAGCGGGTGAACCGTAGTGATGATGGGAGTATCGCGGCGGACCTTTTTTTCCTCGGTTAAGAGAGCGAATTCCAAATCGGAATAGCCGCCACCCTTGCCGACGCGCTCCCCCTTCCGATTGACGGCCACCGAGCCGCAAATGATGAGGTCGATTGTTTTTACCTGCTCGAGGCCGACTAGTCGACCATATTTGTCCGCGCCTTTGATGGAAGACGCCGCATAGGGCGAGCACTTCAATCGCTTCGGATCGAGCTCGACGAATGGCTTCTCGGCGTGCAGCCGAGGGACGGCCATGTAGAGCGTTTTGCCTTCTTCGAGCGCCCGTTGGCGAACGGCACGCTGGGGAGAGTCAGGATTGACTTTCAACACCTGCGCCTTTTTCCAGAAGACTGTTTCGGCGAGAACGGCCGCGCAGGCTTCAGCCCCAATGAAATTGGGAATCCGCCCTCGTGCGCCCGGAAATCGCGCCACTCTGTTTTCCACCAACCGCGACCAAATTTCTTCGCGAATGGTATCTTTGCTCTTCATTGCCGCAGCTGACACGAAACCGTCGATCAACCCCGCGGTTAGGCGGTTCGTATTTCGAGTTTCGCGTTGAACGCGAGACCCGAGACTCGAGGCCCGAAACCTTCGTCTCGGTATATCTTTTCTTGCGGGCCTTCCTCAAGTCACTAAGTCAGTGTAATATCGACGAATATGGAAGAAGCCATTGTCGTTTACGTAACCGTCGGATCGGCCGCCGAAGGCGAACGCCTGGCGCGAGCGCTCGTGGAAGAGCGGCTGGCGGCATGCGTCAACCGCATCGGGCGAGTCCAGTCCGTCTATCGCTGGCAGGACGAAGTCGAGCAAAGCGAAGAGGAGTTGCTGATTATCAAGAGCGTAAAAGATGCTTTTTCCGCTTTAGAAAAAAGGGTACGCGAGTTGCATAGCTACGCCGTGCCGGAAATTATCGCGTTGCCGATCGTCCATGGTAGTGAGAGCTATCTGAGATGGTTGCGGGAACAGGTAACGGACGTGGCGTAGAGCAATGCGCTTATGCGTACTGTGCGGGAAGTCTCGGCGGGCGGTGTCATCTATCGCCGCCACAACGGCCGTCTTGAGATAGCCTTGATCCGTGTGCGGAAGCGCTGGGGGCTGCCCAAAGGACATGTGGAACCCGGCGAGACCGTTGAGCAAACGGCGTTAAGAGAGGTCAGGGAAGAGACGGGCCTAGAGGGAAAAATCGTCAAAAAATTGGGAGATATCACCTACTGGTATCGAGCCAAGAGCAAGGAAGGCGAGCAGATTCGCATATTCAAACGAGTTTACTTTTATCTTTTGCGTTACGTCAAAGGCGATGTCCACGGCCACGACTATGAAGTCGATGAGGCGCGCTGGTTTCCGATCGGACAAGCCATCCAAAATCTCACTTTCCCCACCGAACGAAAGATGGTAAGCAGGGCGCTGAATTTTCTTACCCGCCGCAGGCCGTACACGCGGCGAACGGGTATCGAAGGCGAGCCTGACAGCAGGAACGAGCAAGGGTCGTAATTGGGGTTCGTGAGGCGTGAGGGGTTAGGAGTGAGGCGCCAGCCCCAAGATATAACGACAAAGGGCGTAGCGTGGCTAGCCGCAACCAAGTCGGAGTATCTCGCGCAAAGCCGCAAAGCATGTCCTGAGCCCTTCGACAGCGCTCAGGATAAACTCCGTCGAAGGGGGCGCCAAGGAATCAACGGGTAAATTCGAAGCACGAAATCCGAAACTCGAAACAATATCAAATGACAAAGACCCAATGTTCCAAACAACCTCGATTCGGAATTGAGTTTTGGATTTAAACATTTCAAATTTTAAGATTGTTTCGGAATTCGATATTCGAATTTCGAATTTAGGTCAAGGAACGTAGCACAAAGGGGGACGGCATGACTCAAGTGGCGCTTATTACGGGAGGCGCGAATGGTATCGGCCGCGCGGTTGCTCACCGAATGGCTGCGGGCGGCGTCACGGTAATCGTGGCGGATTATGACCATGCCGGCGCGGAGAAGGTAAGCAGTGAAATCAGCTCTGCCGGCGGCCGGTCGGAAGCGCTCTCGGTCGATGTGACGGTTGGACGTGAAGTGAAGGCTCTCGTCACCGACGTGGCGCGACGTCATGGCCGGATCGACATCCTGGGGAATATCGCCGGCGGCAGTTTTTATACAAAGCGCCTTGAGGAGTTCACTTGGGCTGAGTGGAAAGAAGTAATTGATGTGAACCTGAAAGGAACGTTTCTCATGTGCCGCGAAGTGGCGCCGATCATGCAAAAACAAAAGAGCGGACGGATAGTCAATACGGCATCGAACTACGCGCTGACAGGTTCGCCGACGCGCATACCCTATTCCGCGGCCAAAGCGGGAATTATCGGCTTTGGCAAATCACTCGCGCAGGAGCTTGCGCCCTACGGCATTCTCGTCAACACGGTGGCGCCGGGACCGACCGACACCCCTCGCGTCATGGCTAAGGAATCAGCGGAAGCGCGGCGCCTGCGGTGGTCGGACATCCCACTGGGTCGGACGGCCAAACCCGAGGAAATAGCGGAGGCGTTCTACTTCCTGACGACGCCCGAGAGCGGCTGGATAACGGGTCAAACTTTTCACGTGAACGGAGGCTTGGTGACGCCATGAGGCTTCAAGGAAAGATCGCTGTTGTGACTGGCGGAGCTCAGGGGATCGGCCGCGCCATCGCCCTCGGACTCGGTCGGGATGGAGCGAAGGTGATGGTGGCGGATCTGCAGGCCGACAAAGCCAAAGGCGTGGCGGACGAAATCCGACGATCGGGTGGCGAAAGCGACGCGATCGAAGTCAATGTCGCCAACGAATCCGCCGTGAAGCGTTTGGCGCAACAGACATTCGACCGTTTTGGGCGGATCGATATTCTCGTCAATGATGCCGGTATCTACCCACGGGCCCTGGTTGTCGAAATGACCGAAGAAGATTGGGATCGGACGATCAACGTAAACCTGGGCGGAAACTTTCTCTGCTGCCGGGCGTTTATTCCAGCCATGCGCGCGCAAAGGAGCGGGCGAATAATCAGCATCGCCTCCAGCATCGCGCATTACGGCGCTCAGGAAGGCGCGCATTATGCGGCATCCAAGGCGGCGATCGTCGGCTTTATCAAAGCGCTCGCGCGCGAAGTGGGCGCGGACGGCGTCACGGCCAACGCGATTTGCCCCGGCATCGCCAATACGGCGCTGCCGCGCAGTCATCGCTCGGAAGAGGAGCTGATCCAGCGGTTGCGCTCAAACCCGCTCGGCCACGTGCTCGAGCCGGAAGATTTCGTCGGGCCGATTCTGTTTCTCGCCAGCGATGCAGGTTCCTACATCACCGGCCAAGCGATCAACGTCAATTGCGGCAGCTACATGGTTTGAAAGGGCGGAAAGCCTCTAGCGCGCTTTTGTGGCCTTGGCCGGTAGGGACGGGTTTGAAACTTCGCCCCTACAAAGCATTTTTTGTAAGGGGCGTTATTCCACTGGAAATAGTTTCTTCCCCGTCCCTTCCTCTTCGAGGGCGATCGCTTTTGTCGGACAGATTTTCGCGGCGAGGAGGATTTTTTCATCGCTGTCGCCCTTGGGATCAATGACTTCGGCGATAAGCTTCGCATCCAGCTTGAATACTTTAGGCGCCGCCTGAACGCATTTGGCGTAACCCTCACATTTCGTCCTGTCGACGGTTATCTTCATGGCACCTCCCGCTTCAAGATTCATACATGTCGAGAGCGAGCGTCAAGGGGTGCCGAGAATTTCTTTCAACTTCGCCACCAGGCGAGGATTGA
This sequence comes from Binatia bacterium, assembly GCA_035762645.1. GTDB lineage: Bacteria > Desulfobacterota > Binatia > UBA9968 > UBA9968 > DASTOD01. The sequence continues at coordinate 15,851 of DASTOD010000267.1, read as the reverse complement.
GCTTGAAAAGATTTGCTACCCTCTTTTCCATTTCGTCTCCGGAAACCGGCTCGATGTCGAGCCGTGCCTTTTTTGCGTCGGCCAAAAGATCGGTGTCCTTCAGCGTTTCTTGAAAGGCCTTGCGCAACATCTGTACGCGGTCTTTCGGTGTCCCCGGCGGTAGGAGATAAGGGCGATAATATTCAGAAGGTTCCTGAATCCCCACCTGCATCAGCTGGCGCGCTTCTTCGGTTTTGGCAAGATTGATGGCCAGTGGCACGCGGGGTAGCTCCGGATGGGGCTTGGCCAGGATCTGAAGCACCACCACGGCATTTCCTGAGTCGATCGCCTTCGACCACGTGGCCCGTATCGAGTCCCACGTCCAGCAACCGCCCGCGAGCTCGCCGCTTTCCGCGGCCAAGCGAATCTCCGCCGTGCCTTTGTATCCTGCCACTAGTTGAATCGGCAGCGAGGTGGTCGCCGCCAGCATCCGCGCGATGTCGTCGGGAGCGCCGCCGCCGATTCCACCAAGCTTCACAGGAGTTTTCGCGGCAAGCCATTTCTCCAAGCTCGTGATACCGCTCGCTTGGGTAAAGGCGCAGGCCCGGTTATCTATCACTGGGGCGCCGATAAACTCGAATTTTCGCGCATCGAACTCGATACCCGGCCGGCCGAACAGTTGGTGGAGAAACAGTCCTCCCTGGAAGTGGCCGATGGTTAAGCCATCGGGTTTCGCTATCTTGTAGATGTGATTGGCGCCAATGAGATGGGCGGCGCCAGGCATGTTCTCAACGACGATGGAGGGATTACCGGGAATATGTTTGCCGAGATGACGTGCCAGGGTGCGCGTGTAGGTGTCGAATCCTCCTCCAGCCGAGGTCGCCACTACCACGCGGATGGTCTTGCTCTTATAAAAAGCTTCTTGGGCACACACTTCTGTTCCCGCAGAAAAAAGAACCAGCACCATGAGGGCAACTCTCGCCCGCCATTTTTGACCCATTGTGAATCCCTCCTATCGGAATGCCGTCGCTGGCGAAGCTTCTTAGGAGATTGGCGCTCTTCTGTCAAGCGATGTCGGGTTTGACAGCCCGTTGGGAGAGCTGTAAATTTCGAAAAACAGAAATAAAAATAGATGTGAGCCTGATCCCGATTTTAGCCGTCGGCTCGATTTAGGAGGACGGGAATAATGATCAAACCCATCGCGTTATCCGCAACTCACATGGAATGCTACAGCCTAAAGGATTCCGTGCCGGTGCTGACGGACCTGTTGGCTTTCGAAAAGATCGCGGCGTCTCCCGGCGAAGCAACGCTCAAACACCCGAATACGGATTGGATGCTGGTTGTCCATGAAGCCGGCGCGGATGCGCCGGCCAAGCAGATGCACAATCACTGGGGAGTGCGCGTCCAAACCAACGAGGAAGTCGACGCGGCTTTCGAATATCTGAGCGCGAACAAGGAAAAGTACGGCATCAAACAGATCGGCAAGCCGCTCTACAACCATGGTTCCTACTCGCTTTATTTCGTCGAGCCGGGCACCAACGGCTGGGAGATCGAGTGTTATGCGGCGGCGCTGCGCAAAGAGTCGATGGCGGAGAGATTCGGCGGCGTGCGCGCGCCGCATTGGACGGAACCGCTTGCGCCCGAGCGCTTCCCGGGTCGAGGTTACGTTCCACAGGCATTCACCCACGGCACACTGGTTTGCAACGACGTCAACGTGAATCGCGAGTTCTACACGAAGGTCTTGGGATTAGAGGTCCAGCAGCTCAATGACCATGTCATTTATGTGAAGCATCCAACAACCAAGCGGTATATAGTCTGCGCAGAGAGGCCAGAATTCAAAGTCCATTCACCCAACTTTCGCAACACGCTCGCCGTTGAATCCGGTGAGGCGGTGGAAGAAGCCTATCAATGGCTAAGCGACTCGGGCCATGATCTGGGAGTGAAAGAACTTTGGCCCATTGAAAACAACGGCTCCGTCAGGTCATTTTTTCTGAGAGATCCCGGCACCAATTGCTGGGAAATCGCCTCGAGAAACTAAATGCCCGGAGTTGAAAAGCCCCTGGGGCAGATGGGTCTTAGGGATCTAAGGGCCATCGCGCGGCACCGGATGCCCCAAGAAGCCTGGCACCATTTCAACGGCGCCGCGGAAACCAAAGCGACCTTTCACCGAAACCCCAGAGCTTTCCAAAAATATCTGTTTCGCCAGCGCATCTTTCACGACGTTGCCGATCCTGACATCACGGTCGAGCTGTTTGGCCAAAAACTTCCGCTCCCCGCCATTGTAGCGCCGGTCGGAAGCTTTAGCTTGATCGGGGAGCATAAGGAACGAGAAGTGGCGGAAGGAGCCGATCGAGCCGGCGCGATGATGTTCGTCAGCCAGGCGGCAAGGTCCAATCCGAAAGATTGGCGCGAGGCAACGAAAGCGCCGCTGGTCTTCATCGCTTATATGAACCGCGGCAGAGAAGAAGTCGGCCGCTACGCAAAACTTTCTCAAGACCTCGGTTTTGCCGCCGTTGGCATTACGATGGATACTGTCCGGCCGGTTAAAATCGGCGACGAAGTGCCGTTGTCCACGAAAGACGGCAAGCCGCGCCGGGGCCACGTTGCTTCGCCGAAAGATATCGAATGGATGAAGCAGCAGGTCTCGCTGCCGGTGCTCGTCAAGGGAATCATGGGAGGTGACGACGCCCGCATTGCGGTGCGTTCCGGGGCGGACGCCTTGGTGGTTTCCAACCACGGCGGCAGGATTCTCGATTATAACCGGGCCGCGCTCGAGGCGTTGCCCGAAGTCGTCGATGCTGTCGGCGCTAAAGTGCCGGTGCTGCTTGACAGTGGTATTCGGAGCGGCGGCGATATTGTCAAAGCGCTCGCCCTCGGCGCCAAAGCGGTGCTCGTCGGCCGTCCCATTGCCTGGGGCGTTGCCGCGTTCGGAGCGCCCGGCGTGGAGCGGGTCTTTGCCATTCTCGGCGAGGAGATGAAGCGGGTGCTGTGCATGACCGGCGTTGCCCGCGTCGGCGAGATCACAAAATCGGTCGTGATTCGCGACGGATAGGAGCAGCGGGATATTTATGAACTGGCTGATCTGGGGTTTGCTATTTTTGGTCGTGGTCTGGATTATCTGGACTTACAATGGTCTCGTCGGTCTTAGGCATCAGATCCAAAACGCCTGGAAACAGATCGACGTGCAGCTCAAGCGTCGCTATGACCTGATTCCAAATTTGCTCGAAACCGTTAAGGGCTACATGAAATATGAGCAGGATACCCTGGAGAAGGTGATCGACGCGCGCAGCAAAGCCATGGCATCCACGGGCGTCAAGGAAACCGCCGAGGCACAGGCCGCTTTGACGCAATCGCTTGGAAAAGTATTTGTTCTGATGGAAAACTACCCCGACCTCAAGGCCAATGAAACCGTTGTGCGTCTGCAGGAAGAGCTCACCACAACCGAGAACCAGCTCGCTTTCGCGCGCCAATACTATAACGACCTGGTGATGCGTTTTAACGTGAAACAGGAAGTGTTTCCCTCCAATATCATCGCCGGGTTCTTCCATTTCCGACCCGGGGATTTCTTCTCGGTGCCGGAGACTGAAAAGCCGGCGCCGCGCGTGGACCTCAAACTGCCCGCCTAAATTGAGGCCCGATCCTCTGGATAGTTTCGAGACTCAAGATTTTGCGGCGCGCCAAAAACGTAACGGCCGGATCGCCGCCGCCATCGTATTCTGTTTCATTCTGTTCTTTTTGCTGGTCGGTTTTGCCGTGGATCACCTCTACTTTGACGCCTTTACGACGCATGGCCCGCCCGTTCCCGTCGCCACTCTATCCGCGCTTGCCTTTGCCGCGATCACGACCCTTACGGCGTATAGTTTCGGCGGCGATCTGATCTTGAATTCCGTCGGCGCGGAAAAATTGGATATCGAGCTGCCGGAACACCGAGAGTTGTACAACGTCGTCACGGAAATGGCCCTGGCCTCCGGATGTCCGATGCCGAGAGTCTTTGTCGTCTTTGATCCCGCGCCCAACGCTTTCGCCACCGGTCGAGATCCCAAGTCGTCGTCGCTTTGCGTGACCACTGGACTGTTGGCGCTTCTCAATCGGGAGGAGACCCAGGGTGTGGTGGCCCATGAAATGGCGCACATTCGCAACAACGATACGCTGGTGATGATGCTGGTCAGCGTTCTTCTGGGGGGTGTGGCGCTGCTTGCCGATTGGGCGCAGCGCTCGTTCTTCAGGCCGCGCCACATCGGCGGCAGCCGCCGAGGCGGCCATGTTTTAATTGCCATTCCTTTGTTGTTGCTCGTGGCGCTTTCGCCGCTGATCTCCCGGCTCCTCGCAATGGCCGTTTCCCGGCAACGCGAGTACCTGGCCGATGCGACGGCGGTGGAGTTTGCGCGGAATCCTTTGGGGTTGGCGCGGGCGCTGGAAAAAATTCGCGATGCAGGGATGCCTTTCCAAAAAGCAACCCGCGGCACGGCCCACCTGTTTATCGTCAATCCGCTCAGGCGCCGCGTGGACGATCGAGACGGGGGACTTGCCGATCTGTTGAGCACGCATCCACCCATCATCCGGCGCATCATGCTCTTATACCAGATGGCGGGGCTGCCTAAATTGAGTCGAAGAGAAGTTGGAGCGGAGCGGTGATTCGTTGTCCCGAATGCGATCTCCCGATGCATCCAGTGACGGCCCGGGCCAATCCGGGCTCGCTGATTCAACTGGATCAATGCGCACGATGCGGCGGAATCTGGTGTGACAAATGGGAGCTTTTTCCGATCGATTCCGATCAGGCCCCCCGGCTTGATCCCGTGGATGAGAAACTGCTCTCAACGCCCACCCAAGGCGCCGAGAAGACGTTGTATTGCCCGCGATGCACCGGCAAGCTAGGGATCTTTGCCGATCCGATCTTGCCCAAGGATATTGTGCTGCAGCGCTGCCGCCGGTGTGACGGAATCTGGCTCAACCGGGGACAATTGAGCCGGTACAAGAGCTATCAGAAGAAAACACGATTGGAAAAGATGGGCGCCGAGACCATCGTCCGCAAAATCCCGGAAGTGTATCAAAACCCAGAGTCATGGGTGGTTACAGGCACCAAGGGCATCTTTGCCTATCCGCAGGGAGAACCGGGGTTAGAAGTCCAGGATACCTGGAGGGGCGCCTTCAAAGTCGTGCTGCAGGCGCTGGTGCGCATGGTCTTGGGAGTTTAGCGGGGTCGGTGTCGCGTTCGGTGTTTTGCGTCTGAAATTCTCGACCCGAGACTGGAGATTCGAAACCCGAGACTCTTTATCTAGGCAAGTGCCACAAGATCGATTTCAATGAGCGCTCCTCTGGGTAATTCCGCGGCCGCGACCGTGGACCGTGCCGGCTTGGCGCTGCTGAAATACTCCGCGTAGACCTCATTCATTGCCGGGAAATCGGCCATATGGCGCAGGAACACCGTTGCTTTAACCACACGCTCCATGGAAGAACCGGCCGCTTCCAGAACCGCCTTGAGATTTTCCAGAGCCTGCCGTGTTTGAGCCGTGATTCCACCTTCGATCAAGGCGCCGGTTTTAGGATCGATGGGGATTTGTCCAGCGGTATAGACAAAACCACCGACTTTGATCGCCTGCTCGTAAGGTCCAATCGCCTTGGGAGCTTTCTCTGTGTGCACTACTTCCCGGTTCATCTTTCTCTCCATTTGTGAGGTACGCTATTTTTAACAGCCATTTTACATCACCCTCGTTGTCGCTGACAATCTCTCACGTCGAGCGGGACGGTTTCTTGCCTGACGCGGTTGACTGTGCTTCACTGACTTCAGTTATGAAGCTCCTGACTGCTCATAAAATCCTGATTGGAAGCTCGGCTGTGTTCTTTCTCTTTTTCTCGTGTTGGGAGCTACAGAATTATTTCAGCACGGACAATGGCTGGGCGCTCTCGCGAAGCATTCTCTACGTGATGACGGCGATCGGATTCGGGATCTATTTCAAAAACCTCGATCGGTTCTATAAGTAGAAACCGTGAGGCGTTAGGGGGTCGGAACGGGGACAGATCGGACATCCAGAGTCAGGTGATGTGAACAAACCGCAATCGTAATACCATTTGTTCGAGAACCATGGAGCCGGCGCCTTTTTTGGTAGAAGTGTCCGAAGAGGAAATTCGCCGCGAGCGGCAGAAGGCAAGAGAGCTGCGCGCGAGTCAATGGTGGAAGCGCCGGCGCGCTGCAGGGATCTGCCATCATTGCGGCGCCAAGATTCCGCCGCGGCAACTCACGATGGATCATCTCGTTCCGATCATCCGCGGCGGTAAATCCACTAAAGGAAACGTCGTGCCGAGCTGCAAGAAGTGCAACGCCGAGAGAAAATACCGCCTCCCGTTCGAAGATGGACCGGGGTAGTCTCTCAACATTTCTTCCTTCTGAGACTGTATCCTCTTATCCCTCGAGAGACTGTGTCGTGATGTCATTCTGAGGCCTCAGCCGAAGAATCTCTGATTTCAAAAGTATTGGAATGCAAGATCCTTCACTTCGTTCAGGATGACAACTCACGCGACCCCGGCGATTGCGACCCAGTCGGTGACAGGAAAGGATCGAGGGGAGGGTGACTAGCCGCCCTTGCTAGGCGACTTCCCTTTGCATTAGTATCCTGATTGTCGGAGGATGCGCTATGTCAACAGAGACTTTTCTGGTCCGGACGATGTCCGATACTGTCGAGACGGACATCCAACGCGTGCTGACCATTGCCAACGAGATTCTGCCGCGCTACGAGATGCCGCCGCTTTCCCTTGCGGAGCTGCGCAAAATCGCCGACGGCCCGTTCGATTTGTTCCTTATCCCGCTGATCTTCGCCAAGGAGTACGATAAGGACCACACTCTGCCGTTTAATGAGGCGAAGCGTGTGGAGATTAGAACCCAAGCGCTGGAGATCGCCCGCAAACATGGCTTCGACGTGAACCCGCCGGATTTCGTTCCAGGGATAGAGCAATCGCTGAAAGCCACCAAAGAAGCGGGCCTACGCAACGTGCTGATGACGACCGGCGGCCGGCGCTACAAACACCAGGCAATGGAGAACTACGGCATCGGCGGGTATTTCGAGGAAATCATCGACCGTGACGAAACCTACTACGCGAAGGAGCAGGGGCTCTATTATCTTTATCGAAAGCACAAGCTCCCGCGACTGCGCATCATTCTGCTCACCGGCACGGCGACCTACATCCGCGCCGGCAACAACGCCGATGGTTGCAAAGTCGCCGATACCAACCTGGAAGTCATCACGGTGGCGCTCTCTACCCAATACTCCTACAACGACGAGGAGACCCTACGAGCCGCACAGCCAAAAATTCTCATCCATAGCTTTGACGAGCTTCTAAAGCGGCTTCCTACTACCTAATGGCCCTGCCGTTCGGCTTCTTCGAAGGCCGCGCGCAGCATGGCACCGTGCAGATCCACGGAAGTCATGGCGCAGTACTCCAACCCATAAGTGTGTCTCTCAACCGCCATCCCTGTCTCCAGAAGTCTCTGCAGGGCCATCCGGTTGAAGCTTCCATGTCCCAGCACCCCTTCGTGCTTTTCTAGATCAGCCTCGATATGAGTTGCAAAATAGATCGCCTGCTCCCTGGTGAACCCGTAGCGCTCCGTCAGCGCTTGGTAACAAACCGCCGACCAGTGGCCGATCTGCTCTTCCGTCGTAATCGAAGCATACCATTCCGCCACTGTGCCCTCGTATAAAATGCCGCGCAAGAAATCGATCTTGCCGCGGAAATCGGATAACATCGGCTGATTGAAAATCTCCTCTTCCGTCAATCCTAAAGCATTGGCGGTCTGCAACATGACCAGAAAATGGCCGGGAGGCTCGGGGTGAAGAAACTCATCCGCGATCTTCTCTCCCATGGGAGCCATGAGATCCCGGTGCCGCTTAAAAAAAGTCAGGTGCTTGTGATAGGAGGACGCCACGAGAGTATTCACCTCGATCGTGTACGCTCCCCAATTTTTGAAAAAGACTTGTAAGACCTCTTTGGGCAACTTTCCTTCCCCAAGCCGCGTCATAAAGGACGTACCGTTGACCCCTTTCCCCCACCGATCGGCAACCTTGCGGTAAAGCTCATCGACGGTTGCTTTGGCGTCCGCAGCCGACATCCTTTGCCCCAAGGATATATTTAAGGCCATGAACTCACCCTACCTTCCCACCGGTTTGGCTTCGCAATCGAATAAAGGTCGGGCGCTTCGGGTCCGTGTAAAATGGTTACAGTCATTCTAGATTAGAGGACCAGCCCGGGTCAAAGCGCGATGACTAGGCGCCGCCTCGTCCAGCGCCAAATCCGAAAACGCCAAACACTTTCAATGATTTGTCTCTTTGTTGTAGACTGTTGGAGTCGGAGGAATCGTGGACGGGCTCAAATCTTTTCTGAAGTCACGAGTCGTGGTAAAAGTCGGCGATATTACCAAAGAGGCCGTCGACGCGGTGGTCAACGCGGCGAATAGCACTCTGCTGGGCGGAGGTGGGGTTGATGGGGCGATTCATCGCGCCGGCGGACCGGAGATATTGAAGGAATGCCAGGAGATTCGCCGGTTTAAATATCCCGATGGCTTGCCGACGGGGCAGGCGGTCATCACGACGGCAGGCAAGATGCCCGCCAAATATGTCATTCACACGGTCGGGCCGGTTTTTGGACGGGGAGGAGAGGGCAAGGCGCAATTGTTGGCGGCCTGCTATCGTAATTCTCTGAACCTTGCCGCAAACAACCGTCTCAAGACGATCGCCTTTCCCGCCATTTCGACTGGAGTTTACGGTTATCCTCCCGATAAGGCGGCTACAGTCGCTTCGGAGGCAATTGAAGATTTTCTCCGCGGCGACCAGTCCATTGAGCATGTTCGTCTAGTTTTCTTCAGTCCGTCGGACGCCGACACGTTCTTGAAAAGCCATTCGTTCACGGAGTAAGAAGTTTCACGGCCCGCTTCGATCTGCTGCTCAATGGCTGAACCATCCAAACCAACCCGCATCGGCATCGAAGGCGTCTTTTACTCGCTGGCGCATGTTCCCGATCTCGTCCGCTATGGGTCGAAGCCCGCGCGGGAGATCCGAAGCAACCCCTCGTTAGCCGGCGATCTGAAGAAGAGACTCCGAACGTTTACGGACGCTGTCACGTATGCCCCAAATCAGGTGTTCATCGGAAACATCGCACCGGAAGCACTCAGTGCCTTAAAGAAGCCATGGTACGAGAAACTCATCGAGGGAGCAGTCGCGAAAGGTCGTTTCGGAGACTTTTGCGAGCAAGATCGATTCTACTGCCTGCTTTCGGCGGCGGATCAATTCAACCTCGTTACGCTCGACGAAACACGGTTTCGGGACCACGCGGCGAAGTATACTAATGGAAAAATGTTGAGGCTGCGGCCATCGGCGGAAGTCAAAGCTGTCTGCGACCAGGGGGCGTTGCCACTCTACTCAGGCGAGACGCTTTTGGGGAGCTTTGAGCCCGCCCACGCAGAGGACTTGAATCTCAGCGCGGAAGTGTTGCTGGAAAATCTCGCCGCTAAAGTGACGGCGGCGCACGCGCTGGGCGCGCTGCTCGATTCCCTTCGGCTGGATCCTGGGGAGATCGATTACGTTATCAGCTGTTCAGAAGAAGCCGTTGGCGACCGCTATAATCGAGGCGGCGGGAATCTCGCCAAGGCCATTGCGGAAGAGGCCGGGTGCCGTAACGCAGCGGGTTCGGACACAAAGGCCTTCTGCGCGGGTCCCTTGTACGCCATGATTCACGCCGCGAGTCTGATTTGGTCGGGCGTGTGTAGTAAGGTAGCCGTCGTGGCCGGTGGATCGCTCGCCAAGCTTGGGATGAAATTCGAATCGCATCTGAGTAAAGGCATGCCGATCTTGGAAGATGTCCTCGGCAGTTGCGCCGTGATTTTAGCGGCGGCTAAGCCCGGCGGGCCATGCATTAGACTGGATTCCGCGGCGTTTCATCCGGTACGCGCGGGCACATCGCCGCAGGCGATGGCTGAATTCCTGGCGGAAAAGCCGCTCGCGAAGCTCGGCATGAAACTGACCGATGTGGACCGCTACGCCGTCGAGTTGCACAATCCGGAAATCACCGTCCCGTCGGGCAGCGGGGACGTGTCACGAACAAATTATCTCACCTTAGCCGCGCTGTCGGTCATACGGAACCAGATCCAAAAGCACCAGATGGAAGATTTCGTCCGCACGCGCGGCATGATCGGCTACGCGCCGACGCAGGGTCATATTCCTTCCGCGATTGCTTATCTCGGGCATGCCTTGAACACGCTTAAAAAGGGCGAGATCCGAAACGCGATGTTTATCTCAAAGGGGAGCCTGTTTCTCGGCCGAATGACGCAGCTTTCCGACGGCTGCTCGTTCTTAGTTGATCGTAACACTTGATATGAGCCGCAAGCAAAGTAGCGACAGAGATTTCACCACGAAGGAGGCACGAGGAACACGAAGAAAGAGTGTTCGCGCAAAGGCGCAAAGGGCGCCAAGGTGACGGGCCGAGGCCTGTCATCCCGGGCGAATGCGAGGGATCTAAGAAAGATTTCTCCCATTGGCCGAAATGACAATTATTCTTGCTTTGCGTCGTCGCGGCCCTTCGACTTGGCTCAGGACATGCTTGGCGCGAGGGGAACATTTAATGCGAGAAGAATGAAAGGACACTGAATGCTGAAAGGGAAAAAAGTTATCGCCATCGGCGAGCGCGACGGTATCCCGGGACCGGTGATTGCCGAGTGCCTGGGAGGCGCCGGCTTGGAGATCGTCTTTCAAGCGACCGAATGCTTTGTCTGAACCGCCGCCGGGGCGATGAACTTTGAAAATCAAGGTCTCATCAAGCGCCTGGCGGACCAGTATGGTCCGCAAAACCTTGTAGTGGTTTTGGGCAATGGCGATGCCCAGGGAGTCGAAGTTTTTGCCGAAACCGTGACAGAGGGGGATCCGACGTACGCGGGGCCGCTCGCCGGGGTGTCTTTAAAAATTCCCGTTTATCACGTCCTCGAAGAGGAAGTGATGGCGGTTGTGCCGGAAAAGCTGCGCGAAGAGAAACTGCAATTGCCGAGGCTCGTCATTGACGTGACGCCCATGGAGCAGTTGCTGCGCGCCGCGAGGAACCAATTGTGACGTCGGGCGTCAGCCGGGTCCGGGTGTGACGCAGTCTATTTTTTGTAAAGGTTTTTGATAAACCCCGATTCTTCGAGTTCCTTGACGAAGCGCGAGTCGAGATAATCTTTGACGTTTGCCTGCGCCGCCTTGGGATTCGTCGCCGCCATATCCTGCAAAACGAGTTGATAACCTTCGGCAGGCGGATAGGGCGCCTCCGGAATGAAGCGCGCGTGCCACTCCCACGATTCCTCCAGCGCTTTTCGGTCATCCAGGCGGGAATATTTTCTCATGATCCTGAGCGTTTCTTCTTTGCGAGTTTTGTAAAAGTGGATTGCTTCGACATAGGCCCGCATATAGCGCCGCACCAGGTCCGGGTTGTCGCGGATTCGCTTCGTCGATGTATAGAGGCCATTCTGAGGAAAGGGAATTTGCAGCGCGGCCATGTCGACTACCGTGGGGTATCCGAGTTTCTCTGCCTGTGCTTTTCCCAGTTCGGTTACGACGGTGAAGTGAACGATGCCCTTTTGCAAGGCGATCATCCGCTCGATGGAGCCGCCGATCACCCGTAAAGTCACATCCTTCGCCGGTTCCAGTCCGATCTTCTTCAGTCCCACTTTGAGCGCGAACTCAGCGGTAGTCCCGGCGATGTGAGTTCCGCCAATCTTGCCGCGCAGATCCTCGGCCCGTTTGATGCTCGGGTGTGAAACGAGATAATACGGCAACACGTTGACGTTCCCAGCAATGGCGACGACGTCGCCGCCCGCCAGACGCGCGCTGGTCAGCCCGGGTCCGCCGCCTTCGCCGACCGGTATCTCTCCGGCGAGGATGGCTTGAATGCCGCGGACGCTCCCTGAAATAAAAATCACGGTGGCGTCCAAGCCGTGCTTATCAAAGATTCGCGCATCTTTGGCGACCCAGATGACCGTCGAAGAGCCGGGAGTCATCGAAATAAACGACGTGTTGATTCTTTCTCCCGCGGCGAATGAACGCGCTGCAGTGATCAAAAGAGCGACGCATGTGAGTGCCAAAGCGTTGCGAACCAGTTTCATTTTTACCTCCGACTCATTTTTTGGCGCAAGACAGCGTATAACATGTTAATCCATACGGGGAAAGCTTGAGACAAGACGTTGACTTTTAATTGACAGAATCCGGGATGACGTTTATTTTTCTGGGAGAGATGTTACGCTGATGAAGAGAGCCATCGAGCTTGTGATGTTCGACCTGGACGGGACACTCGCGAACACGGGGCAAGACCTGACCGACGCCGTCAATTACACGCGCGCCCATTTCAATTTGAGCCCGTTGCCTCAAACGCTGATCGTCTCCCACGTCGGTCGTGGCGTGGAACACCTTCTCAAGCATGCTTTGCCGGAAGAAAGTCCGAATCGCTTTCGAGAGGTGATGGCGGTCTTTCTGGCGCATTATGAAAAACACTTGCTCGACAAAACAGTTTTGTATCCCAATGTCCATGTGGCCCTGAACTATTTCCAAAACAAGCGCAGAGCCGTAGTAAGCAACAAGGTTCATCGATTCACCCTTGCCGTGCTGCGAGGGTTGGGCGTTGAAAAACAATTCGACGCGATTCTGGGGGGCGACAGCGTATCCGAGAAAAAGCCGCATCCGGCCCTGCTGAACTGCGCTTTGGAACGGTTTCGGATTCGCGCATCGGATGCGCTGATGGTTGGAGACGGTGACATCGATATCGAGGCCGGCAGGCGCGCCGGGGTGCTGACATGTGGAGTCACATACGGGTTGGGCAGCCGAGAGGATCTCATAGCGGCTAAGCCGGATTATATGATCGATGATCTTGCCCAGTTATCGCGCTACTTCTGCTAACAATGGGAGTGCCCGAGTCTATTAATCTTCTTCCGTCATTTCGAGCGCAGGGAGAAATCTTAGATCCCTCGCATTCGCTCGGGATGACAATCGACAGGAAAATATCTTGCTAAAAGGAGGGCTTCGTTATGGCGGCGACAATCCCCGATCAATACAAAGATCTCTTCCAAAAAAAGGCGTTTTGCAGCCTGGCGACCTTAATGCCCGATGGGCATCCTCAGGTGACGCCGGTCTGGTGTGATCTGGAGGGGTCGAATATTCGAATCAACAGCGCCAAAGGCCGGGTGAAAGACAGGAACATGCGCCGCAATAAGAAAGTGGCGATTTCGGTCTTCGACCCGGACAACCCCTACCGCCATCTGGCGGTGCAGGGCGAAGTGGTCGATATCACGGAACAGGGCGCAGACGCGCACATCGACGCCCTAGCCAAAAAATATTTGGGCAAAGACAAGTACCCGTTTCGACAGCCCGGAGAGGTGCGCGTCATCTATAAGATTCGACCCGATCGCGTTTCTTACTCGGGGTAGGGCGAGCGGGCTTGGAAAATAAGCTCCGATCCCGGAGTTTCGGGGATTTGGCGGCCGACTATAAGCGTTGCGCGCGCGGATCGTCGCGCAATCGTTCGTAGGCCCGAAAGCCCACAGCGACGTCCATGATGCCGATGCCTTGCAGCTTGTAGAGGGTGATCTGGCGGTCATTCTCTCGCCCAACGAGTTTTCCCAGGAGCAAGCTCGAAATTTCGTGCACGCGATCCCATGAAATCACCCTGTCCCTCACCGCCCGGAAAATGTCGCTCTCGTTGGTGCACACCGTCTCTTTGGACGTGATAAAAATCGGGTTCGCTCGCTGAAGGGTTGTTTCATCGATCTCCTGGCGTGTCCGCGTCTTATCCCCATTGGCGATCGAGGTGACGTGCATGCTCTGGCGCAGCCACCGCCCGTCGAACACGGGAGTTCGCGAATTGGTGGCGGCAATCACGATATCGGCCTCCTCGATCGCGTCTTGCGGACGCGAAACCGGCCGAACGTCGATCTCGAGCTCGCGAGTCATCTTTTCGGCAAACGATAGCCGGTGCTCCGCCGTAGGGCTGAAGACGCTGGCTTGAGTTAGGTTTCTGACGGCGGCGGCCGCTTTGAGCTGCGTTTCGGCGTGGACCGCGCTGCCAAACACCGCGACCCTGCTGGCATTTTCCCGAGCCAAATATTTCGTCCCGACGCCGCCGGCGGCGCCGGTTCGAAACTCATTGATGCAGCAGTCCTGAAACAGGATCAAGGGCTCGCCGCTCTCGACGCTATAGAGAATGACGGTTTCGTGATGGAGCCGGCGCTCCAGATCGGTCTGTAGGTATGCGCCCATGACGCCGCGCACCGAACCCGGGAGCAGACCGAAGATCATCCGGTTCGGGTGATGGATTCGCTGCCGCGGCAGATCGAAACCCCGGCCGAGAGCCATTTCTTTGAGCGCGTCTTCAATCGCCTCCATCATCTCGGTCATCGAGAGGATTTGATCGATCGGAGTGTTTTTTAGATACAACATTTATTGCCAACTCACCGTTCAAGCCCGCTGTTTCACCCGGCCCAAGAGTCTTACTTCACGCTCACGTTCAGCCGTCGTTCCAGGCGGCGGGCGTAGCTCGACATGGTGTAACTACAGGCCCAGTAGATGCCCGCGATGAAGAGATAAAGCTCGAACGGGCGGATTTCGCGATTGTTCACAATCTGCGCCGCCTTGGTCAGATCGACGTAACCGATGATGGAAGCGAGCGAAGTATCCTTCAGCAGGACAATGAATTGCGTAACGAGAGAAGGAATCATGTTGCGCAGAGCCTGGGGCAGGATAACGTGGCGCATGGTTTGAGAATGCGTCAGCCCTGTAGCCGTCGCCGCTTCCAGTTGACCGCCGGGCACCGATTGGATTCCGGCCCGAACAATCTCTCCGAGGTAGGCGGCTTCAAAAACGACAAAGGCGGTTAGCGCCACACTGAATTCAGGCAAAGTCTTGCCCACTAGAGCCGGAACGATGAACCAGAACCAGAAAATGACCATCACTAGCGGCACGCCGCGGAAGAACTCGACATATACAGCAGCCAGCAGGGAAAGCCACCGTGAGCGGGCGAGCCGGGCCAAACCGATAAAAATTCCCAGAAAAAAACCAAGAAGGATCGCTGGAATCGCAAGCCGCAGCGTTCCGCCGACGAAAACGCCCACGCCGAAAAATCCCTGCAGGATAAGAAAGCTTAAGTTGTTGGTAATAACCGCTACATCCACGTCTACATTTCTCCAGCGTGACCTTTGGCCACCATTCCTGGAATCGCAAACCGTCGCTCGACGCGCGACATGACCACCGCAATGCCCAGACAGAGAATCAGGTAAATGAGCGTTCCCGCGGTCAAGGCTTCGAAGGCTTTTGCCGTGTAGGTTTCGATTTGCCGCGTTTGAAACGTCAGCTCGGCGACGCCGATGGTAAGCGCAATCGAAGAGTTCTTCAGTAGATTCAGAGACTCGTTCGTGGCGGGCGGGATGATCAATCGGAGCGCAATGGGAACGACGACCGAACGATAGGCCTGGGCTACTGTGAGACCCGTGGACACCGCTGCTTCAAGCTGCGTCTTGGGAATCGATTGGATACCTGAACGGATAACCTCGGCGAAACGGGCACCGTGGTAAACCCCGAGCGCCACGAACCCGGCCCAAAATTCCATCCCGTGGTCGAACAGCCATTCCTGGAGGAATCCGGGCAAGAATGGTGGAACGGCGAAATACCAAAAAAACATCCAGACCAGGAGCGGCACGTTTCTGAAGAATTCCACATAAGCAGTCGCGATCCAGCGGAGGACCGCTAACGGCAGTGTGCGCAACGCGCCGAAGATTATGCCCAGCGCTGCCGCGAGCAACCAGGCGAGAGCAGAAATCTCGATGGTCGTGAGGAGTCCGTGGAGAAGCCAGGCGCTCGACGTGCCAGTCCAAA
>DASTOD010000266.1:0-2213 GCA_035762645.1 Binatia bacterium | reverse complement strand
GCTGCACTGCTGTGCGACGCAACAAACGCTCAAATTTTCCGCGTCGACGGAGACGTTCTAAAACTTGCAGCGTGCTACGGACCCCTCCCGGCAAGCGGCAATATTCCCATTGTCCGAAGTTCGTTATTGGGTCGAGCCATTCTGGAGCGTCGAACGTTTCATATTGACGATTTGGCCGCGGCGGTCGAGACGGAGTTTCCCGCCGCCAAAGAAGCTCAAGAACGCTTCGGGCATCGAACAGTACTCGCGATACCGCTGTTGCGCGAGGGGGTCCCCCTAGGTGTAATCGGGACTCGGCGAACTGAGGTGAGACCATTTACCGACAAGCAAATCGCGCTACTTCAGACCTTCGCCGACCAGGCGGTCATCGCGATCGAGAACGTCCGGCTGTTTCATGAAATCGAAGAAAAAAACAAACAGCTCGAAGCTGCGAGTAAACATAAATCCGATTTTCTCGCTACAGTGAGCCACGATCTGCGAACGCCTCTTAATGCCATTATCGGCTTTACCCGGATCGTGCTCCGGAAGATGGAAGGACAGCTCCCCGACCTACAAAAAGAGAATCTGCAGAAGGTTCTAATCAGCGCCGAGCACCTTTTGGCCCTCATCAATGGCCTTCTCGACCTGGCCAAAATCGAGGCAGGAAAGATGGAGGTCATCGCGGAGTCGTTTAGGGTCGAGGATCTCATTAACATGGCCACCGCCACCGTCGAACCCATGCTCAAAGATGGCCGTGTCCGCCTCGTTAGAGAAATCACGCCCGATCTGCCGCCGCTGAAAACCGACCGAGACAAGCTCAAACAGGTGCTTCTTAACCTTCTGAGTAATGCAGCGAAGTTCACCGAGCAGGGAGAGATCCGTGTCTCCGCGCGCAGCGAAAACGGAACACTGATGCTAGCGGTTTCCGACACTGGCATCGGTATGCAAAGAGAAGCCCTGGAAACGATTTTCGACGAATTTCGCCAGGCTGAGAAGACCACCGCAAGCAAGTATGGTGGCACCGGTTTGGGACTAGCGATTGTTAAGAAATTCACCAATCTCATGGGTGGGGACATCAGTGTCGAAAGCGAATTCGGCAAAGGCTCTAAATTCACGATTATGCTTCCGATAACTCCGAGGACTTGAGGCCATGCAAAGATTGTTTGCCACACTTATTTTCGTAATCGCTATCGGACCTTCACTCACTAGCGTCGCGGCGGAGCGCGGCGCTCCCATTCGGATCGGCGCGCTCACCGACTCCTGGGGTCCTCCACCCGGTGTTGTGGGGCTGCGCGACGGACTTCAGGAACTCGGCTATCAAGAGAATAAGCATTTTGTGATTGGTGTTCGATTCACTCAGGGAGACATTTCGGCGCTTCCCGCGGCGGCTAGAGAACTTGTAGAGAACGGCGCCGATATTCTTTTTACCAACAATCCCGCGCCAGCCAAGGCGGCGCAAATGGCCACAAGCCGTGTCCCGATTGTTTTCTACGGTGCGGGTGATCCTATAGGTCTCGGATTGGTGAAAAGTTTTGCCCGGCCGGGGGGCAATATTACCGGAGTCACCGATTTAGACCTCGAGCGGGACGCCAAACGTCTCGAGATTTTTAAGGAGATGATTCCGAGACTCAAACGTGTCCTATTTTCCTACGACCCTGCGGAGCCGCTGTCGGTGCGCCAGGCCAAGGTTTACCGAGACACGGCCGCGCGCTTGAATATCGACCTGATCGAGCAACCCGCTCGTACCCGGGAACAAGCGCAGTTAATTTTCACCAAACTCCAGCGGAGTGATCTCGATGGGATTGTTGTGCCACGGTCACTCTCGCTTAACATTCCCGGATTGGCTATTGAAGCTACTTCACGGCAGCGGATTCCAACTATGTTCTTCGGTCCTTGGTACGTGGAGCAGGGTGGTCTGGCTAGCTACGGTCCTGACTTTTATGAATCGGGACGCCAGGCAGCGCGTCTGGTGGACAAGATCTTCAGAGGGGCGATACCGGCCGAGATTCCTGTCGAACTGAACAACAAGATGGAATTTGTCGTCAACTTGAAAGTGGCGAACAGCCTAGGTCTCAAGATTGCGCCCGAAGTCTTATATCAGGCACATCGGGTTATTCGATAATATTGGGAACCGACGGTCATATTTGCAAAGCAAATGCGGGAAACCGATCCAGACCAACGAATAAAGAAAGGAGCACAGTAAAGATGATAACAATCAAGAGTTTGCTTTTGGC
>DASTOD010000265.1:0-9781 GCA_035762645.1 Binatia bacterium | reverse complement strand
AGAGGAAATCGTCACGCCCTTCAGCCCAAGCTCATGGACCGCTCGCTCCAGTTCTTTCAGCGCGGGTTCACCGTCGAGTGGCGGGATGTGCGCGAGACCGATGAAGCGGCCCGGGTAATCCTTCTGAATCTTCGCGCTGCAATCATTTAACAGCCGGCAATTTTCCAGCGTCGCGTCCCATCCTAAAATGCAAGTCTGCACCGCCACATCGATGCCCGCGCGATCCATATCCTGGATTTGCGCCTCGAGGTTGAACAGTTGGCTGTGAACGTTCGCTTTGGCCACGCCCCGCTCGTCGACGATAATTGTACTCTCCGTGTTGATCCCCATGCGCCGCGCCAGCTCGACGGGGATATAGTGATGCTCAAAATCGACGACCGAAGGCAAGAGGGTCACGCGGCTATTCGGATTCTGTTGAAAAACGCCAGGAATGCTTCGACGGCGCTCATACTTCGGCAAGCTCGGTAGAACGGGAAATCTCCAACAATTTCTAATGCTCCTCCGTTCGTCCCTTCGATAAACTCAGGCCGGTTCTGGATGAACGGAAGGTTTTTTCCGCGGACTCTATTCCGAAATATCTATCAGCACTCCATCGGGATCGGCGAACACATGTTTTCCTATCGGACAGGCTTGCAGATCTTTCTCTATCTCGGCTCCCTGCATTCCCACGGCGATTTTACTCGGCGCCGATTGCGGAAAAGTGGTTGCGATCTCGTCGAGATCTTTCTTGGTTTTTTCCAGACTATCGACTTTAAAGCCGATGTGATCGAAGCCCTGCCTCAAGCTACGATAGAAACCGTCATGGCAGCGGCGGATCACAAGCCGGACCTTTCCGTCCGTCAATGAGATCGTGCCATCGGCTGCGTGTTCGGGCAATTCTTCGAGCTCCAGAACGGTTGTGTAAAATTCCGCCACCTCATCCGGCTCGCGCGCGCGGAGCGCAATGTGGTTCAGCCATCGCGGTTGCTCCCAGCCGTCCTTCAGATAGCCCTCTCGGACATTCGACATTCCTTTTTGTGAAAGATCGAATTGAATGCCGGCAGGGTCCTGGGCTCTGATGCCCGCAAAGGGTACGTAGCTTAGCGCCTTTGTAAACAAGAGTTCGGGGTACTTTTGTTTTAGCCGGTCAAGCACTTCTTTGACGTCCTCCACCTCGAAACCGAAGTGGTCGATGCCCTGCTGTGTCCCGGGGCGCTTCGCCAAAAGAGCCAGCCCGATGACGCCGTCGCTAATGTGCCCGCGGTTGGGATTGTGTTGGCCGGTTTCATCCACCAATCCGGTGGTGATCTGCTTCATTCCGAAAATGGTGTGGTAGAACTTGAACTCTTGGTCGTAGTGCTCGGTATGGGTGGCGACATGTCTGATTTTCGCTAACATAGGGAGGCTCCTTTCCTGGGGCTGGCTCTCTTCTAAGTTAAAGCCCTCAAATTTGTCAAGTAGGGGCGACCGGCCGGTCGCCCCTACGTTCCATTTCGTTCCATTGACGCGGGGTTGGACACCTTGCTAGGCTTCGCGCTTGCGCGCCCAAGATATCGGCCTCGAGTATATCGAGGGAGGATAAGACCATGCAGAAGCGATTCATCATTGGCATTTTTGGGCTTAGTTTTCTGATCCTCACGTCGTCGCCGGCCGTGGCCCAGCTAAAGAAGATACGGTTCTCGACCACCTCCATTGCCGTTACCGAGCTGCAATTCAGGATAGCTCACCTCAAAGGTTTTTACCGCGAGGAAGGACTGGATCTCGAGACGCTTCTCATTCGAGGATCGGTCGGAATGCAGGCCCTGATCGGCGGCTCAGTGGACTACGCTTCGGCGGCCGGGTCGATCATCGCCGCCGCGGTTCGTGGCGCGCCCGTGCGGCTGGTCCTGATCGTCAACTCAAAGCCGCAGTTCGATCTCGTGGCTCAGCCCGAAATCAAATCGGTGCAGCAACTCAAAGGGAAGGTTATTGGAATCTCCTCGCGAGGCGGCGCCGTCGATCTCCTCACGCAGTTGATCCTGACCCAGCATGGCGTCGCGCCAAACAAAGACGCCACGCTGATCGTCATCGGCACTCCCGAGGAGCTCGCGACCGCTCTTAGAACGGGGCGTATCGCTGCATGTCTCCTCAGCCCGCCGAGACAGCTCATCCTCTATCGAGAAGGTTACAGCAAACTTGCCTATTCGGGGGATTACCTCGCCAGCTATCCGTCCGGCGGCATCGGGGCGACGGAAGAAAAGATCAGAACCAATCCATCCGAAGTTCTCGCCTTTGTCAGAGCCAGTCTGAAGGGACTTCAGCACTATACCCAGAACCGCGCGGACTCCATTGACAACATTTCGAAGTATCTCGGCATCAAGGACCTTTCGCTGGCCGGCGAGGTCTATGATCTCCATGTAAGCCGGCTTGGTGGATTCGGCTACCTGGATGAGGGCTGGCGGCGCGGCGCGATCGATTTTACCAAGAAGAGCATGGGCGTTACCAAAGAGATTCCAACAAGCCAGGTATTTGATTTTAGCTTTGTCGAAAAAGTTTTGGGGCGAGTTAAGGGGTAACGAGCTTGCCGATCTTTTTTGCGTCCCCCAGTTTCTCCAGATCGAGAACGGTCTCTTCCAATTCCTCGACCCGATCGCGAGACAGGACCCGAGACGCCAATAGACGAAATTTTTGCAGCACCTCTTCGCGTGTCATCGGATGTTTGTCGCTTCCCTTCGCGTGGAGAATTGTCTCGCCGTAGCTTTTTCCATCCCGCAGCTGAACCTCCAACGTGACCCCATGGCGGCCCTCGTCTGCCAGGGCCTCGAACTCGGGGTCTTCGATAACTTCTATCTTGCGGGTTGTTTGCAGGACATCGGGCCGGCGAATGGATTTCTCCGTGACTTGATCGACGAAGAAAACGCGGTCGTGCAGCAGAACGGCGACACAGAACGACAGGTTCATCTGTGCCGTGGTCAAGCTGTTCGGCTCATAGGGCCAGCCGACGTGAAGCTTGGTGGCCCGGGTGGTTCGAATTCGGATTTTTTCAACAGCCGAAGCTTTGACCTCCGGATGCTTGCCAAGAATTCTTTTGAGCGCATCGATCGATGTATGATTGCTGCCACAGCAAGGGTAAGGCTTGAAGCCAACGTTGAACGTCTCAAAGCGTCTTCCCAAATCCTGAGTCAAGTGGGAGTAATCAGGCTTATCGATGAAGGTCGAGCAGAATCCGCCATAGGGCGCCTCCAGAATATCTTCGATGCCGGTAAAACCCTTGGCCGCAAGCAGCGCCCCATAGACGCCCGCCTGAGCGGAGCGGCCGAGGTGCATCCGCTTTACCATTGAGGCGTGCTGGGCCGCCATGAGTCCGGCTGCCTGAGTGCCGGCGATGCCGAGCGCATGGACGGTTTTCATCGGCGTAAGCCGGAGCATTTTGGCCGCGGCCGCGCCTGCCGCGAACGTGCCGGAGGTGGCGCTGGGGTGAAATCCCCGGCGGAGCTGCGCGGCTCCACCCGTCATCGCCACGCGGCAGCCGGTTTCATAGCCGGCAACCACCGCGGTAAGAAACCGCTTGCCGTCTACATTATCGACATGACGGACCAGCGCATCGGCGGCTGGTATCGCTTCCGCGCCGGGGTGAATAACGCCGACGCGGTGAAGATCATCCATCTCGAAGCTATGAATCAAAGTACCGTTGGCGAGAGGAGCACTGGTACTTGGAACCTCCGCGCCATCTCCCCAGATGAGGGCTCCTTTTCCCTTCCCCAACTCTTTGGCAAACGACCTGATGATTTTTCCCCACGGGAGCGTAGAACCGAACAGGGCGCAGCCGAGAGAATCAAGAAGACAAAGTTTGACGTGAGACACCACCTCCTGAGGGATGTCTCGATAGGACAAGCCGGCGACGTACTCTGCCAGAGCTCGCGTGGGAGAGTTCTCGATTCCAGTCTCCTTCATTTGTACTTTCGCCATAACATGCTCCTTGACGGCATTCTCGGTTTAGAGTCTCGGGTCTCGTGTCTCGAGTTGAGAGGAGGAACTCGAGACTCCAAACCAGAAACTCAAAAGTGCCGGGTGCGATCGCCGTTCACGGCTCAGCTATTCCGGGTCTAGATCCGCTGAAAACCCTAGTCTGACTCCCGGTTTTCATATGACAAGCCGTTATTTGTCAAGCCATATCCCCCTCTACAGCTCCCCTTTAGCCAAAGGGGGAGACAATCCTTCACGGCTGTATTGACAGGTCGATAAAGGGCGAACTATAAACAACGTAGCGTTCCTGGAGGTGAACTCATGGGCAAATTGAGACATATCGCTTTTATTTCCGAGGAGCCCAAAAAGCTCAGTGATTTTTACCAGAAGTATTTTGGTTTGGAGGAGTGCAAAGTGTTTCCGAGCGGCTCGAGGATGGTTATCGATCCGTTGTTTAACTTGGCATTCTTAAAGAGCCGGGGCGACCAAGCGGGCCCAGTAGTCGGCACGCACCGCGCCGACGGTGCCGAGGTCGAGCGAACACCAGGGATCCATCACTATGGCTTCATGGTCGATGATCTGGAGCAGGCCGTGTCGAAACTGCCACCAACTCTCAAGAGAGGCGACAGCCCCCAAGTGTCCGCCGGTGTCGGCGGATCGGAAGGGGCGCGACCGGCGGAGGTCCGTTTTATCGATCCCTGGGGCAACAACGTGGACCTCTCATCGCGGGGTTTTCTCGGTAGAGAAGAAAAGAGATTGCCGGGGGTTCGCCTGGTCGTCGTACAAGTCGCCAACCCCGACGACGCCTGCGAGTTCTATAAGAGCCAATTCGATTTAGAAGTTCTCGGCCGCGATAGCGATGGGACCCTTCGTCTAAGCGACGGCACGGTGACTCTACTGCTGACCAAGGAGCAGACTCGCCCCAAAAGCGGCATCCAATACTTCGGCATCCAGGTCAACGACCTCTCGGCGGTGAGGAAAAATCTCCAGGATGGCGGTGTCGAGATTTTTCCCGTGGGAGATACGTCGGGTCAAATTCGGTTCAACGATCCGGAAGGTAATCGAGTCGTGGTTTCTGAGAATGGGTGGGCGCGCTAAGGCCGGATCAGGAGCTAGCGAAGTCCAAGCTCCTTTTGCACTTCCTTCAGGATGCTGAAATCGGCGACATCGCCGATGGCGATCTCCCGGCTGATTTTGGCGTCTCTTTTCGCCTGGTCGATGAGCAGATTGAGCCCATCCGCGGGAATCCCACCGTCGGCGCTGATGACCTTGACCGTGGCATCATAAGACGCGTAGGCGTGTTCCGGCTTTACCTTCGCCCACGCAACCAAGATCTTGACGGCTTCCTCTCTGTTCTCTCGAATAAAGCGGCTTGCCTTGATCAAGGTTCTGACTGCCCTCTTTGTCAGTTCGCGGTTTTGCTGAAGCATCTTTACGTTGACGCCGACTCCGGAAAGGGGGTAGTTCAGATAGTCGTAAGCGGTCGCCAGAACATTGTAGCCCAGCTTTTTTCCCTCGAAGTCCCACGGCGGAGAGGTGACGACCGCGTCGGCCAACTTTTGTTGCAGCGCCGTGAACCGGGCCGAGTCGGATCCCAACGCGAGGAATTGAATGTCCTTTTCCGGATCGAGGCCGTGATGCGCGATGATCCTTCTAGCCAGTACATGCGTGGCGTCCCCAAACGCGCCGAGCCCAATTTTTCTTCCGCCGATCTCCTTGATCGTTTTGAGCTCCGGGCGGGCGAGCAGAACGTGCGGCGAGCTAGTCAGCAAGCCGGCAACCAGCCGCACCGGAAGGCCGCGAATGGCGGCTCGGATGACGGAGCCGGTGAGGAGCGTGAAGTCGATGTCGCCGTTGGAGAGAGCCGCGATCGAAGTCGCAGCTCCCATGACTACGATATCCGCATCCAGCCCCTCGTCCTTGAAGAATCCTCTGTGTTGCGCGACTCCGGCGGAAAGAAAAATCATGTTGTAGCTCCCCGAGACCGAGATTCTGATCTTTTCTGCCGCTTGCGCCTTGGAAGATGGAAGCAAAAAAAACAGGAGAAGAGCCGTAAGACCAAGAGCCTTGGTCGGTTTTCCGTTAAGTATGAGATTCCCGATTGGCATGTTATGGGTGAGCATCGTATATCCATCTATCGATTGAGGTGTCAATAGCTCGTTTTCGTGTCTCGTGTTTCGCGTTAGCGGAGGAACTCGAGACTCTAAACCCGCGACTCGAAACTGCTGAATCCCACTTGAGCTGGCCACTACCATGAAAGTCATTGAGCAATTGAGCCACTACTTGGAAGAATCACGGCGCGTGGAACCTCCGCCAGAGGTCGCAAGAAAGGCAAAACAGCATATCCTGGACGCGCTGGCCGCGATGGTGTCGGGCGCGAAACTGCGGCCGGGACGGTTGGCGATCAAATACGGTCGGAGCCAGCGCGGCAAGCGCGAGGCCACGGTGGCCGCAGCCAATCTCATGCTTCCGGCAACGATCGCCGCGTTGGTGAACGGGATTCTCGCCCACGCCGATGAGACCGATGATACGCATTGGGGTTCCAGGACGCACCCAGGTTGCGCGATCATACCCGCCGCGTTGGCAATCGGGGAAAAAGAAAACAAAGATGGTAGAGCGCTCATCAATGCGGTGATCGCCGGCTACGATGTGGGCTGTCGTTTGACCGTTGCGCTCGGAGTGAGGCAAACAGGATGGCACAGCACCCATAGTCTCGGCGGGACCTTCGGCGCCGCGACGGCCGCCAGCCTGCTGGCCGGACTCAATGCTCAGGAGATCCGCTGGGCGCTGTCCTACGCCGCGCAGCAGGCTTCCGGGGTGCGCTCCTGGGTGGCAGACAGCGACCATATAGAGAAGGCCTTTGACTTCGCCGGCATGCCGGCTCGGAATGGCGTGACCGCCGCTGTGTTGGTGCAATCTGGATTTACCGGGATGGCCGACGTCTTTGAAGGTGAAAAAAACTTTCTCGGGGCCTATTCGCCTTCCCCGGATCCGCAAAAGCTCCTGGACGGGCTGGGAAGCCGCTATGAGATCCTGCAGACCTCGATCAAGCGCTTTCCCGTCGGCGCGCCGATTCAGTCGGCTGCAGAGGCCCTGGAACGGATCCAGCAGAAACACAAGCTGCCGCCCGAGACCATCGAAAAGCTAACGGTGCGGCTTACGCGCGACGGAGCGGAAACCGTCAACAATCGGCTCATGCCGGATATCAACGTTCAGTACATTATGGCCATCATGCTCCTCGATGGCAGGCTCGGCTTTGACGCCGCGCATGATCGTCGCCGGATGAAAGAAAAGAACGTGACAGAGATGATGGCGCGCATCGAAGTCGTCGGGGACGAATCGTTGTTTCAACCTTCTACCCCGCGTCCGGCGGTCGTTGAAGTGACAACCGCAACCGGCGAAAATCTCAGGGAACAGGTTACAAGCTCCCTCGGCACGCCGGAAAATCCCATGAGCGATGACGATGTCGAGAGAAAAGCCCTCGATCTCATGGCGCCGGTGCTGGGAGCGGCCCGGTCGCACGATCTGATAGACAAAGTCCGCGCTCTCGATTCTTCGTCTGCGCGCGACATCGCCGGCCTTCTAAAAAAGCCGTGACCGCGTTGCTGCCGCCCACGGCGGAAGGTTTGACCCGTTGCGACAACAGACTGACGATTTCTGACCACGTTGGCAACCCTTCTATGCATTCCAGGTAATCACCGCTACCCTGTAATCCTCTGATTTCCCGAAGATGACTTGGTATATCTCTTGCCGGTCTTTTACAGGCTGTTGAAAAAGGCCCATCTACTTCGTTGCGCTCAATCGCCTCGCTCCAACGTACTGCATAAGTACGCCTCCGCTCGTCGATTTCTCGCGCGCCTCGTAGCTGGGACCTTTTTGAACAGCCTGGATTCCATAGTTTTTCAACGGTCTGGTTAGAAATGACCGGGATTCACGCCGATATTGAACGGCGATTCCTTCCAGGTCGATGGCAACAGTACGTTTAGTGAATTCGCATGTTGATTGACACGCCTTCACGTACCGAACAAGCATCCTGCGAGCCAAAAAGTTGGAGTGGGCTCGGCGGCCGGCGAATGAAGCGGTGGGGGATATTTATCGCGGCGATAGTTTTTTTCCTCCTCGGCGCCGGCTTCATCGGCTTTCGCATGGCTGTGCAGATGCTCAAGGGCAAAGTCGTGGAGGCCCTAGGACCGGGCAGCGAAGTTACCGAGCTCAAGGTGCGCTGGTCCTCGGTCGAGCTGGCGGGGCTCAATATAAAGGGGCCCAAGGGCTGGCCGGCGGCGCGGACGCTTCACGCCGACCGAGTGAAGATTGTGCCGAGCCTTCGGAGTCTTCTGACGAACCAAATCCAGATCGCATCCATCACGGTTGAGAACCCTTACCTCTCCGTCGTGCGCGTCCCGGGAAAGTTGGTCATGCTCCCGAGTCTCATCGACGCGGGCCGGCGCAAGGCAACGAATGATAAGAACCATGCTGACCGCGACGTCTCGATCTCCAAAATTATTTTGACCAATGGAATTCTGGAAATTTTCGACACAACCGTGAGCCAACCGCCATTGAAGATCCAGCTGGAAGAGATCAACGCGATCGTGCGAGATGTCGCGCCGGTAAATGCTCGGGAGCGGACCCGCTTTGAGCTTACCGCTCTTGCGAAAGGGAAAACGCGCGACGGAAAAGTGAAAGTTTCGGGTTGGGTCGGCACGGCCGGTAGAGATTCTTCGTCGCACATTATGCTGGAAAGCGTCGATCTCGTGAGTCTCCAACCCTATCTTGTCAAAAAAGGAGACATCCGTGTCAGCAAAGGAACTTTAGATTTGAATCTCAAATCCGAAGTTCGGAGCAACCAACTGGAAGGTATCGGCAAGATGATCATCAGGGATCTCGAGCTTGCGCCGTCACAAAACTATCTGGCTACATTCATGGGGCTCCCTCGAAGCGCGGTCATCGGCTTTTTAAAGGACAATGACAACGCCATCGATGTGGACTTTACTCTCAGCGGCGACATCCGCAATCCCAATTTCTCTCTCAATGAGACCCTTGCAACCCGCGTGGCGGCCGGGATGGCCGGACAATTAGGCGTGAGTATCCAGGGAGTGGCCGAGGGATTGGAAACCCTGGGACGAAAGGGCTTAGAAGGCGCGACCGGCACAGCCAAAGCCATTGGCTCCGCGTTCAAGGGTTTGTTCGGCGGCGACGAAAATCGCTAGAAACCACCGCCAGCAAATCGACGCACTCGCATCAGAGCGCTGATTCTCTAATCTCCGGCTTTGCAATCGAGATCGCAAATGCTTCCCTGGCGTGATTCTTTCTGATTCAAAATGAGTCACCACGAGTTCCCTTGACGGCTTGCGCCATGCTGTACTAAGTAACTCCCACTACAGGCGATAGCGAAAGAGGTGAGCGCTCAACCCCCGCGATCCTGGGAAATTAATCGTCTCGGGGACTCGAATCCTCGACGGGATTCTTCTGGAGAGTGATATGAAAAATTTCGTACTTGCGCTGTTGTTTTTTCTGGCATCGATATCCGACCTCCAAGCTCAGGTTCCTTTCTATCAAGGGAAAACCATCAGGATCGTGGTCGGTAATATCGCCGGGGATGCTTACGATCTATGGGCAAGAATCTTCGCCCAACATATGGGCAAGTACATCCCGGGAAATCCCAACTTTGTTGTGCAAAACATGCCCGGAGGAGGCGGCATTATTGCCGCCAACTACGTTTATGCGGTTGCAAAACCCGATGGTCTGACGATGGGCGCATTCGGTCCTTCGCTTTATTTTGACCAACTTTCGGGGCGCAAAGAAGTTCAGTTTGACTGGTCAAAGTTCACCTGGATCGGCACGCCGGAGCAAACCGAGT
>DASTOD010000264.1:0-3381 GCA_035762645.1 Binatia bacterium | reverse complement strand
CCATTGTAGAGGAATCCTACCGCGCGATTCGAACGTGTATCTCTCATTCAAACCCGCGAGAACGATCGCCTTGCCATGCTCAAACCGGGGTGCTCCGAGCCCCAGCGTCTGAGCCCGAATGCTGGCTTCCTGCCTGCGCAGTTCCGGCGTAAACTCGGCGCCGAAATCTTCCGCCTCGAAGATTTGGCGAATTTCCACCTCGCCGTCCTCGTTGTACGGGTTAGGGCAGCGCATGACCCACTCGATCGCTTCTTCTTTGGACTTGCATTGCCAAACCCAGTAGCCCGCGATCAGCTCCTTTGTCTCGGTAAAAGGACCATCGATCACGGTGCGCTGGCCGCCCGAGAACCTGACGCGCGCGCCTTTGGAGGTCGGATGCAGCCCTTCCCCCGCAAGCATCACGCCGGCCTTCACCAGCTCTTCATTGAACTTGCCCATCTCGGCGAGCAGCTGCTCGTTCGGCATCACGCCCGCTTCAGAGTCCTTGGTGGCCTTGACAATAATCATGAATCGCATCTTCATGCCTCTCTTTTAATTTGATAGGAGTTTCGGGATTTTCTATTTCAAGCCGGTGAGCGGAAGTGAACCGCGCCGCTGATTTCAAAAGCGCTACGGCTTCAGATCCACCGCCGCCCTGTAGCTACCATCCATGTAAAAAGGTACCGATTGATGCTCATGCACGATCTTCCATTTGCCGTCGATCTTGCGACAGCACACAGTGGCGCGCACCCAGACGTCGGTCTTTTCGTCATCGGTCCTTGTTCCAGTAATTCGATTGAAGCTGTGGCAGAAGGCTATGTCATCACTTGCAGCGATACTCAGTTCGCGAATCTCGTAACCGATCGGACCTCGGAACGTCGGAAACCATGCTTCCCAGTTTTTTCTATACGCATCTGTTCCCCTATATTGCAGCGGCGGCGCGAGATCGAACGCCACGATGTCCGGTGCGTACTCGGACATGACCCCGTTAACGTCCTTGGCGCGGAGCGCCTGCACCCAACTATCTAGGAGCTGGCGAATCTGGGCTTGATCGCTTGCTGTGCTATTCTTTATCGTCATGATCGTCTCCTTTGTTCCAGCAGGCGCCGTCTATGCTCATTCCGCATGGCATTCGCTGGTCTCTAACGCTCGGTGCGATTTTCGCTGCAACGTTGCGCGCTCAAGGGTGCTCCTATCCTGAGTCACAGCAGGAGGTCGAAGCTTTCAGGTAGTCCTCATATCGATCGTGATGGCGGATCCAATGCATGAACGGGCCATCACTGCGGCCGGGCGGCTCCTCCCAGTCCTCCTGACGGCCGAGCGGTGTCAAGTCGAGATAGTTGTCGGATCAAACATGAAGTGGTACACGATCAACTGGAGACGTCCGGCGAACAGGTCCAGGAAGCGCACCCTCCCGGCCGAGCCCTCGAAAACGTAGTCTTTCTCGATCCTGACCATCGGCAGCCGGCGACGCTCGGCGTTCACCGCGTCACGGTGGCGCGTCAATTCCTTCTCCTTGGCGAGCAGCTCCTTGCGCGCCTTTAACCATTCAGCGGGTGATACGATTTCAGGATATTCGACG
The DNA here is from genome assembly GCA_035762645.1 of Binatia bacterium. GTDB lineage: Bacteria > Desulfobacterota > Binatia > UBA9968 > UBA9968 > DASTOD01. Next base: position 1,820 of record DASTOD010000264.1, on the reverse strand, counting down.
ATCCTCGGATTTTCTCCGCTACTCATGATCAAGTCTCCTTTGATCCCAATCTCCACTCCCCCGCCCCCTTTACATTAATTAGTCGGTGCCGAACGCCAAAATCGACAAACGCAATGCAATCTCAGTTTGATTCAGGCGGCTCGGTAAGGAGCTAAAGCCGGTTCGGAGGGACTTAGGGTTTCTCCGTTCTTACCATCGCGAGAGATCCGTCCGCGAGTGCCCGCATTGATGCGCGCCCGCCATTCTAGTGCCTGCCTACCCGCCGGCGATGGCGCCCACGATCATAAAAGGCTCAGACCCTCTCGCGACGGCGTCAGGCAATGGAGCATCCGGCGACGAGTGCGATAAGTCCTCGCCGCATGCGAAGAACCTCACGAATGCTCGCCGCTTTTTGGTGACATGATCGCGGATCGTTCCGCGCAACATGGGATAACGCGCCTCCAGCGCCTCGAGGACCGAGTGTTGTGTGACTTGACCCTCGATGTCGAGCGTCACTTCACCATCGACCTGCGCGAGCTTGCGCAAATGTGCCGGGAGCGTAACTCGAATCATGGCAGAGTCTGAACCTCGACCGACAGCACGGCCGGCAGATCTCGGACAATCGGCGCCCAACTGTCCCCGCCATTGGCGGATGCGTACACCTGCCCGCCGGTGGTGCCGAAGTACACGCCGCATTTATCAAGCGCGTCGACAGCCATAGCGTCGCGCAACACGTTCACGTAACAGTCGCTTTGCGGCAGACCTTTCGTCAGCGCCTCCCACTCGTTGCCGCCCGTTCGACTGCGGTAGACTCGGAGCTTTCCGTCCGGCGGAAAATGCTCCGAGTCGCTCTTGATGGGGACAACGTAGATCGTCTCCGGCTCGTGCGCGTGAACGTCGATCACAAAGCCGAAGTCGGTCGGCAAGTTGCCGCTGACTTCTTGCCACGACTCGCCGGCGTCGTCGCTGCGCATCACATCCCAGTGCTTCTGCATGAACAGCACGCGCGGACGCGCCCGGTGCATCGCGATCCGATGGACGCAGTGGCCGACCTCAGCAGTCGGGTCGGGAATGTACTGCGAATGCAGGCCACGGTTGATCGGCCGCCACGTTTTGCCGCCATCGTCGGTGCGAAACGCACCCGCCGCGGAGATGGCGATAAAGATCCGATTCGGATCGCTGGGATCCAGAATGATGGTGTGCAGGCACATCCCGCCGGCTCCGGGTTGCCACTTGGGGCCGGTTCCGTGGCCGCGCAAACCAGCAAGCTCGTGCCAGCTCTTGCCGCCGTCGGTTGTACGGAATAACGCCGCGTCTTCAACGCCGGCGTAGACCGTGTCCGGATCGGTCAGCGACGGTTCGAGATGCCAAACGCGTTTGAACTCCCACGGGTGCGGCGTGCCGTCGTACCATTGGTGCGTAGTCAGAGGTTTGCCGGTTTCAGGCGACGTGTCGTAGACGAACTTGTTGCTCACGCCGGCCGGCGGATCGTACGGCTCGGGCATTTTCTCACCGCCGGGTATCTCCCACGTCTTCGCGCCGTCGCTCGATCGCTGCATGATCTGCCCGAACCAGCCGCTGGTCTGCGACGCATACAGTCGATTCGGATCGGCCGGTGATCCTTTGAGATGATAGATCTCCCAGCCTGCGAAATAGGGGCCCCTGACGTCCCAGCGTTCGCGCTTGCCGTCAGACGTCAGGATGAACGCTCCCTTACGCGTGCCAACCAGTACTCGTACTCCGCTCATACTTTACTCCTTTCTCAGTTTTTCCGGTTCTCGTTGCAGCTAAGCTGCCACGCTGACCATCCAACCGACGCCGAAGCGATCGGCGACCATGCC
>DASTOD010000263.1:0-36549 GCA_035762645.1 Binatia bacterium | reverse complement strand
GAAGGAGGGGGTTTCTAGACCCGCCAGACTCGCCAGGGCTCGTCGCGTGTAAACCTTGGCCATGCGCTTGCGGTACCAATAATCCAGGTCGGCGTTGTCCAGCGGGTGAGATATCTTTGCCGCCGCATCGGCGACGGTTTCAATCAACTCCTTGGTGACCTTTTTCCCTTGAAGCACAGTCATCGCTTCAGGCACCCTCTTCGGCGCCGACGCCACGGCCGTGAGCACCACTCCTGCGTTGCGACATTCACCCTTACCATCGATGTCCATCGTCGCTGCGACACCCAGGATTGGGAAATCAAAAGAGCCGCGCCGGCGAAGTTTCAAATAGACATTGCGCCGAGCGAGCGCTTCTTTGGGAATGAGCAATGCTTTGAGCACTTCGTCTTTGCCGTTGGTCGAATAGTCGATACCGTCGTCGCGGTATAGCTCTTCGAGCTTGACGCGCCGCTCGCCTTGCTTGCTCACGAGCAGGGCCTCCGCCCCCAAGCTCACTAGCACGGGCGCGGTGTCGGATGACGCGATCGCCAGGCATTTTGCACTGCCCGGAGCAACGAGACAGATATCGCCGTCCTTTTTCATACAGAAGCCCACCGCCTGGCGCCAGAATAAAGTCTGGTCATAGTAGTTGCAGCGGGTATCGACGAGGACATTGCCGCCAATCGTGCCCATGTTGCGCAGCTGCGGCGTGGAAACGGATTCGGCGGCATGCGCGAGCGCCGGGAGATGCTTGGCAATCGACGGATGATTCGAAACCGTCGTCAGGCTTTCGCCGGCGCCGATCCAAAGGCCGTCTTTGGTTTGGCGAGTTCCCCTGAGCTCACCGAGCGCTCTCAACGACACGAGGTGCCGCGGCGTAAATTGCCCCCGCTTCATCTTCGGGTAAACGTCTGTGCCGCCCGCGACTAGCATTGCCTCCGGGCCCAAATCGGCCAATGTTTTCGTAGCCTGCTTCAGCGAGCGCGGCTGATAGTAATTAAATTCTGGCAATCTCAGCATGTCAGTTAGCTTATAGCCTATGGCTTATGGCGTATCGCTCTTGAATTATACGCCATAAGGTATCAGCCATATGCGTTTCTTAAATCAACTTTTCTGCGTGACCTGCACTCCTTCCCCGGGCTGCCATTTCAGCGGCGCGGGAAATTGAAACTCGGGAACCGATACCGGTTTTAACCTTCCTTCAAGGGCGCGCAAAATTTTGTCTGGACTAATAGGAATCTCGTGGATGCGCACGCCAATCGCGTCGTAGACGGCATTAGCTACCGCCGGCACCACGGGCAAAAGCGGCCCTTGCCCGGCTTCTTTGGCGCCATACGGCCCCTCGGGATCGTCGGTTTCCACGAGAATGGTTTCGATCTCCGGCGTTTCCAGAGTGGTGGGGCTCTTGTACTCCAAAATGGACGGGATCTTGTGCAGTCCGTTTTTGCGAAAAATCTGCTCTTCCATGAGCGCTTCGCCTAGCGCCATGTAGACGCTGCCTTCGGTCTGGCCTTGAACGAGTAGAGGGTTGAAGGCGCGCCCGCAGTCATGGGCGATCCACACCTTGTCGATCTTGATGTCGCCCGTCTCAGCGTCGCAATGAAGCTCTACGATGGACGTCGAGTAGCTGTAAGCCGGGGTCGGCCCGACCCCAGAGCCTTTGAAGTCTCTCGGGTTCTTCGGGGGCCAATAACTGCCGGTAGCTCCCAGCGTGCCGAATTTTCCCTCCGCCTTGCGCACACATTCGGCGAATACTATGCCGCGCTGCGGCAGACTGACGCTGCGAACCTGGCCATCGGCGAACTCCAGGTCGTCTCCCGGGATTTCGAGCGCTTCACTGGCGACTTCAAGGAGCAGCGGTTTGAGCTTGCCGCAGGCCTGAATCGCCGCATTCCCGGTCATGACCGTCACTCGACTGGAATAGCTGCCAAGATCCACCGGCGTAAGATCCGTGTCCGCGGTGACAATCCGGATGTCGGCGGGATCAATGCCGAATTCCTCCGCAACCGCGTAAGCGAGAATCGAGTCTGATCCCTGCCCGATATCGATAGAACCGCAAAATACCGCTACCCCTCCACTGCGATCGAGTTTGATCTGCACCCCGGAGTGCGGCATGTCGTTCCAGTAAATCGGTAGGCCCGCGCCGCTGATATAAGAGCTGGCCGCAAAGCCCACGCCGTGACCAAAAGGCAGCTTGCGGAACTTCTTCCGCCAATCTGCCCGCTCAGCGACTTTCTCGATGCACTCACGCAGTCCGGTCGTGCTCACTCTAAGGCCGTTCACGGTTACAGTGTTCGGCGGCACCAACTGCTTGAGCCTCAACTCGATCGGATCAATGCCGAGCTTTTCCGCGATCTCATCGAGCTGGATCTCCATGGCGAAACGCGGTTGCGGGGTGCCGTGGCCCCGCTTGGGACCGCAGGCGGGCTTATTGGTGAAAACCCGAACTCCTTCGAACTTATAAGCTGGGACGTTGTAAGTGACGGTCTGGAGCGCGCCCGTGTAGTAGACCGTCGCCAAGCCATAGCTGCTGTAGCCGCCGCCGTCGAGAAATGTCTTATACTGCATCGCCTGGATTGTGCCGTCGTTTTTCACGCCGGTTTTTGCCCACATTTTGACGGGATGTCGGCCGCGGTGCACGTAAAAGGATTCTTCGCGGGTTAACGTGATTTTCACCGGTCTGCGGGTGATCAGCGACAGTTTGGCGACTGCGATCTCGTGGGAAAACGGATCGCTCTTGCCGCCGAAACCGCCTCCCACAGGCGTTGCAATGACTCGAATGCGGCTTGCCGTGAGTCCGAGCACCTTGGCGAGCGCCCGATGAACATAGTGAGGGGTCTGCGTCGAAGACCACAAGGTCAGTTTGTCGTCGGGACCGTAAAAAGCCACCGCGCTGTACTGTTCCATCGGCAGGTGCGTATTTCCCTGATAAAAGAACGTACCTTCGAAGATATGGTCCGACCGAGCGAAGCCGCCCTCGATGTCTCCGAATTCGAGCGAGACCGCCTTTTGAATATTGGCGTGGCGATTCCACGTATGGATCCGCTCGCTCTCTTCGTTCGAGGCGAGGGCGTCTTCGATGGAAAGAATTGGTTTCAGTACTTCATATTCGACATCGATATAACCCAGCGCCTTTTCGGCGAGCATCTCGCTTACCGCTGCCACCGCCGCCACCGGGTCGCCGACATAGCGCACCTTGTCGATTGCCAACGTCTCTTCGTCTTGAGTCGAAGGCATGATGCCGAATTTTTCCGGCAAATCTGCCCCGGTGATCACCGCGAATACACCTTCGAGCTGCAGAGCTCGGGCAGTGTTGATACCGAGCACCCGCGCGTGGGGATGCGGACTGCGTAGGAGCTTCGCGTAAATCATCCGCGGCAGATTGAGATCGTCCGCGTAGACGGTCTCGCCCGCGCACTTCGCCATCGCGTCGACTTTAGGAAGCGCTTTTCCGATTACCGATAGAGTCTTCTTTTTCATCAAACCTCTCAACAGGCCGGTGTAACAAAAGGATAAGGGATGAAGGATAAAGGATAAGGGATAAGGCGCACTATGAATTTCATCCTTTATCCTTTCGCCTTTATCCTTTCTCAGCCTGAGTCTTTTTCAGCGGCCTGCGGCGGCCAGTTCGACGGCTTCGATGATCTTCGTGTAGCCGGTGCACCGGCAGAGATTTCCTGAAAGAGCTTCGCGGATCTCCTGCCGGCTCGGATGAGGATTTTTGTCCAGCAGAGCTTTGGCGGTGAGCAGGATCCCGGGAATACAGTAGCCGCATTGCGCGGCCCCCAGCGCCGCAAAACTTTGCTGCAGCGGGTGAGGTTGGCCGTTCTGCATCATCCCTTCCACGGTTGCGATTTCAGCATTTTCCGCCTCGATGCCGAGCATCAAGCAGGAGAGGACCGGCTCGCCGTCGACAAGCACCGCGCAAGTGCCGCACTCTCCCAGTTCGCAACCGTGTTTAGTGCCGATGAGCCCCAAGTCCTCGCGCAGCACTTCGAGCAAGGTTTTGCTGATCTCGGTGGCGACCTCTTTCGTCTCTCCATTCACCCGCAGGCGCAAGAGAGTTTTGGACAGTTTCGTTTTATCTTCGCTTTTCTTGGTCTGTCTCATCAACTTCCTAAAATTTCGGGACCTCAGGTTTCCGTGTGGCTAACCTTTATCATCGCGCCAAAACGCTACCGAATCAAAATCCGCAACTCGAAATCCGAAATAAACCGAAACCCTCAAATCCGAAATCCAAAACGTGCTTGTTTGGAATTTTGTGCTTTTTGATCATTTGGATTTGTTTCGAATTTCGGATTTCGAGTTTCGAGTTTTTTCTGTCCTTCGCATTCCTTGGCGCCCTTTGCGCCTTTGCGCGAGATACTCCGATTTGGATGCGGCTGTGCCGCGCTGTGGTGAATACGCCTTCACAGAAAAGCCACAACTGCCTGCGTTTAACCTACACCCGGGGCCAGGCGGCCGCGAATTTCGGGGGAGTCTGGAGCATAGCGATAAGCCCGAAATAGCTGATTAGCCCGTACGCCACCCTCATAACTCCCGAAATACGGACTGATGTATTCCCAAACAATGTCGCCCTCAGGCGTAACTTCGAATACCCTGCCCCACTGCCCCTCACAAATCAACGTGTTCCCAGCCGCTAGCCGCTGGGCTCCACTAACGTGCGGGCTGAAGAGAGTCCACGGTGGATTGCCCCTGTATTCCCAAACTGTCTGCCGGGTTTCCCGATCGAACTCAATCACGCGCGAGCGGGGGTTATCCGGCGTGTTGATGCCGTTCGCGAACAGCGTGATGTGACCGTTGGGTAACATTTCGCAGTCATGCTGCATGCCCCAGGAATCATCGCGATGGTCCCATCGGACCTTTCGCGTGTTACGGTCAATGATAACGATCGTGCTGATGCGCCGAAAGCTCACCATGACATCCCCGTTCGCTAGGGGACAACACGCATTAGCATGCGCGAACTCGTCGCGTCTAACAACCGGGCAGATGGGGTAGCGTTCTACCTCCATGTCGTTTTGGGCGTGCCATTCCCAAACCGTTTCGCCGCTGGGAGTCACCTCACGCAAATAATCTCCATAGATGACGCCGTTGCGCTCGGTTCCAGGCAGGCCGCCCTTCACCCTTGCCGCGCTTTCGGGCCGCATGGGCTCCCATCCCAGATAGATTGTATTGCCGTTTTCCCTGCGGCGAAAATCGTGGTGCTGATTATCATCGCAATATTCCCACACGATCTTTCCATCCCAGTCGTATTCCCGCAGAAGGCCGCCTTTGCCCTGTATGAGCGGCACGCCTTTTTCGGTGCGACCGGCCCAAAGCAGGTTGCCGTTCTTAAGCAGATAAGCATAGTTCCCCGGGCAGAGGGGAAAGCGCCACTCGTGTACAATCTCCCCTCCCATGCCGATCAAGTAGGCGGATTTACCGGCTTGCGGCGTAATCAATGTAAAACCGGGTGTGGCCTTTGATTTATCGTAAAGCGTGACGCCGAATTCATGATACCGCATAGCTACTCTCTTGATGTTTCTTCTATGAGAGAGTTCACGACAGAGACGCGGGGTACGCGGAGTTCGGAATATCTCCTAACGAGAAAAACTGTTTTTCTCTGCTTCCTCCGTGCCTCTGCGGTGAAATATCCGGATCCCTCTAGATTTTGAAAAATCTTTTCGCCTTGAGCTCGTATCGAGGCAAAGTTCCCGGAGCCGCCAATTCGACCTCCGGCCGAAGACCAATCCGTTCGCGCACGCGCTGGCGGACTCTTTCGCCGAGTCCCGCCACGGAAGTTTGAGCGGAGCTGGGCTCCAGGATGAGCTTGATCTCTCGCAAGGCCTCCTTTTCAAAAATTTCGACCCGAAACTCCTCGATTTCGGAGAATTCGCGCAAAACATTTTCGATGGCACTGGGAAAGACGTTCACGCCGCGAACAACGATCATATCATCCACCCGGCCCAGTACTCCGCCTTTTAGCAGCAAGAAAGACCGGCCACAGGCGCAGGGTTCGTGAGCCGGCTGAACCCAGTCGCCCGTGCGGTAACGAATCACCGGGCTGCCTATCCTGCCGAGATTCGTGATTACCAACTCCCCCTTTTCTCCGGGCGCGGCCGGCGCGTCGCTATTCGGGTCGATGACTTCGGCGATGAATTCGCTTTCGTTCACGTGAACGCCGCCGGGCTGGAATTCGCACTCGAATCCAAAGGCTCCTACTTCGGTGGCGCCCGCATGGTCATAGCACTTTGCGCCCCACGACTCTTCGATCATTTTCTTTGTGCTTGGAATACTCGCTCCCGGCTCTCCGGCATGAAGGGTGATTCTCACAGCGGACTTCGTCGCAAGCTCGATTCCCGCTTTTCTCGCCTCAGATGCCATATGAAGCGCGTACGTCGGAGTACAGACAAGGACGGTGGCCCCGTACTCGACGATCGCTTTCAGCCGCTGTGACGTCGACTGACCGCCGCCGGAAATCGCCAGCGCGCCGATCTTCCGCGCTCCCTCCCAACCAGCCCAAAAACCGATAAAGGGCCCGAAAGAAAAAGCAAAGTAGATGCGATCACTCGAATGAACCCCGGCCGCTTCGAAAACCACTTTCCAGCATTCTGCCCACCATTCCCACGACTCGTCCGTATCGAGCCAATACAGCGGCGTTCCCGTCGTGCCGGAGGTCTGGTGGATGCGGATATACCTCTCCAACGGAAAAGTCAGATCCCTTCCATAAGGCGGATGTTGTAGTTGGTCCTGCACCAGATCGTTTTTGGTCGTAAACGGCAACTTACTGAGGTCATCCAACGAAGAGAGATCGGAAACGGAGCCGAGCTTCCGGCGATAAAATTCATTCGTCGAAAGCACGGCTTGCAGCATCCGGCAAAACTTCTCCATCTGACGCTGCTCGACCGCCGCGCGATTTTTCAACTTATCCATGATTTCCAAAATCTGTTGGCAGACTCGCGCAGAATCGGCGACCGAAGGCGTACGCCAATGGCGGTTCCGAGTTTCGGGTTTCGCGTTTAACCCGAGACTCGCAACCCGAGACCCGAAACAGCGAGCCGCGAGCATTCATCAGCCCGTTCCCCAGACGTCGTTGGCGACATCCACGACCAACCTAAGCTTCCGCCACTGATCGTCTTCGCTGAGCAGGTTTCCTTCCATCGTCGAGGCAAAGCCGCATTGCGGGCTGACCGCCAGGTTTTCCATCGGCACATACTTGCTCGCCTCGTCGATTCGGCGCTTAAGTTGATCTTTGGATTCGAGCTCGGGGATCTTGCTGCTCACGAGTCCGAGGACAACCGTCTTGCCCCGCGGCACGAAGCGCAAAGGCTCAAAGGTGCCGGCCCGCTCGGACTCGTATTCCAGCAAAAACGCGTCCACCTGGAGTTTCCCAAACAGCTTTTCCGCGATGGCATCATACCCACCCTGGGCGTACCACTGGCTACGATTGTTGCCGCGACAGAGGTGAATCGCCAAGATGACGCCTGGGCGTCTGGCGCCTTCGAGACAGGCGTTGTCAGCGCGTATCGCCTCCTCCAGCGCATCGTCGGGATTCAATCCCATTTCGTTTTTGATGTAGTTCCGCCACTTCGGATCGATATAGTAACTGTAACGTGGAGCATCGATTTGCACGTACTGCACCCCTTCGTTCACCAAAGCCTGAATCTCCGCCTTGATAATTGGGACGATGTCCCACAGCAGAGCCGAATGCGTGGGGTACACCTTGTCGCTTATACCTCGCTTGTAATAGATCGCGGGAAACTGGTTGGCGGTCGGCAGCGTGATCTTGATGTCGCCGGGGTTTTGCTGTTTGAGGAAAGCCAGCTCGTGTTGAGTCAAGCGCCGGGTTTGCTTGATCTTGCCGGTGACGATCCCCGGCACCCGCGATGGCTGCGTCGAGGAGCCGCCTCCGCCCGCCTGCCAACTACGGAGGAGATTATCGCTTTCATCGATGCCTTCCACGGCGTCATTGAAGTCGCTCATGAAGTTGGCGCGGCGCAACTCGCCGTCGGTGAATAGCTTAAATCCGAGATCCTTTTGGCGCTGGAGCACGCGCAGAATGTGCTTGTCTTCCAGGGCGCGCAATTGTTCCCGATCGATCCGTTCACCGCTGCGCACCCGCAAAAGTTCCGCCGGTCGCAGCAAACTGCCCACATGATCCGCGCGATACTTCGCTGCCATAGAACCTCCTCAAGAATGGAGTGATGGAGTGTTGGAGTACTAGAGTGGTGAGAATTCGAAGCCCATTACTCCATCACTCCAATACTCCACTACTCCAATTTTCAAGTTCTATTCGCCCAACAGTTTTTTCAGCCGTTGGATGACCTCAGGGGGCTGTGCCACAACCTCCTTGGCCAACGACTCAAGCTCCTCGCCGCCGACCGGCCCGACCAGCCATCGTCTCTTTTTTGCTTCAGCCAAAAGCTCGGGGTCTTTGAGGGTCATATTCCACGCCTCGCGCAACATCTTCAGTCTATCTGCAGGCAGTCCAGGAGGAGCAAGCAGCGGGCGCCCAAATTCGCTCGGCGCCAGGATCAGTGTGGCCAAGCGCCGGCCGCCCTCAGGCGTTTTGTATCGGTCCATCAACTCATGAAAAGTGGCGACATCGGGTAATGAAGGATCGCGTCTTCGGCCCGTCTGAAGAAGCGGGCGGACGAAACCATTCTTTTTCCAGGTGAGAAAGGGCTCGCGGCCCGAGAACGCCGCTACTGTGATCAACCGGCAGTGCATCTCGCCGCGCTCGACCGCCAAGTCTATATCACCCGCTCCCTGGTAGCCGGTGACGATGATAAACTTGGTTCCCAAAGTCTCTTCCATCAGCTTCGGTATATGATACAAGGGCGACCCGGTTCCGGTGGAGCCGCATTTCGGCGGCTCCACTGCTTTGCGAATATCTTCGATGCTTTTGTAAGGGCTCTCACCACGGGTAAAAAATACAAAGTCGGTCTGCTCCGGCGTGCCGATCCAATGAAATTTAGACCAGTCGAACTGAACTTCCTTTCGTCCGATAAGCTGGTCCATATAGATGGCCGGATTGACAGAGCCGATAGTCAAGCCGTCCGGCTTGGCCACGTTATAGACATAATTGGCGGCGATGACGGAGCCCGCTCCCGGCATGTTCTGCACTACAATGCTGGGATTGCCCGGAATGTGTTTTCCGAGATGGCTGGCGATCAGCCGCGCCCAGCCATCGTAGAGGTCGCCAGCCTGCCCACCGCGTATCACCCTAACCGATTTTCCTTGATAGAAAGGCGACTGCGCGTGAACGTTTTGACTGAAGAGTACGTTCGCGACAAACAACAACGATAGACGAGCTACGAGAATCCCGGCTGTTTTGTATCTCACAGTATTCCCCCTGCTTGACCTTCGAGAGATCGTCACACCCGTAGAAGCGGGAGCCCGAGTATGCAAAAGCACTGGATTCCAGTTTTCACGGAAATGACATTCAGAATGCAAATGCCTTGCGTGCGCTTTTTTTTCAAGCAACTCCTCAGCGAAACGTCTCCTTGATGTACCGATGCACCGCGATCGCCGCTACCGCGCCATCGCCCGCCGAAGTGATCGCCTGAGAGGCGGAGTCCTGGCGTATATCTCCGACGGCGTATAACCCGGGAATCTCGGTCTTCATCCAAACATCCGTCCGTACATGGCCGGTGTCGCTCAGGGGCAGGGTAGTTTTTAGAAAAGCGGTATTCGGCCGCAGGCCGACGTACACAAACACGCCTGCTAAATCGATCCGAGCTTTTTCTCCCGTTGCGACGTGGCGTACACGGACTCCACTGACGCCGTCCTCTCCCAGGATTTCTTCAACGACCGTTTGATAGCGCACCTGGATCTTTGCGTGAGCTAACACTCTTGTCTGGTAAGCGTGTTGAGCGGAAAAATCAGCTGCCTCATGAAAAAGAATGACACGGTCAACGTGGTTCGTTAGCGTTAGCGCCTCCTGCAGCGCCCAATCGCCTCCGCCGACGACACCCACAACCCGACCGTTGTAGAGCGGCCCGTCACAGCTTGCGCAGTGGCTGACCCCTCTGCCGAGCAGTCTCGTTTCGCCGGGAACACCAAGCTCCTTGAGACTCGATCCTGTGGCGACGATGACCGCCTTTGTCCGGTGCCGCTCCTCTGCCGTGACGACCCACCAGAAGCGATCATCTGCTTCCACGCGCTCGACTTCGCCTCTCTGAAATTCCGCTCCCTGCTCCGCTGCTTGCCGCTGAACGGTAGGGCACAGATCATAGCCTGCTATGCCATCCGGGAAGCCCGGAAAGTCCTCGATCTTCTCGATGTTGATCAGATGGCCACCAGGAATATTAGCTTCCATCACCAAAGTGGCGAGGCCGTAGCGCGCGGCAAACAGACCGGCGGTCAGTCCCGCGAGCCCTGAACCAACGATAACAACATCATAATCCGCCATTTTTAACTTCCACCGGAAATCGCATATGGCTGACGGCTTATGGCATATAGATCGAACCATACGCGATAAGCCATAGGCTATAGGCTATCTGCTATCGCCACTCATCGACCGAAACCGTCTTCTGATAATTGCACCCGATGATGCGCCAGTAGCCGTTGGTTTCGCCGCCGACCACGACGATGTGAATCTCATCGGGCTTGAACATGCGTATCAACTCGTCAGGGGCGGCTTTTAGTTTTGACGCATAGGGCTCCTCGCCAAACGTGGCTCTAGGGTAAATGTAATTCTGAATGAGCTGATAATCCCAGTATTCGCCCGCCGGCATGAGGGCGTTTTCGTAAATCCACTGGATGAATTTCTCTTTGGTGTCAAAACCGCCTCTATCAATGAATTGCTTCGCCGCAATGGGATCGAGCAGGAAGGTCGGCGCGCTATGGGCGTCCATACCGCGGAGCATATTGCCCACGTGCTGGCGCCAATGCTTCTCGCGCACTCCCAGAGTAAAGGCGGTGGACCGGCAACCAGTAAAAATACTGGCCGTGCTATCGGTCGGTTTGAATCCGTGCTGGACATGAAACGGCTCCCATGGACTGCGCTCTTCGTTTTCGGCAAAGGTGACGCTGTTGTACGCGTAATTATTGCCTTGGGAACCCATGTAGGTGTCCCCGGGATGGGAGCCGCCTTGGAGATTTTGCGACATCAAGCCGTAGGCACGACCGATTGTGGCATTGGCATGGTTGTATGGAGCCATGGCCCCGGTCCCCGAGTTCATAGCGATCTCGTGGCGGATCGGTCCATTGACGACGACCATGGCCGCCATTGAGCTGGTCGTGCTGCCGCGCGCGCTCACGCCACCGGCAGCCAGGGCGAGGATCACCGGAAAGTACTCCGGCCGCGCCCCCGCCATGACCGCGTTGACCGCCACCTTTTCTACCGTGTATTCCCAGTGCAGGCGAAACTGGTTCGAGCGCATGTGGCCGACGATTTCATCCGGCTTGTGGCTCGTGCGAGCGAGCATTTCCGCCACCCGCTCCTCGGTCGGCAGCACGATCGGCAGTTTGTCCGTCCAATTGTTTTCGAGGAACAAGCAATGCAGGTTATCTTCCGTGTCGGCGTCAACCGATCTCGGCGTCGAGCGCGCGAACTGCCTTTCCTGGATACGGTCTCCGTTCGCCGACTGGGTGAGTCCTTCGATAACTTCTTGCATAACCGGCCGGCCGCTCAGCGGGTCCTTACCGTCGACATAGGCTCTTAGCTGCTCGGCGGTTTTACCCATCACCGGTTGGGGCACAAAAGCATAGCGTGCTTGAGGCAGGCCGTGGAGTCGGGTAACCGATTGCACTGCCTTCTGAAAGACGTGCGTGTGCAGGGCCATCGTGGGTACTCCATACTTGCTATCGAGCGTAATTGCGTGCACGGCGACCGCCGGCGCACACGTGCTTCAATGGCCAACGCCGATGATGGCGCCGTCGCCGTCGGCTTGGATCATCTCCCACGTTTTTGGATCGTCCTTGGTGTAGACGCTCGACATCTCTACGATTTTTGTGGTCACCGAAGGCATATGTTCGGTAAACCAATCCTGCATCTGTCGAAGAAACAGACCCGAGTCGTCAAACCGTGGATCGACGAGATAGATCTTTTTACCGTCCAGACTCTCCAGACGCGCCGCCATGGGTTTTTGCGTGATCTTCGGGGGGTAGCCTACCGGGTTCAGCACCGTGACCGTCTGGCTCCTGCCGATATTCAACTCTCTATTACTTTCAGCTTCGTTGACCATTTAAGACCTCCTTATCGACCCAAACTGCCGAATATCATCCGCCGGCTTTTGGTGTCAACGGAGCTCCCGCGTTTCTACTTTCAGGTTTCGCTGAAGGACGGATTCGTCCGAAGCTTTGTGGCGGATTCGGGTTTCAGGTTGGGGAGGGGAACTAAAAACGTTAAGTAATCCGGGATAGGGTCTGGCGCGAGAACGACGAGGTAGTTCGGCAAGGACGGAAAGCGATGATGACGCGGTTCCGAGCGGACCGGACAAACGTCGGCAGTCGGTTAAGGCCCCTAAAACCGTGGTCCTCGGTCTCGGTCTCGTCACGACCAAAGAACCGCGTCTGGAATCCCGAGGATGAATTGCTGCGCAGAACCGAACAGGCTTCCAAGTACACACCGATCGAGCACGCCTTAAGTACTCAATGCGGTGCCTTTTTGAGTGGCGAGAGGCTAGGCCAAGCCCAACCAGCGACCCGGAAGGGCTCACCGATCGAGACTACTGCTTACTGTGAATACTGCGGACTCGTCCGTTTTTGCGCCGGTCGGCTTCGCCTGCCTTTTTTCTGCTGGGGAGGGTTGGTATCTTTTCCGCTGTCTGCCTCGGAAGTTTTGCTCCGCCAAAGGGTCTCTGCCTTTAGCCAGTGCTCGATGTCGCGGCCTTCGGGATATCCCTCCTTTTCCCAGATGCTATACGCAAGCCGGCGTATTTGTTCTTCACGCTCCATAATGCTTCCCTCTTTCTCCTATGCTCTTTTCCGGTTGGCAACTTTTGCCCCTCAAGATTAAACAGAAGGAACACTGCCTGTCAACAAACTTACCTGGATTTAACAATCCAACCACGCCGCACCACGCTTATTTCTCGTCTTCAGTCGCTGATTTCACAACCTTTTTTACTCCCTCACCAACCGCTTTAGCAGCGTCACGAGTCCCATGACCAATTTCTGTCGTGACATCGCGGGTCGTGTGACCGATGATTCTTCCCGCTTCTTTAAAGTGTGCACAAGCTGATAGCAGGCAGCTCAAGAGAAGAACTAACAAAGCAATTTTCAGACGAGAATCGAACATTTTTGCTCCCATACCCTTGTCGACATAAGCGGTGGTAGACACAACTTTAGCAATTCTCGATGCTAAGGAATGGTGTTGTGATTTTAACTGCTTGTCAACGTTTTCACAAACGGCGCCAAGAGGATGCTACAAACCCTAAATTCGAAATCCGAAATTCGAAACAATTCCAAATGATCAAAAAACATCAAAATTCCAACAAGCTCGTTTTAGACTTCGGATTTGAGGGTTTCGGTTTGTTTCGGATTTCGAGTTTCGGATTTCGGATTTTGATACGGTAGCGCCTTGGGCGGGATGATAGGATGTAGCGCCGGCAGGCCAAGAGCTACAGACTGCTCGATGAAACATGTTGCACCCCCCTTAGCTCCGCAATAGAATCCCCCCAGCATTGGCGAGGAAGAAAAAGGAGGGAGTCCACATGGCGGTAAGCGTGAAAAAGATCGTGCTCTGGCGAAAAGAGGTTGAAAACAGGCCTGGGGCTTTGGCCGGCGCCCTTGCGTCGCTCGCCCAAGCAGGCGCAGACCTGCAGATTGTGATGGGCTATCGCTACCCGGGGGAGGGACTCAAAGCGGCTATCGAATTGTACCCCGTAACGGCGAAGAAGTCCGTGGCTGCGGCACAGGAAGCGGGCCTCGCTGCGTCGTCGATACCGGCTCTGCTGGTCGAGGGGGATAATAAGCCGGGCCTGGGCCATATGATCTCTCAAGCAATTGCCGATGCGGGAATCAACATCGATTTCCTACTCGGCCAGGTTGTGGGGAGAAAATATTCAGCTGTTCTCGGATTCGACTCCGAAGAAGACGCCACCAAAGCTGTTCCGTTGATTCGAAAGGCGGTGACGGCTAAGCGCAGGTAAACGACATCCCAGAATCTCTGGTCTCCGAGCTACTCTCCAATTTTTCGATCGTTTTGAGGCTCGGTGGACGTAATGTCTTCTTCCAGCAGGTCCCCGTAAGGCCAGGGCCGGCCCAGATTGAGAAACTGGATTTTTAGGAGCCGAATCATCTCGATCTTGGATTCGAAAACTCCTCCCTTAAACACACCTTGGTGGCAGTGATAGTTTTTGCGGTCGCTTTCGTAGTGGCAGCCGTAGGTGTCGAGCTCGCCGTCATGCGCAGAGAGAGAGATCGGGATCACCAGCGTTAGAAGCAGGCTGCCCGTAAAACGAACCAAAACTCGTCCTAATCCGACCAAGAGCATGGACGGAGTCTATTTGTGTGAGCGCTCGGCGGTACGAGCGGGCTGAGCGTACATCTTAAAACCGCCAAAGCCGTACTCGCCTACCGCTTTGTTAGTGGTGGCATCGAAAAGATCGATGAGCATGTTCTTCTCAGGGTGCCCGGCCAGATAGTGTGAAAAGGTATTCACGAAGCGCTCCTGGCTTTGAGCGTCGGCGCGATAAAATCCCTCGCCGAGGTAGAGCCGGTGGGGCCGCCGCCGGTCATCGAGTCGGACCCAGAACCGAGAACCTGCCGGGCCCAACGTGTCAAGCCACTTCTTAGATTGGGCTATTTTTGCTTCTCGTGCCTTAAACTCGTTCGCCGAAACGGGTAGGTTCTGGACGATCAGCACCGAAACAAGCAGGAAACCAACTATGACAATTTTTCTCATGGCAAAGGCCTCCGTTGCGGTCATGGCAGGCTACGCAAGGCTTCTGCCAGCCTGGGGGCTCTTTTAACAAGACAAACGGCCTTGACCGAAGTAGACCCGCTCTGCTCGTTTTGTCACAAGCTGGATGCTGCTGTTCAGTCAAACAACGGTCCTACCGGCGGATAAAACAGCATCGAGTGTCCCATCACACGTACAATTTTGGCCAAACTCGTTCGCTTTCAGAATCAACTCCGATCTCTTCTGTTCATCCTTCGAGAGCCTGAGGACGGCCGGTGCTTAATTGACATCCATTCCGTGAGCGACTATACGTCGCCCATGCGTTACGGTTTGTTCTATTTGCCGTCATCGCTTCCCGCCACCCGCACGGACGGGGTTGACCGCCTACGGGCCGTCGTTGAGCAAACATCGTACGCAGAACAGCTCGGCTTTGATTCCGTTTGGCTTGCCGAACACCATTTTCACTCCTTCGGCGGTCTTTTTTCGGCGCCGCCAGTAATCGGCGCCGCGATAGCGCAAAGGACTACGAAAATTCGTATCGGAACCGCAGTGATTCTCGTGCCGTACCACGACCCGATTCGGATCGCCGAGGATTACGCCACGCTCGACTGCCTGAGCCATGGCAGGCTCGAGTTTGGCATCGGCCATGGCTTCGTGAAATGGGAGGCTCTGACGTTCGGAATTCCCCTGGATGAACTACGTGAACGCTTTCGTGAAAACGTGGAAGTCGTGCTTAAGGCCTGGAGTGAGCCGGTATTGAATCACAAGGGCCGCTTTCATGAATACCGCGGCGTCGAGGTCTGGCCGCGCCCGCTGCAAGAGCCTTATCCTGCCGTATGGATGGCCGCGACCGCTTCCGTAGAGTCGTTCGAGCTTGCGGGACAACGTGGATTTCACATGATGCTCATTCCTTTTCTACATGAGATCGAAGAGCTTCGCCCGAAGGTAGAGGCTTACCTGAAGGCGCGGCAAGCGGCGGGACATTCGAGGTCAACGGCACGCCTGCTCGGCGTCTACCACACGTACGTGGGTGACAGTCATGGCGAAGCCAGGGAGGCTGCGGCTTCGGGGCTGGCGCAATATCATGCCGCGGCAGCTCAGGCGCACAGCCTGACCCCGGGAATCGCTGATCCCGAGTCTTACCGCAGTCATGATCGGCATCGCGCGCAGATCCGCCAGCTCACCTTCGACGACATGGTGGCGCGGAACCGAGTGCTCGTCGGCAGCGCGGCGGAAGTGCGTGACAAGGTGGAATACGTGCGCGAGCGCCTGTACCTGACAGACCTGGCGGGACTGTTCGCTCTGGGGGGCTTGTCCGATGCGCAGGCGCGCGGATCGATGCGCCGTTTCATCGAACAGGTGGCGCCGAAACTCTAAGGAGGGGCCTGTATAGGAAGGTCTGACATATCGCGAGCTTTGTGAGACCGCCTCGATAAATACTTAAGAGCCTCGTTCTCTAGAAGTTTTTCGCCGAGCGGTCTATGTTCTTTACGAGATCGTATACAATAAGCGTAATCGATAAGCTGCGCGCCGCCGACAGCAGTTTGTGTGCTAGTCTGTTAACAGCAGGACTTCCGGTGAAAAGCTTAACGCTGGCACACTAGAAAGCCCGCGATGGGAATTCCTCTACGTCAAAGTCTGGCCATTCTAAGTTACATTCTGAGGCAACGATTGCGCGGCGTTGAGCGCTATCCACTGGTCCTTATGTTAGAGCCGTTGTTTCGGTGCAATTTAGCGTGCGCCGGTTGTGGGAAAATCGATTATCCGGAAGAGATCTTGAACCGTCGGCTGAGCCCGGAGGAATGCATAGCCGCGATCGACGAGTGTGGGGCGCCGGTGGTTTCGATTGCCGGTGGCGAACCCTTACTCCACAAAGAAATGCCGGAGATCGTCCGCGGCTTTATTCAGCGAAAAAAGTTTGTTTACCTCTGTACGAATGCGCTTCTCTTGTCTCGCCGCGTGGATGATTACTTGCCTTCGCCCTACCTGACATTTTCGGTTCATCTGGATGGCAGTCGTGATCGGCATGATATCTCAGTCTGCCGGACAGGGGTTTTTGATCAGGCGGTAACGGCGATTCAAAAGGCGGTTGAAAGGCGCTTCCGGGTGACGATCAACTGTACCCTGTTCCAAGGCGAATCGGCTGAAGAAGTCGCAAGGTTTCTCGATGATGTCATGACTCTAGGAGTGGAGGCGGTAACTATTTCCCCGGGGTTCAGTTATGAGCACGCTCCACGCCAAAACGTCTTCATGCAGCGCAACGCGAGCAAACAGCTCTTCAGGAACATTTTCAGGCTTGGCAAGGAGCGCCGGTGGCGACTCAACCACTCGAGTCTATTCCTGGACTTCCTGGCTGGTAACCAGAGTTACCGTTGTACGCCGTGGGGCAATCCGACGCGTAATGTGTTCGGTTGGCAGAGGCCCTGCTATTTGCTTGTCGATGAGGGGTACGCGCCGACATTCAAAGCGCTGATTGAAGAAACGGACTGGGACCGTTATGGGACGGGCAACAACCCAAAATGTGCCAACTGCATGGCACATTGCGGTTATGAAAGCACGGCCGTCAATGACACAATAAACCACCCGTTCAAGGCGTTAAGCGTTTTCTTGCGAGGTCCAAAGACCGATGGCCCTATCGCGCCGGAGTTGCCAATCAGATACTATTAAGCAGTTCATTGGTTAGTAGACGTACGACCACCAAGAGACGAGTCATGGAGAGCGCGGGCACAAGAACGTGAAGATCCGTTCAGGCCCGGACCGATGGAACAACCACCCTTGGAGTGGACGGGGCGGCGGCCTACAAGGCACAGGTCCATTGACCGCGCTCGGAAGGGCTCGCCCCTTGGTTTCGGAGCCTTGCAACATGTCAACATACAAATGAACTGCTTGGAAAGCATCCGAAAGCGACGTGCGTCCCGAGATCCGCGGTACGTATAATGAGCTGACGATTCTTTCAAGTAAGCTGTTTCTTGATCTTCGCCTGGATATAGCCGTTTTTGTAGAACCATTCGATCTCGTCGCGCAGAGCTTCGATCGCCGGCCGTGCAGAGTAGCCGAGTTCGCGTCGCGCCTTCTCAATCGAGAAGTACATGAGCTTGCGGGCCATGCGAACGCCGTCTACGGTGATCATCGGTTCGCCAGAGCCTCTAAAGCGCGTGACGCCTTCTGATATGTAGGCCATGGGTGTAACGCACCAGTGCGGCAGCCGAATTCGTGGAGGCCGCTGCCCGGTGAGTTCGGCCACGGTTTCCAGAATCCATTGCAGCGTTCGATTCTCGCCACCTAGAATGTAGCTTTCACCGACTTCGCCTTTCTCGTAAGACAATAAGTGACCGGTCGCTACATCGTCCACGTGGACCACACTGAGCCCGGTATTCACATAGGCGGGCATCCGGCCTGAGGCAGCTTCGACAACGACTCGTCCGGTCGGGGTCGGCTTGACATCGCCAGGCCCGAAAGGTGCCGCGGGCTTCACAATGACCACGGGGGCTCCCGCGTCGGCTACCAAACGTTTTACCTCTCGCTCGGCAAGGAACTTCGACTGCTTGTAGGTTCCGGTTATGTCAAATAGCTCAGCATGCGATTCTTCATCTGCCGGGAAACCATCATCCCTTAGGCGGAGCGTTGCGACGCTCGATGTGTAGACGATGCGCGACACGCCTGCTGCCACCGCTGCCTGGATCAAATCCACCGTGCCTTGGACATTGAAGCGGTTCATTTGCTCGCGATCAGGAACCCAAAGGCGATAGTCTGCGGCAGCGTGAAACAGGGCCTCGCAGCCCCGCACAGCACGCTTGAGCGAGTCCGGGTCGGCGAGGTCGCCAGTAACAATCTCACACTCGAGGCCGGACAAGTTGCGCCGGTCGCTGGTTGGACGCACAAGCACACGCACGTTGTGGCCGGCTTGCACCAGACAACGAAGCACCGCCGACCCGACAAAACCCGTCGCGCCGGTCAATAATGTCGTCATTGCTTGTGATCCCTTTTGGCTTCCGCTCGTTGAACTCGATTAACGAGCAAGCATCGTGAGTTTGCGACTCTCGTATACAACGCCGCCCCCCGATTTTCAACGTAACGAAGCGCTCGGTAATGTCTTTGGCATTGAACCGAGTCCCTAAGTATCCTTGTGCATAAAGAATTGATAGTTTAAAAACGGCTGCAAGATTGCTAATGTATTACTTAGCATTCTGCGGCCCAAAGAGTTCACCAGATGACGTGCGGCTCACTCAGGCTCATCGATTTTGGATTTTGGATTATCGAAAAGATGCGTTCTTCGCTCTTTGCCCTTGACTCTTTGCGCCTTGCTCCGGGCTCCCTGTTCCCGGCTCTCTGCTCCCTCTCTACGCCAATGACCGCCTTGCTATTGCTGTCAGCCTGCGCTGGTCTGCCCGTACATGGCACCGTGGGCGGGCAAATGATTCAAACCCGGGTAGACTCGGAAGTAGCGCGCTACTACCTGGCAAACTATCTCGCGGGCAAACGCGGTGATGCTCTCCTCGATGAGCGTATTGATCGCCTTTACCAGAATTCCCGTGACGGTCTACCTAACAGGGACGATCTTAAGAAGTTAAGCGATGAGTTTTCGGTTGACTTCGCCGCGTTATACTTCGCCGACCAGATTGCTCGTGTACCGGTTAACCGTCGTTTTCGGCGCGCCTTCGATCAGGCAGACGATTACGTCCGCAAGGCATTCCTGGAAGACCGCGTGAAATTACCGGTCGCGGCGACTGAGTATGAAGTGATGGCTGTGCCTAGTTATCTCTACAAGCGGGTTCTCGTTACCGGCGCCGATTTGGCTGCTCCACGAGCGGCACTACAACGGGTGGGACTCCCCTGCCATTTTGTCGAAACCAGTGACGACGGTACGATCGAGGCGAATGCCGATCTTGTGGTCGCCGCGATTCGGGAGCGCGCGCAGAGCGGCCGCCGGTTAATCATCATCAGCGCCAGCAAGTCCGGTCCGGAAGTCGCGTTAGCGCTGACGCGGCTTGGGCCCGCCAAGACACGCCATGTTGCAGCCTGGATCAATACGGTGGGCGCGCTTCAGGGTACCCCACTGATCGATGATGGCCTTTTGCCGGAGGTAGAATTTTTCGTTGGTAAGATAGACGTTGACGGGGTCGAAAGTTTAACTACCACACGCAGTCGGCAAAGGTTCGAATCCTTTCGCGTCCCTGAACATGTCTTTGTGATCAACTTCTTTGGGATTCCTCTCACCGGCAGCGTTTCTTTCCGGGGCCGTAGAGGGTTTTTTCCGCTGCAGAAGTGGGGACCCAATGATGGCTTGGTGCTCTTGGCCGATTTGATTTTCCCAGGAGGCGTGACACTAGTTGAGCTCGGCAGTGACCACTTTCTGATTGACCGGCACCTTGATATTACCGCCGTGGCGTTAGCGATAACTGTGATCCAGTGGCTGGAAAGCCCCGGCGGCAAAAAAGCTAAGTGCATCGGCGCCCAGCGACCTCATCTGAACTCAGAGGCGCTTTCGCTCTCGATGGCTTCTTTTTCTCCTTCAGCCGTTCAACGGTTTAAACTCCGTTTAATGCCTTCGCTCCCACGGCGATCTCAGGCACCGTCAGCCCGGGATCGAAGATCACCTTGATCGCCTGTGACTGCCGCCGGTCGTAAGGCGCCAGGAATGCGTCCGCGTAGTGCTCAAGCGGGTAACGATGTGTGATCAACCCGTCCACATTCAGCCGGTTGTGAGCGAGAAGGTCCAGATAGACCTCGATGCAGTTCTCCCGCTTTCCTTCGACTGTCTCCAGGCCATAGGCATTCGACCCGAGAAGCGCGAGCTCCTTGAAATAGAGGAGAGTCCACTCAAATCGCTTGGGTGGCGCCACGCCGACAACGACGATGGAGGCACGCGGGTTCGCGACCCGTACACCGATCTCCAGGGTCTCGCTTGATCCAACGGTGTCGTAGATGCGGTGGACTCCTGATTGTAGCCAGGGTAACCCGAATAGCGGTGTCCGCAGCGGCGCCTTCAGGAATTCGCCTATTTCGTGAACGAGCTCGCGGCCCCGGGACGTGAAGAGGACGTCCGCACCGAGCCTGTCGACCAACGGTTTCACTTCGGGGCGGCGGGCGATGACCAGAAGGCGCGTCTTCGGGAATAATGCCCGAATAAGGATAATGGCCATCAGTCCCAGCGAGCCGCTCCCATAAACTACCACCGTCTGACCCGGCTCCGGCGGTGCCCGCAAGACCGCATGGAGAGAGACTGCGAAGGGATCCGCGAGCACAGCGGCGTCGAACGGCACGGACTCTGGGATTGGGAACAGCATCGATTCGTGGACTGACATCGCTTCAGCGAAGCCACCGCCTACGTCGCTGCAGGTGCCGAGATGCATGCCCTTGGCGAACCTGCCCTCAAAGAAGCGCTGGCAGAGCGGGTAGTCGCCGTGCTGACAGGACTCACAAGCCGGTAGCCCTCGCGGAGCACAGGAGAGAAATGGCGAGATGGCGACCCGATCGCCCTTCCTCACACGCCTCACGGCGGCGCCGGTTTCGATAACCGTGCCAACGACCTCGTGCCCCATAATGTGCGGTGCGGACACGACCGCTGACAACGGATTGTCGATGCTAGCTTCGATGAAGACCTGCATGACGTCGCTGCCGCAGATCCCCCCGAGGCATGGCGCGACGAGCACCCAGTCGTCCCCGAGCAGCCTGGGGTCTGGCACGTGCCGACAGCGAACCGGCCCCCAGTTCGACACGAAAGCCCGGCGGGAAGCGACACCGAGAATCTTGGCAGCAGCGATACGCGCGATCGAGATCTCGAAGGTGATCGCTTTCATGGCTTGCGCTTACACAAGTGAGCCGTCGCCCGACGGATGGAACGGGGCCTAATCAAGTGCGCAGCCGACGCGACAACATCATCAGCACGATGCCGGCGGGAATAAAGAATCCCACCTCTATGGCGAGGCCCAAGGACCACGCCAGGCGCTGGACGCCAAGCTGAACCAGAGGATCCATGATGCTCATCACGAGGAAGAAGAGCGAGACCCCGAAGAGTAGGCCTCGGAGCATCTGGCGGCGTGTCAGGCCGCGAACGCGTTCGGGCAGGATTTCAGCCAAGCGGATGATCGTCCATATCACGCCGCTGAGAGCGGCCCAGCCCAACGCCTCATAGTGCTTGTGGTACTCAAGCATAAGCGAGCCCTTCCACCAAAGCACGAAGGCGAAAACACCGAGGCAGAGCGACCAGAAGGCGGCGCGTGCCCAGGCTCCTACCGTCGCGAGGAAGTCGCGATCGATCAGGCGGCAGAGGAGAGGGATCATGAAGATCCCGGCGAAATAGGACTGAGAGTAGACGACCCACGGATCGGGACGGTTCGCCCACTGCGGGTCCAGCCACAGTGGAAACCAGAACCGGAGCCGATGGGTCACCAAAGAAAGCACCACCACGTCGATGACGACCACAGAAAGGAACGTCAGCAGCAACCGCGTGATGTCGCGAACGAACGGATCTGCCTTGACTGTTTCGCTCGCCAACGCCTCCGCATTCGCCGTGG
This sequence comes from Binatia bacterium, assembly GCA_035762645.1. Lineage (GTDB taxonomy): Bacteria > Desulfobacterota > Binatia > UBA9968 > UBA9968 > DASTOD01. Next base: position 14,226 of record DASTOD010000263.1, on the reverse strand, counting down.
GTAGCTCGGTACAACCTATAACAGTTCTCCCGTGCTCTTCGACGCCGGCGCGCGATCTGACATCCTCTGATAAAATTGATTTCGCTCGATCCATTCTACAGCCAGCCAACTTAAAAGCCTCTTACCGCAATCGTGCCGTAGATGTCCAGCCCCGTCTCAAGCCTAAACCACGTTGACATAGCGCATCGTTATCGAATAAAAAAACATTGGCGGATTGATCTCGTTGTCGGACTCGCTATCAAGCGATCATAGCTAACGAGCACGTGGTTGGTGGAACCAGCTTTGAGCGATCTATGTCGCGTCGAAGAACAAAATCCTATCACTCTCGTCTGTCCCAGGGCGCCGCGGCTGCTGCTGCTGACGCGAGCGCGGAGAGGAGCCACTGACATGCGCCACCACGTCATCCATCTCATCAATCCAAAGACAGATTCGTTGACCACGCGGCCACTGTACCTGAATCGGGCGCTTTACTCGCCGCTCGCGGGCTTGCTGGCCGTCGCCGGCGCCGTTCCGCGCGACCGGTACGAGGTGGTGCTGACCGACGAGAACATCGAGTCAATCGACTTCGACCTCCAAGCCGACCTTGTCGGAATCTCCGCGATGACTTGCTACGTGAACCGCGCCTACGAGATCGCCGACGCGTTTCGGGGGCGCGGGGTGCCGGTGGTGATGGGCGGCGTGCACCCGAGCTTCATGCCGCAGGAAGCGCTCCGACATTGTGATGCGGTGGTGATCGGGGAGGTAGAGCTGGTGCTTCCCAAGCTCCTCGACGACCTTGAGCGCGGCGAGATGCGCGGCGCCTACAAGTCGGAGAGGTTGCACCCGATGGAAAACTTGCCAATGCCGCGATACGACCTGATCAAGAAGCACCGCTACGTGAACCGCACGTTCGTGCAGACCTCCCGCGGCTGCCACCAGGGTTGCACCTTCTGCGCCGAGCCCCTGATGAACGGGCTCAGGTTCCGCTACCGTCCGGTCGCGGAGGTGATCCGTGAGATCGAGACTTGCGGCTCGCGCACGATCTCGATCAACGACGCCGACTTCTTCGGCACGAAGGAGCGTCCAAAGCAGGTCATGCGCGCGCTCAGGGGTCGCGGGATCCGCTGGCAGGCGGGGGTCACCTCGAAGCTCGCCCAGGACGATCAAATGCTCGACCTCGCGGCGGAAAGCGGCTGTAGCCTGTTGAGCATCGGTTTCGAGTCGATCTCGCGATCCACCCTCACGAGCGTGCACAAGCACGTGAACCGTCCCGAGACCTTCGCCTCGCTGGTCGAGAAGGTGCACTCCTACGGGATCATGGTGTTCGGGCTTTTCATGTTCGGCTTCGACGGCGATGAGCCGTCCGTCTTTGAGACAACGGCACGGTTCAATGTCGACGCCGACTACGACGCCTGCGCCTATTCCGTCCTCACGCCATATCCGGGGACGCTGACGTGGTATGAGATGAAGAAGGCCAATCGCATCGTCTCGTTCGACTGGTCGAAGTACGACCAGGCGAACGTGGTCTATCGACCGGCGCAGTTGACGGGGGACGAGCTCCGGCTGGGTCAGAACACGGCGTACGAGACGTTCTACGCTCCCTCCTCCATCGCCCGTCGTTTCCCGCTCCGCGGCAGCCGAAGTCGGCTCCAGTGGTCCATCTACAACCTCTTTATGAAGAAAGGCGCTGCGACCGATCGCAAAAACGCGATCGCGGAGCCAACCGCGGCACCCGAGATGGCGCCGATGCCGCCAATCCTCCCCCTCAAGCGAGAGTGGCGCCAGGCAGTACTCGAGGCGACCGAAACCCCCGGGCCTCGACCGGCCGACCTCTGAACAAGAAGAGGCGCTACCGGTGAACGGATACTGAGGATATTAGCGCAGCACAATGCTTTAGCGATCGTCGCATCGAGCGGAGCAGTAAGCGTGTGTCGTAGCGAGCGCGCCGTCAGGCTGCCAGGATTCATTCTTCTTAAAAGCAGGCAGCGTAAGTCAAAAACGTGGTGAATCCAGCACCAACTTTCTCGTCTTTTTGAGGGTTCTTTGCGCGGCATTAAACTGTATACCGAGTTGCAAAACCTTGGGCCAATCCGGTGGCCGGATACAGCCTCGAGTGACAAGCTTCCACACGCTGATATCCCCTTCCGAGTCGAGAGCTTTCAGGAGTTTTTCTGGAATATCGGTTGACGCAGTGTCGATAATGGCCCGGAGTGCTACAAAAGGCAGTCTGTGCTCGCTGGCAAGCCTCGCTTGTGCCGCGCTCTCCATGTCGGTCGCTATGGCCTGCGTCCGTTTGGCCAGCGCCCGTTTTTCGTCAGGAGTCCTCACTATGTTATCGCTTTCAACCAGCGCATTTGTGTGAACTGCGCGTTGCGATGATAAGCTTTGACACAGACGTCGATGCCATTCCGCGCTGACCGCATGAACTCCACCACTGGCGCCAATAATGTGCTCGGGAAGGATCAGGCTTCCTGCGTTAAGACGAGGGTCGAGTGCGGCCGCAAAGCCCCAGCTTACTAGGGCGGTTGCTCCCTCTGCAATTAGGCGCGATCCTGCCGCGTATGCGCGCTCAGCTCCGATTCCAGAGAGGGCAACGATTACGTTATCCGCGATCGATCTGCATGATCCCACCGGGATCGTTTGACGGGTAAGGCTCTTTAGTTCCCAAGAAAGAGAAACAACGATGCCCAGCATCAGTCCGTCTCTGCTGCCGTCAGGTTGCGATACCGAGCCAACGCCAGCAGGGGAAAATATTTCTCATAACCGTGATACTTCAAATAAAAGACCCGTGGAAAACCGGGCGCATTGAACTCGGGATCGCTCCAGAAACCGTTCGGTTGCTGCGTCCGCACAAGAAAATGGATCCCATGGCGGACAGCCTCTGAGTGGACTTCGCCAGCACTCATCAAACCCAACAAAGCCCATGCGGTATGGAAAGACGTGCTGCGCTCCGCCTGGCCGCGTTGGGTCGGGTCAAGATAAGTGTCGCAGCTTTCGCCCCATCCACCATCGGCGCGCTGGACACTCTTCAGCCAGGCGGCGGCGCGGCGCGCCGATTCGTGTTCTGTGCACAAGCCGGCCTCCTCCAACCCCATCAGGACGGACCACGTACCGTAGATGTAGTTTGTACCCCACCTTCCGTACCATGCCCCGTCCGGCTCCTGAGAACGGAAAAGATATTCGAGGCACTTTGTTAGAGCAGCCTGGCATTGCTGTGAAGACGTTAGTCGCGCAAGCAACATCGCACAGCGCCCGCTTACGTCCTCCGTCGGCGGATCAAGCAAGGCACCGTGATCGGCGAAAGGGATTTCGTTGAGGTAGATGTGATCATTATCGGCATCAAACGAGGCAAAGCCCCCGTTCCTGGACTGCATACCACAAATCCATTCGGCCGCGCGCTGAACCGCGCCCTCAAAACATCTGTCGGCACTTTTATGCATCGCATAAGCGACCGCGGCCGTGTCGTCCAGATCGGGATAGTAGGAATTCGTGAATTGAAACGGCCAACCGCCGGCCCTAACGCGAGGCCTGTTAAAACTCCAGTCTTGTGGTTCTTCCAGCAATTGCCTGCCAGCCAACCAATCGAGAGATTTTTTGACGGCAACATGACTCCGGCCGTCATCGATCTGCTGAAGCGTAATGGCCGCCCACGCGGTATCCCACACCGGTGATGCGCACGGCTGACAATATGCCGTGTTCTCATGTTCCACCAGAAGATTTTTGATCGCCCGTCGGGCCTGCACCCTCAGCGAATGGCCGGCCGGGTAGCCGAGTAAGTCTAGTGTTTCATACGCATTGACCATGGCCGGAAAAATGGCTCCTAAGCCGCTATCGCCATGAAGTCGCTCCACAATCCAGGCTTCAGCCTTTTCGATGGCGTAGCGACGGAGCCGCCTTGGAATCCATGGATCGAGTCTAAGTCCAAGACGATCCAAAATCAAAAAAGCGCGATTGAAGGCAGACCGGACCGGAAAATAATCCTGTTCTTGCCAAGGGTCAGCGACAAAGAGTTCACGGAGTGAGACCTGCTTGGGGTTTCGGGCATGCGCCTTAAGCGTGTACAGAATGAATAGAGGGACCATTACAGTTCGGGACCAATAGGAGACTTTGAACAGATGAAAAGGAAACCACCATGGTAGCAGCACGCATTCTACGGGCAAATACGGCGCGGCTCGCCACGGAACCTGCTGGAACATTGCGAGCATGATTCGAGTAAACACGTTTGTCCGAGACGCTCCGCCAAGTCGAAGGATGATATCGCGCGCTTTAGCCATATGGGGCGCCTCAGGATCATCACCCGCGAGTTTAAGAGCGTAATAGGTCTTTACAGAGCAACTAAGATCGGCATCACCGCCATAGTAAAGAGGCCAACCCTGGTCTTGCCCTTGATGAGCACGGAGATAGGAGGCAAGTTTCCTCTGAAGCTGCTCATCTATTTCATCCATATAATGCATCATTAGGATGAATTCGGCCGGGATCGTGCAATCGGCCTCGAGCTCAAAACTCCAGAACCCATCTGGATGTTGCAGAGCGATCAATGCGCTGGCTGCTTTTTTGAGGGTCCGCTCCAGTTCACGCAAGCGCAACCGGTCAGGGTGCCCTATCTTGCTTTCTCGGATTGGCTGGGGATCAGAGTCGGCGATACCGTCTCTCATATGAGAAAGCAAAGGTCATCCGGCGATTTCACGGCATCATCTCTGCTTTGTTTTCGCAGGTTCGGACCGGAGACCCGCTAGTTGGGGTACACGCTGAAGGCAATCGCCATGCAGCGAGATAAAAGAGAAGCTTGAGGAGGCGGTCGTTTTGCAGTGTAAGTCGCGCACACAGGATTGTTGTCTTAACGCTCAGCCGCGATATTTTTACCTGACTTCCGTTCGTGTAAGAAAGGTGTTGATTGATTTTGCGCAGCGTTAAGACGGCTAGCCCGATTGCCCAGAGACAGAACGCACGGATTCCAACCTCCGCTTTCGGCATAAGTAAGGTATAACCCAGGGCGTTCCTCAGGTGTCCATGGGCGATCCCAATAAGGCGCTGCACCCCGATCTCGAACGCGCCGCGATTCCGTCCTGTCGTCAACTCACTCAGATCGAATCCTTCTTCCGCGAACATCTCCCGAGGCAACCAACAAGCACCATGCTGATAATCTTCCCATACGTCTTTGAGGATATTGGTCATCTGCAGGCCTTGCCCAAAGGAAACCGCCAAGCGCATAAGGGCGTCGTAATTTTTCGCGATCTCCGGTGAGTAGAGGCAAAACAGTGTCGTCAGCATTTCGCCCACGACACCGGCGACATAATAGCAGTATTGATCAAGGTCCTCTAAGCTATGCAGTCCATGTTTCTCAGCGCGTAGCTGGAATTGTCCCATGCCTTTAGCCATCGTGTGGATACACCGCTGCAGCGCCTCACGCTGTGGCTCGGCGAAGCTCTGACTGATTCGAATCACCCGCGGAACGTTCTGGATCAGCACGTGTTCGGCTGGCGGGGTTTCGCTCGACAGCAACGCGCACAGCTGCCGCGAAAAAGCCTCGGCGTTTTTGTCACAGTTGAAGCTCTCTAGAAACCGCTGGCAAAAATAATTCTTTTGCACGCCGGGTAGAGTCGGCTCGTCTTCGATCGTGTCCACAATGCGACAAAGCAAATAGGCATTGGAAACGACTCGACAAAGCGTTGGGGGGAGCTGTGGGATGGTCAACGCAAATGTGCGGGAGACGTCCTCCAACATCTGCGTCTGAAAGTCATCATCGCTGAGCGATAAGGTTCGCCGCGTAAGATCGATAGGATCTGGGCTACGAGGCGAGGTGAGTTTAGACATGGCGCTTTCGTCGCTAAAAGACAGCATGCTTCATCCTTACTTCATGGGCCTACAGTTTCTGTTCTCAACCATTTGAATGGCGGGCTTCGAGAGTGCTCGCGGTACTCCAAACATTATGTTACGGCTGTGTTCTCTCGGCCACGTATCGCGCAATCTCGCGCAACGGTTCCGCTGCTTTACCGTAGGGCTCGATTTCTCTCAGGCAATCTGCCAAGAGGGCTTGAACACGGCCACTCGCTCTTGCCGGCCCCGCCACCGATAAATAATTTGCTATACGTTTATGATTGTCGCTCGAGATTTCATGCGCGTCCAAAATGTCATCCGTAATCTGGAACACTAAACCCAATGCTTGTCCGTATCGTGTAATCCTGTCGAGATCTTTGCGAGTCGCTCTTCCGATCATCGCCCCGAGACGGCCTGCGGTCGTGATCAAGGCGCCGGTCTTCAAACGATCGAGATCTTCCAAAGCAGCTATTGTTAACTTGCGCTTACCCAACTCGAACTCTCTACTTTGCCCGCTAATCATTCCCCTCACGCCGGCTGCTTCGGATAACTCGCGGATTAGCTTTGCGATCAAAGGAGCGCCCAGCACACGCGCCAAACTAGGCTCGGAAATGATGAAAAAGGCTTCCGCAAGTAATGCATCCCCAGTTAGAAGCGCTATCGCCTCCCCAAAACGTTTGTGGCACGAAAGCTTTCCTCGTCGAAAGTCGTCATTGTCAAGTGGAGGTAGGTCGTCGTGTACTAGTGAGTAGCAATGAATCAACTCAATAGCGCAGGCAAACGGGAGCAAAGCGCGTTTAGCACCGAATAACTCGCCAACGGTTAAGGTCAATATCGGACGGACCCTCTTTCCCGCATCTAGGACGCTGTAACACATCGCTTCGTGAAGCAGCGGCGTGATTTGAGGGGCTCTTCTTTTAAAGTAATGATTTAAAGCACGATCGATGAGCGATTTACGCTCAAGGAGGTATCGTTGAATGTCAACAACCGTGCGAGCCACGTTCATCTATCAACAGATCTCATCATCCTTCTTTCGGGGCGGCAGTATCGATGTTGTACACCATACGTGTATTCAGATCCTTTAAAGCTGTCAATACTTTCTACACACCTCCGGCAAGGGCATTTACATTCGAGCTTCCACCTCCTGGGTCACCCCTTGGACTTGTCGAGTATCACTACGCGGGCAAACAACCAATTCCCGCGACCGGACTTACACCGGCTAGCCAAGCAACCGTATAGGCTGCGGCGAAGAGCGCGAAGTTTATAATCGATATCCGAAGCCTTTGTGGCTTTCGTGATCTCGTGGTGAGGAATCTCTTTCGTCAAGCGCTGTATCCATGATGAATAACGGTCAGCAAATTTGCGCAAGCTGCGAAGACTCTTAAGCATAGTAGTCCGCGGAAATCTCCTCCGGCCTCCCCTCGGAGGCAGAGCTCGGCATTTAGTCGCGCTTTCCCACCATGGTGACGAGGACGGCTAGAGCGGCCAGCGGCAGAAGCGACGTGAAAGCAAATTGCTGGTCATAGGCGAATCCCGCGCCATCGCCGCCAATCCGACTTTTATTGGACATATCGGCCAGCGCTACCGCGACGATCGTGCCTAGCACGCCGGCGCCCGTGGCAAACGCCGTGAGCATCGCCGAAAGCATGCCGTAATCCCGGCTTGGAACCGTTGAGAACGCGGCCTTTTCGTTCGCGGGGACAAAAAGTCCAATGCCCGTTCCCAGGATAGAGAGAACGAAAACAATCCAAATAAGAGTCGAGCCTTCACCGAGCCGGGCATAGAAGAACACGCCCAAGAGAATAGTGCACAAACCGAATAAAGCCACCCACCTGGGATTCAATCGATCCGCCAATCTTCCACTTAGCGGGGAGAACAACGTGGTGCAGAGGGGAAGGGTTGCCATCGCGAAACCGGTCGAAAATGGGGAAGCCTGGATAACGTTGAGCAAGTAAAGCGGCCCGAAAATAGAAACCGGGTAGAACGCCAGCGTCGCGAAGATCAACGATAGCAACGACCGGAAAAGGGGAAGGCTCCTGAAATAGAGGAGATTCATCAGAGGCGCTTCTGCATGCAATTCTCTCCATATGAAAATGGCAATTCCCGCCGCGGCCAGGCCGAGCCAGAGCATGATCTCCGAGGCATGCCAGCCCAAACGTGGACCGAGGCTTAGCGCGATCAGAAACGAAGGAAACCCGATCACCAGGGAAAAGACACCCACCATATCAAATGAGGCTTTACGGCGTTCTTCCCTTCCCTTGAGAACCAACAACAAGGTCAGGCAGGTGGCTATCCCGAAAACGCAATTCGCCAGAAACACCGCTCTCCATCCCCAAAGCTGAAGAATAAACCCACCGATCGTCGGTCCGGTCGTCCTCCCTAAAGCGATAGAAGCAGCCAACAAACCGAGAGCGCGGCCTCTGCTCTCATGCGCATGTACGGAGGCTATGATCGCCGCGGCCAGAGGCGCTGCCATCGCCAGGCCGAGCGCCATCAGGCAGCGAAACGCGAGCAATTGCGGAAACGATCCGGAGACCGCCGCCAGACCCGCCCCCGCGGTGTACAGAGCAAGTCCTATCTTGAAAAATGCGTTTCGCCCGACGAGGTCGCCCGCTCGTCCGAAAAAAAGCGAGAGGCTGGAGAGCATGATCGCCCCCATCAAGCCGATCCATTGAACGGCGGCCAGGCTCGCGTCAAATTCCTTTTGGATAGCCGACAGGGATACGCTGATGCTGCCGACGCTTTGAATGTGGAAAAAGGTTCCGAGGCAAACAACTAAAAGAACGCGTGATTCTTCCCGGCGCAAGATTGAACCTGCTCCTGTAAAATGAAGAGCAGCAACAACCTATACGAGATCCAAAAAAAATTGAAACAGGAACCCAGGCCAGGAGCAAAGATCAGCGAGATGAAAGACTCTGTCCGCTCTTCTATTGGCGTGCTCGCTTTGAACTGCTACGTTTGAAGTCATGGGCGTTAGCCCCCTGCGGGTCGATGGCGTGTGCGAGAGCAACGAAGACCGACCACATAGTCCGTGGTCTCTTTCCCGCGCGAGCTTCAAATAGATGGCCAGAACAAAGTTTTTCGGTTGGTTCTTTCTCGTCCTCGTTCTCTCGGGTTGTGCGTCGTTTCGAGTTGCCGGACAAGTTCAGACGGGGAGACAAGCCCTCATGATTGGTAATTCCGAAGCGGCTCTGGCTTATTTCCAACAAGCGGCGGAGACTAACCCAGATTACATTCGTGAAGCCGCATTATTCCGCGAGGGCGTATGGACCTACCTTGGACGGGCTCAGTACAATCTGGGCAAATGGGCGGAGGCCCGCCGGTCGTTCGAACGGGCGCTCTCGATCTATAAGGATGATTATTTGGCTCGGCTCTACCTGGGTTTGACTCTCGCCCGCGCCGGCGATCATACGCAAGCTCGCAGGGAGATCGAAACCGGGCTCAAAGGTCTTTACGACTGGATTGAATATATGAACGCCACCAGTCCGTTAACCGCGTTCTGGGATCCGCTCCGCGAGATTCGCTCCGCGATCGAAAAAGAGCTTGCGATGATTGGCGGCAGGGACATCGAGTGGCCAAAGCTCATCGCAAACGTCGAGTGGATCGGCCAAAGGATGGAGCAAGAAATCGATGCCGTGCGGCGCGACCAAAGGAGGCAGTTCGAAAGGGAGCCAGACCGGATCAGGCGGGGACTCGGGGTCGGCGTCGGCATCGGCTTTTAACTGTTGCGGGCGTAACGCTTTCTCTGCTAAGGAGTTGGAGCGCCTGACATCCTCGCTTCACTGAGTTGAGCTTACTCGTCTCTCTTCCCGAAAGGAGAAATGACATGCTCGCATTGCGCTGAATGAAATGGTGGTTTTGGCCGGGTTTTTCTGGGTTAATATTTTTGGCTTTGCTTGGCGATGCGCTGGCACAGGCTGACTGGAAGAAGGAATGGGAAAGGAGTCTCACGGAGGCCAAAAAAGAAGGGAAAATCGTGATCGGTATTCCCGCGCGAGCCGAGCTGAGAAAACAATTGGAAGCGGTTTTCAAGCCAAAGTTCGGCGTCGAGATGGAGCTTCTGACCGCGAGAGGTCCACAAAACGCCAGCAGGATTGCCGCGGAATACAAAGCCGGAGTTAAATACTTCGACGCATTCATAGGAGGATCAGGTACCTTCGAGCATCTGGCTGAGTCCGGAATGGTTGAGGCTTTTGAAGCCAACCTGATTTTACCTGAGGTCAAGGAGCCAAAGAATTGGTGGGGCGGCCATATCTGGGAAGATAACGTCAAGACCAATCGCTACCTCTATTCCTTTATAGCGGACGCCGGCACCGGCGGCTTCTGGTACAACACCGAGGTGGCAAAGCCTGAGGATCTCCGTTCGCTCGACGACTTTCTGAATTCGAAGTGGAAGGGCAAAATCGGATTTCTTGATCCGAGGACTCCCGGTTCCGGCCAATCCATCTGGTCTTTTCTCTGGGACGTCAAAGGAGAGGAGTATCTCAAAAAGCTCGTCCAGCAGGACCTCTTTCTCAGCCGCGATCAGCGCCAGCTTGCCGACGCTCTGGCGAAAGGCAAACTCGCCATCGGTCTCGGCGTCAGCTTTTATACGCTGGAAGGATTTATCACCGCCAATCTGCCGGTCAAGGAAATGCCGAAGCTAAAAGAAGGCGCTCCATCGAGCAACGGTTCCGGCGTGATCGGCGTGGTCAAAAATCCGCCCCATCCGCATGCAGCGAAAGTCTTCATCAACTGGTTTCTGGGGAAAGAAGGACAGGAGCTTTATGTCAGAGTCATGCACCAGTCGACCCGCCGCCTCGATGTGGACACGACGTGGCTCCGCGAGTACGGCGTTAAAGCGGCAAAAGATGGGATGACGCTGGAAGAATACCACCGGGTGAGGAATCACCTGGAGGACAAATACCTTCGGGTAAGGCTCCCCGCAGCGAAATTCGCCGAGCAGATCCTCCGGTAACCAGAGTTTCGAGTCTCGGTCTCGTGTTTCGGGTTTCGGGGGCTAACTCGAGACTCGGAACTCGAAACCAGGAACTGCGCTTATGCGCCGGGCATTTCGCACGGCACTTCCGTTTTTCTCAATTCGTCCAAGTAGTGTTTGCGGATCTCGGGATCTTCATCCGCGTATTCAATCAACGTGCCGCCTCGTTTCACGTCGATGTAGACACCGTCCTCGCTGCGCTTGTCGGCAATCTTGAAGCCGATCGGATGGATCCGGCTGCCGTAGCGGATCGCCAGATGACGCGCCGGTTGCGGCCCGGTATTAAAGTGCTGGTGGAACCAGCCGCCCGGGGGACAGTAAACGCTTCCGGCTTTCCATTTTACCTCCACCACCTCATCGCCGCGGCCGCTTTGGTAGGGTTGCATTCCCAGCTCCTTCGACCAGAGCAGGACGTATCCTGATGACTGCAATCCCAGGAGAATGGCGCCCGGACCATGATAGTGAGCTTTGTGGTAGCGTCCCGCCGGCCATTGCGCCAGATGGCCGATGAGTCCATTTCCCGACAACTCGAACTGCGTGATGCGCACTCCGGCCCCTTTGACGTCTCTCTGGTCCAAGGCCGCCGACTGAATGTCCGTGATGAAGTTGGTTTCCCAGATGTGCTGCATGCCCGCCTCGTAACGCTTTTGTCCGACATTGAAAAAGCCGTCGGCGCCGGAATAGCGATCGGAAAAAACGTACGGGCAGTTAAAGACGAAATCCTCATTGTGAAATACGTCCATGACCAGAGGGGCGTTAGTGACGGCGAAAAACTTTACCGGTTCCCGACCACCGTTGATGAGCCGGTGCCAAGTATTAAGGGGCGGCGCGAACAGGCTCCATGGCCCCCACTCGAACATCTGCTTGCGGCCATCTTCCTGCCACACTTCCGTGGCTCCCTGCCCGCTGAGAATGCAGATCACCTCTTCATAAAAATGCTTCTCCGGCTCGAGAGCGCCGCCCGCCGGGATCTCCGCCACATACATTCCCGTCACCCCCTCCATTCCGTAGAGATTGATAAACGCCGCCTTGCCTCCCGACCGCGGCCAAAAATCCATCTCCACTTCCCGAACGTCTTCCACGCCATAACCCTCGATCACAGGTAGCCCTTGACGCTGCATCCACTTGAAGTAGGCGGTTTTCTGAAATGCCGCCATCAAATCTTTCACCCGCTGATCTACTGACATGACCCCTCCTTAACAGGCTGTGAAACAGGCCCATCTACCGATTGCCCTGAGCATTGTCGAAGGGTGCGCTCAATCCCCTCGCTCCAACGTACTGCATAAGTACGCCTCCGCTCGTCGATTTCTCGCGCGCCTCGTACCTGGGACCTTTTTGAACAGCCCGGTTTCCAGAGTTTTTCAACAATTTGTTAACTCTCGACCCGGATTCCCCTGCAAGGGGGATCTGGGTTTTTCTTTCTTTTACTGGATTCTGGCTCTCGGCTACACCCGCCTGCTCGGCCGGAATGACGTCAAATTGTGCCAGGGGGACTTACACAACACTAGCTTCGCCACGGAGTCCGAGTGACAAGTCGCTCTGACCAGCTACTGAACGAACAGCTTCTTGATTTGCTCGATCACCTCAGGCGGCTGGCTCATGACCTCCTTAGCCATCTTCTGCAACTCTTCGCCGCGTCCCGGCGTGACGTCTATGCGGAGTTTTTTCGCCTCGGCCAAAAGCTCAGGGTCCTTGACGACTTTGTCGTAAGCCGCGCGCAACGTGTTCACCCGATCAGCCGGCGTCGCCGGAGGGGCCATCAAAGGCCGCGCCCATTCTCCACCTTGGAGCATGGCCGCAGCCACCCGGCGCTTGGTGGCAGGTGTCTTGTGCTCATCCATGAGTTCGTGAATGGTAGGGGCATCAGTGATCCTCGACTCACGCTTGCGCCCGCTCTGGGCGAGAAATCTTACATACTTGCTCTTGTACCACGTTAGGAACGGTTCGCGACCAAAGAAAGTCGCTATCGTGAGACCCATACAGCTGACCTCGCCGCGCTCCAGTGCTATGGCGATTTCGCTGCTGCCAGGGTAGCCCGTGACATGATTGACCTTGGCCCCGATGGTCTCTTCCAAGATCTTCGACATGACATAGTCTGAGCTGCCGACGCCCGTCGAACCGCACTTGGGTGGTTCCTTCGCGCTGATGATATCCTTGATGGACTTGTAGGGAGCGTCAGCGCGACCAAAGAGCATCATGTCATCGTTTTCCAATGAGCCGATCCATTGAAATTTCGGCAGGTCAAACTGCACCTCTTTTTGTCCGGAGAGCTGGCTCAGATAGACGTTGTTATGCGGCGCGAGCAGTGTCAGCCCGTCCGGCTTTGCCACGCCCCAAACATAATTGGCCGCGGTAACGGAGCTTGCGCCGGGCATATTCTGGACGACGATGTCCGGATTTCCCGGTATGTATTTACCGATTTGCCTGGCAACGAGCCGCGCGGCCCGGTCGTAGCCTCCCCCCGCGCTCAGCCCCACAATGATCCGCACCTGCTTACCTTTGAAAAATTGGTCCTGGGCCTGAAGCGGATCGCTTATTCCGATCACGAGCGCCCAGGTCATAGCGATGGCCAGCAAAGAAACAATTTGCTTTTTCACCGAACCCCTCCCGGAGCAAGATTTTTTATGGTTACTATTGCATTCTTTAACTGAGTCGTCGTCGATTTCCAAGCGACCGGACGGTTGTCGTCCTTAATCGGGTCCAGCCAAGTACTCTTTTTCTTACCGCCAAACGGTCGATGTCGATAGCACGAGTCTTGCTCGGTGCGAGATTTCGAAGGCACCGGCCGTCGAGACGGTCCCGATTGAATGGTTGAACGGTCATTCGCCCGCCGGCTTGGCATACTTGCCTGAGAGCTGCGGGGTTTGACCTTCCAGCCCCTTTTCCTGGCGTTGCAGCCGCGTCTCCCTTGCCCACGTGCGCTTGAGATCGTCGCGGATCTTTACGTGAAGCCGGCCGAGCGGCTCGGTTTCGAGCTCGACGAGGTCGCCGTCCTGGAACGGGTTGAGGCCGCGGTGATTGGTCCCGAGCGCGAGCACGTCGCCCGGCTCGAGCGGGTGGATCGAACTGACCCATTCGATGCAGCGCGGGATCTTATGCGCCATGTCGCTTGTGTTATAGTTCTGCATCAAGACGCCGTTTACCCAGAGCCGCACCTGGAGGTTGTGCGGCTCCTTCACCTCGTCGGCGGTCACGAGATAAGGGCCCATCGGCGCGAAGGTGTCGCGGGACTTCATCTGATAGAACGTGTTGCCGGCGGGCGGCAGGCCGCGCGCCGATCCATCGATGAAGTTGAGGTAGCCGAAGACGTATTCCATCGCCTTGGCGGCGGGCACATTGGCCGCACGCTTGCCGATCACCAGCGCCAGCTCCGCTTCGCCCTCGAAAATAGTGGCCGGCACATCCGGCAGTATCATGGTGTCGCCGTCGCCGATGACACAGCCCGGGGATTT
>DASTOD010000262.1:0-3507 GCA_035762645.1 Binatia bacterium | reverse complement strand
TGCCCAAAACAAGCAGTCCGATCGTGATGACTGCAGCAAGTAAGATTTTCCTGTTCATGATTTGCCCTCCTCTTTTTGGCGGCGTTAGTACTTGGTCACCTTCGCCGGTCCATAGAGCCGCTTTATGAATCCCGAATCCCTGAGCTCGTTGACGAAGCGCAGATCGACGAAATCGTCCACCTTTACCCGCGCCGCTTTAGGATCCCAGGAGGACTGAACCTTGAGTGTATTCGCAAGACCTTCGATCGTCGGATAGCCATCCTCGACAAGAAGGTCCGTGTAAGCCTCGAAGGTCCCCTCCAAGATGCTCCGCTGCTGGCCGCGCGTGTACTTCTGCATGATCTTGATGGTCTGTTCCTTGTGGGTTTTAAAGTAGTGGACCGCCTCAATCATGGCTTTGACCAGACTCATTACTTTACCCGGATTCTCCTGAATCATCTTTCGGCTTGTTACCGTGCAGGTAAATTGAAACGGGATATTTTGCTTCGCCATATCGAGAATCACTTTTAAACCGGCCTTCTCGCCTTGGAGCTTCCCGGACTCAGTGACAACGGCGAAGTCCAGTTGCCCGCTCATCACCGCAGCTATTCGCGCCGGCGCGCCTCCAATCATGACGGCCTTAATGTCAGTGTAAGGCACGCCAAATCTCATGAGGGCCAAACGAAGCGCAAAATCCGCCGAGGTTCCCGGGATATGTGTCGCGGCGGATCTGCCCTTGAGATCTTCGGGAGACTTAATCAAGGGATTGCCAACAATGTAGTAGGGCAGCGTGTTTACAAGACTATGGATGATCGCAACGTCGCCCCCTGCCATCCTGCCGTTCATGGCTGAAGTTCCAACCGGACCGGTAAAGGTAAGGTCGCCAGCGACGAGACTCTGGACCGCGCGGCTGCTGCCATTAATAAACAGCAGGTCTATGTCGAGTCCGTTTTTCTTGAACAGGCCTACCTCTTTGGCGACCCAGTACGGTGTTGAGGAGCCGGGAGAATCGGATACATAAGCCATGGTCTCCTTTGCGCCGGCCCTCTCGATTGGGGCGATCACCACTAGTGCCATCAATGCAGCAACAGGACAAAAAAGCGCTCTGTTCATCGCGTCCTCCTGTGATTTGAATATTTCTCGTCGATCTTTTTCGCCTCACTAAGACGTCGTCTTCTGGGTTTTAACCAGGAACTGCAGCTTCTCTTTCGAATCATGAGAAATGGAGAGAATCTCTTTCACGGCCTGGTCGATCCGTTCTCCAGACACATGTTCCACGACGAGTTTAGATTTTCTCGCCTCGGCCAGAAATTCGGGGTCATGGAGCGTTTCCTTATAGGCTTTGCGCAAGATCTCCAGACGATCGTTCGGTGTTTTCGGCGGAACCGTGAGCGGCCGCTCGAACTCCTTGGGCTTTCGCCACACGTTGAAAGCCGCCAAGTTGACCTTGTCCTTTATAGCGTCAGTGAACTGAGGCAGATCTTTTACTTTCGGATCTTCGCTCTTGCCGTCTATGATATAGGGGATCAGGCGCTCATCTCCCTTCGCCTCCAGCAGCGCTTTAGCCGTCACACCCATCGATTCCCAACCCCAACATGCCCCGTCCAACTCTCGACTTTGCATGGCCACTCTGATTTTTGCCGTGCCGGTATAACCGGAGATGACCTGAAATTTTGTTCGCATGAACATGTTCATGAGCTTTGGCAAGTCATCCGTAGTCGAGCCAGCCCTCGTCGCCCCCATTTTCAGATTTTTCGAATTCAGGACATCCTCGAGGGTCTTAAGACCGGTAAATCCCATCACGGCGCACACCGACCGGGACTGGCTTGGGGCGCCGATCCAGCCAAACCGGCGGGCATCAAATCTGATCGCCTTGGCTCCCAGGGCCTGCTGCAGAATCATCAGGTTGTTCCAACTCCCGATAGTGAGACCGTCCGCATCCGCCTTGTTGTAGAGGTAATTGGCAGAAAGAAGACTGCCCGCCCCATCCATGTTCTCGACGACGAAACTGGGGTTTCCTGGAATATGTTTTCCCATATGACGCGTAACGGCTCGGGCGTAAGTGTCGTATCCTCCGCCCGCTGCAAACCCCACTATCACGCGAATGGTTTTCCCTTTGTAAAAGTCGTTGGCGACTACGTTTGGAGGAACTGCAAGGGAGATCAGCGTCCCGGCAGTTGCGGCGATAAGAGCTGCTATCGAAACTTTCATTTTCATTGCACCCTCCTTCTTTTTTGCTTTCTCTGCTCATCGGATATGCCTCCTGGAGCGTGCTTGCTGTCGTCGTATTCCCGACGCCTGGCGCACGCTTATACTTGGCGCTGCAAGATGGTCGTTCAACTCGGTTATCGTGAGTATTCGCGTTTGCGGTATCGCATGAACGACCACAGCTGTCTGGGCCGCCTCTTCCGCGTTACCTTTCTGATCGGTGAGAATGATGATCTCCAGCGCTGGGTTCATATCCCTCAAGTTCAGCGCCGTCTCGGCTAAATCCATTTCTGTCCCGGTTGAAACCAAAATGATTGAATCCAGAAGTTCGTGCCTGACACGGGACAAGGCCTCGCTACCGTCACGGACCTTGCTTACAGAGCACCCCGCTCGAAAGAGACACTCTTCGATGTCATCGCAGGCCGCGGCAGAAACCAACAAAACTCGTTTCACTTCCACGTACCGATAAACCGCCGAATAGTAGTTCAGGAGCGGCTGCTATCAACAAGCCGACTGAATCGCTTCCCCGGCGTCTGACAAACCGTCGCCGCTCACATCAGCCATCCGCCTTTTAAACGAGGTCGCCTAAAGTGCACTACCGATCGTCGCGCCGCGGGCGAAACGCCCGTTTTTCTGCAGCTGAGTTTTTTCCCAACCAATTTTTTCGATTTGTGCTTGCGTCGGCGTTGCGCGTGCTTTGCTCTCCATTCCAGCAAGCCGCGCCTTAAGAAAGCCGGATCCAGACCGATCAGCTGACAAATATTTTTGAATGAAATGAGGTAGTCAGAGCTTTCCTCCCAGATCCACGTTTCCGCCTCGCGGAATAGCGCTTGACGTTTCGGTGACCGGCTGAAGGCACACTTTTGAAACGTCTCGATGGCTTCACTCAAAACACCGAACAAAAGCGCTTTTTCCGGCAGCGGCGGATTTTCTCTACGAAAGGCTTGATAAAAGCGCGGCTCTACCAAAATGTCTGGCTCAAAGATTCGCGGCGGCTCAGACACGTTTGAAAATGCGTAGTCCAAGGACAACCCCCTCGTTGGCAGGATGGCAGCGTGTACTGAGTGATGGAAGGCAATAGCCGGACCAAAATACGAATATCCTATAAAGACGAGAGCTTAATGCCTTACGGGGCGAAACGAGCGGAATTAGCGACGCAGAGCTGTACGGCGTTTGCACAGTTTGGCAGGAGAGCGACCTTGGTGTGTGAAGTTTGTAGACATCAACCGAGATCTTCAGGTCATTGAGCTAGCCGGGCGCTCATGACAATGGCAATACTCATGTGCACGTTCTTCACACCAGAGCAAACCATGGTTCTTG
>DASTOD010000261.1:0-3286 GCA_035762645.1 Binatia bacterium | reverse complement strand
TACCAGGAGAGCGCGAAGGGCGGGAGAGTGATGGCGCTGCCGCTTCATCCGTTCGTGATCGGCTTGCCCTTCCGTATCAAATACCTGGACAAAGTGCTCGATTATATTTGCGCGCACGAAAGAGTTTGGAAAACCACGGGCGGCGAGATCGCGGCCTGGTACTACCAGCACTATTACAAGGATCCGGGAAGATACGAGCCGGAAGAAAGGGTCGAGCGGTGATCATCGACATCCACAATCACATCGTCGCCGGAACTGAGCTGCAAAACTTTCAAGCCGGTCTGATCAACAGCCGTGGGTTTCATCGACCGAGCGGCCAGGTCGTTACCGAGGAGAGTATTCAGCGAGCCAAGTGGCGCGGCCACAAGCATTCGGAAGTTTTGGACGAGGTTGGCACCGATTACGCTTTTATCTCGCCGCGGCCCTACACGATGATGCATTCCGAGAAGCCGGAGAAGATCGTGCACTGGTACTGCGAGGCCGTCAACGATGCGCTGGCGCTGCAGGTCAAACTGGAACCCAAAAAGTTCCGCGCCATCGGCGGCCTGCCGCAGTGCGGCGGCGCGAGCCCGAAGGACACGTTCGAAGAGCTGGAGCGCTGTATCCGGGGGCTCGGCTTCGTGGGCATCATGATCAACCCCGATCCGGGCGAAGGCGATGGGCAAACTCCGGCCATGGGCGACGAATACTGGTACCCACTCTACGAAAAGATGGTCGAACTCGATGTGCCGGGATTGGTGCATGCGGCAAGTTGCAGAAACCCTCGAGAGTCCTTTCACGGCCATTTCATCACCGAAGAGAGCATCGCGATCCTGTCGTTGGTGGATTCCAAGGTGTTTCAAGATTTCCCCAAACTCAAGCTGATCATCTCTCATGGCGGCGGATCGGTGCCGTACCAGGTCGGGCGATGGCGCTCGCAGCTGCGCGGCCCCAAAGATACGGAGAATTTCGATCAGCGACTGCGCCAGCTCTTTTTCGATACCGCGCTTTACAACGTGGAGTCGTTGGAGCTGCTATTCAAGGTGGTGGGCCCGGATCGCTGTTTGTTCGGCACCGAACGGCCGGGCGCCGGCTCCAAGACCGACCCGCGCACCGGCCGGTGGTACGACGACGTGAGGCCGCAAATCGAAAGCATAGCGTGGCTCAACCCGGAGCAGAGGGAGCAGATCTTCAGCACAAACGCTTTGCAGGTTTTCTCACGCTTCAAGCCATAGCCTTGAGCGACGTTGGAGTAATGGAGTACACTCCAACACTCCACCGTGAAAAAGATCCCCGCGCTCGAACTCCGCGACGTCTCCTATACGGCTGGCGGCAAAACCATTCTTCAGTCCATCGACTGGACCGTCCAGCGCGGTGAACACTGGGCGATATTGGGGCCGAACGGTTCCGGAAAAACCACGCTACTGAGATTGGCTTGCGGCTATCTGTGGCCCAATCGCGGCGGGGAAATCTACCGAAAAGGGAAGCAATTGACGAATCTTCCCGAATTGCGCAAGAGCATCGGCTGGGTGACATCGACTCTCACTGCGGATATTCCGCCTTTCGAAAAAGTCATCCGAACCGTCATTTCGGGAAAATTCGCGCAGATAGGATACCTAGAACGGTTTGGCGGAGAAGCAACGGCGGCCGATTATCGCCTAGCGGCGAGTTATTTGCGGCAATTGGGTTGCGACGATCTTCATGATCAGGAGTTTGGATCGTTATCCCAAGGCGAGCAGCAGAAGGTTTTGATCGCCAGAGCGCGCATGACCCGGCCTTATCTGATGATTTTCGACGAGCCTTGCGCGGGAATGGATCCGGGAGCGCGGGAAAATTTCTTGCAGAGCTTGACTCGGCTGGGAAAACAACGAACGCCGTCGTTGATTTATGTAACACACCACGTCGAAGAAATTCTGCCGCTGTTCAAGCGCGTCCTTGTGCTGAGAGACGGCCGGGTCCTGAGTTCCGGCGCCGCGCGCGACGTTTTGAGACCGGACGTGCTCGAAAGGATTTACGGTATCCCCTTGACTCTCGAGAAACGGAGAGGCCGCTACTGGCCGGTTCCCAAACGGTAAGGGTCAGGGAGTCTTGTTTAACGGCTCTCTTACTCCAAGCCGGCCGACGACGGGGAGTTTTAGCGCCGGGCGGAAGAAATCGACGCCGAAGTTGAAGCCGAGTAAATTGAGCTCAATGCCTTCCTGCTGCCCGAGCGCAAGGCCGAGGAGACCGAATATCGAAACTTGATAGCCAGTGCCACTGGGCGTGTGATCGATGATGGAGCCGTTGATCGGGTAATCTTTGCCAATCGCCGTGGCTGGAAGATCCATTCTCAGCTCTGGAACGAGTCTGCCAACGTAGGCGGTAAAGGTGTTGCTGTTCGGGCCGGGCCACACGCTGTAATGGTCGCGGTAGGGATAGGTTCCGACCGCTTCGATGATCTTCGGGATGGCTTGCGCCGCAGCCTCGCCGCGCAATTCGCTGAGAAGTTCCGGTTCATTGCCGAACCATCTGCCGTCCGGAATGCCGGGCGCGGAGACGATTACGGGCAGATTGCGGTACATGCGCCAGCCGACGACGTGATGCAATGTGTATTCGGTTGCGTTCTCGGGCTTGGTTGCGACCCAGGTGTGCACGCCGAAGATGCCGCGCCAGTTAAGGGCCCGGGCGGCATAGACTTGCACCACGGCTTCGGGCGTGGATGCGGCGGGCGGGGCGATGCCGGCACTGGACCGATCGGCGGTGCGGTAGTCTCTACCGAGGAGAGCCTGTCCCGAGAGCACCGTGTACAGAGGAAGTCCCATGAGAAGCAACAAAGACAAGCCGAGCACGCGAAGCAAGGTTTTTCTCCAGCTGGGAGTATAATCCTCTACCAGCGGCAATGCCAGGGGCCGTGATCGCTCGTGGCGGCTTTGCGAATTTAGGCGTTAGGGGTTGCCCCTTACCCCTAACGTTTCACGCCTTACGCCGGGTAGTTGATTGTTGGTTAAGATCAGGTGATGATGCGAGGGCTGTTGAAGAAGCCGCGCGGGAAATCTGCATTTCGAGTTTGACTTAACGTTGAGCTCGAAACCCGAGACCCGAGACACTAAGCAGTTCATGGCGCAGGAATTTCGTATAGGGCAGGGTTTCGACGTCCATCGCTTTCGACGGGGGCGAAAACTCATTCTCGGCGGCGTCACGATTCCTTACGCCATGGGGTTGTTGGGCCATTCGGACGCCGATGTCGTTCTACACGCGCTGATGAATGCGGTCCTGGGAGCGCTGGGCGAGGGGGACATCGGCCTACATTTCCCCGACAGCGACTCTC
>DASTOD010000260.1:0-8516 GCA_035762645.1 Binatia bacterium | reverse complement strand
GCTGAGATGGGCAAGCTTATCTTTGAATTCGAAGGGACGCTGGCAGCACTTTTTCGGGGACGGAATAATGGCTTTTCTTCAACGACCTTGGCCATGTGACGATCACGTAGCGAGAGCGGTGGGCATGGCTTTGGCATTTTTTAATGCAGGTGTGCACAAAAAGACACGGCCGGGTTTTTAAATGGGCTAAACTCTACCCAATTCCACAGACAGACTCGTTTGTACTTCGGCAGGTTACGCTTACAGGACCGATCGCTTTTAGCTTGGCATGCTCTTGGCGTTAAGCACAGAGGTCTAGTCTCGTACGGGCCAGATCTTTACCGCGTGGGTGGCCGCGGCAACCTTGTAAACAAGGTCACTCATTTTGCACCATGATCTGCCCTGTCACCTAAGATCAGTTCGGATGCCTCGTAATGACTAGTAGAATCATTCCGGCCTGTCACCGGACACGGAACGCGCGGTTCGAGATGATAGCGCTTAGGTTCCTATTTGCTTTTCGCCTTGGCTGATACTATAGGGATGTTTGTTAACTCTGATACCTGAACGGCACCTGGAGAATACCCTCTAGTGGCCCCATGCTTTGCCCACGATGCCAAACCGGGAATTCTGCCGACGCGGTCTTCTGTGATCACTGTGGCATGCGGCTCGAAAAGCCCTGCCTCAACTGTGGTGAGCCGAACCGTCACGGAGCTAAATTTTGCAGAAGCTGTGGTCAAGCCATAAGCCAAACTGCAACGACAATCACCATCCTGCCCGGGGTACCGGCGCCCGATACGTACGTTCCTAAACACCTCGCTGAAAAAATACTGGCTTCCCGCCACAGGTTGGAAGGAGAACGGAAACAAGTCACGGTCCTTTTCGCGGACATAAAGGGCTCGACGAAATTACTGGAAACGTTAGATCCCGAAGAGGCTCAGAAAATTATCGATCCAGTTCTGCGCATCATGATGGATGCGGTTCACAGGTTCGAAGGGACCGTTAACCAGGTTCTCGGTGATGGCATCATGGCGCTTTTTGGCGCCCCGTTGGCCCATGAAGACCACGCGCTGCGCGCGTGCTATGCGGCGCTGGCGATGCAGGACGAGATGCGACGCTACCGCCAGAGGCGCGGCGAATCGGAAGAATCGGGATTGCACATCGGTGTTGGAATGAATTCCGGCGAAGTCGTGCTCCGGTCCATCGATACCGATCTCAATATTGACTACTCGGCTTTAGGCCACACCACACATTTGGCAGCCCGGATGCAGGAACTTGCAGGCCCGGGTGTAGCTCTGATGTCTTCCAATACCCTGCGCCAAGTTGAAGGATTTGTTCAGGTGAGATCCCTGGGCGCTGTGCAAGTGAAGGGTATTTCGCAGCCAGTCGAGGCTTTCGACGTTATTGGCTCTACGTCCGCGCGCACGCGGGTGCAGGCCGGGGCCGGGCGCGGCTTGACGCCATTGGTCGGACGCAGTTCGGAAATCGACGTTTTCAACAGACTTGTCCAACGAACAACAGGCGGACGCGGCCAACTTTTGGCTATGGTTGGCGAGCCGGGCATGGGTAAGTCGCGCTTGGTACACGAATTTACTCGTCACCAGTTGCCCGCAGGTTGGCTGGTGCTTGAGGCCACGTCAGTTTCTTACGGCAAGGCTACCCCCTATTTCCCGCTTGTTGAAATGTTGCGCCGTTATTTTGGCATCGGCCCTGGAGAAGGCGGCGAGGACATTCGAAGCCGAGTGGTGATCCATATTCTGGAACTAGATAGCGCTCTAAAGGATGCAATCGCTCCAATCCTTTCATTACTCGGCGCATCGCCGGATGAAAAAAGTACTGACCGAGACCGTGACTGGTTAGCACAGATGCCGGAGATCCCCGAGATGATCAGGCGCTTTAACTCGATGGATCCCCAGCAGCGCCGCCGATACACGTTAGATGCGCTCAAACGGATTTGCATCCGGGAAAGCCAAAAACAGAATCTGCTGCTTGTTTTCGAAGATCTCCACTGGATCGATCACGAAACCCAAGCGTTTCTTGACGTTCTGGTCGACAGTCTCCCCATGGCCCGCCTGCTGCTCCTGGTCAATTACCGGCCCGAGTACAATCATGAATGGTCGGACAAAAGCTATTACACCCAGCTGCACGTGGATCCGCTTCAGGCCAGTAGCGCCGAAGAATTGTTGTTAAAGCTGCTCGGAAATAATCCAGATCTCTCGCCGCTCAAACACCTATTGCTCAAGCGCACCGACGGAAATCCCTTCTTTGCTGAAGAAAGTGTGAGATCTCTGGTGGAAACCGGGGTGTTGACGGGTGAGAAAGGGGCTTACCGGCCGGGGCTGAAAATTGATGATCTCGTTGTTCCGAGCACCGTCCAAAGTGTCGTGGCGGATCGTATCGATCGACTGTCTGCCGAAGAGAAACATCTTCTGCAAACTGCCGCTGTGATCGGCGCCGTCGTCCCCTTTGCTTTGCTCCAGGCCGTATCGGAGCTACCGGACGAGCAGCTTTTTCAATATCTGGCTCATCTGAAGTCCGCCGAATTTATTTATGAAACCAATCTTTTCCCGAAACTGGAGTATACGTTCAAGCATGCCCTTACCAATGAAGTTGCATATGGCGCGCTGCTGCGCGAGCGCAGGGTCGCTCTCCACGCGCGGATTGTGAGCGCGCTTGAAGAGATGACGGGCGATAACCTGCAAGATTACGTCGAAACGCTTGCTCATCATGCGCGACGCGGTGAAGTTTGGGACAAAGCTTTAACTTACTTGAGGGAAGCTGGTGCCAAGGCGATGTTGCACTCGGCTTTGCGCGAAGCCTTAGTGTTTTACGAGGAGGGCCTTGAGGCTCTGAAACATCTCCCTGACTCTCGAGAGACGCTCCAGCAGGGGATCGATCTTCATCTTGACTTCCGAAACGTGCTCTTCTTACTTGGAGATTTACCTCGCGTTAGCGAACACTTGCATCGGGCCGAATCTCTGGCTGAGGCGCTTGGAGATCAGCACAGAATGGCGCGGGTGTTGAATTTTCTAAACAGCTATTACGGTATTGTGGGTGACCCTGAGCGCGCAATCGAGTTTGGCCAGCGTGCCTTGGCTCTCAACATCACCAGGGAAGATCCGACTTTAAGCGTCGTGACGCATTACTACACGGGCGTGGCCTACAATAAAATCGCCAACTACCATCAAGCAATAGATATGCTTACGCGCGGCATGCAACGTGCGGAAGGGCATCTCAGGAGCGAACGCTTCGGCACGGCCCTGGTTCTCTCCGTGATATTGCGTAGCCATCTCGTCCAGTCGCTTGCGATGAAGGGCAGGTTTAGAGAGGGTGTGTCGTACGGGCTGGAAGGCGTCCAAATCGCCGAGGAAGTGGGTCACGCGGCGAGTCTTATTCACGTAAATTGCAGCTTAGGTGTTTTGTTCATCTTTCAAGGAGAGTTTGACCGAGCCATTGCAGTTCTCGAACGCGCTCTAAAGCTCTGCCAGTCCGCCAATATTCCCGTTTACTTACCATTCGTGGCCTCCCGTTTGGGTTCTGCATACGTCAATTCGGGTCGACTCTCTCAAGGGTTAGATTACCTAGAGCAGGGGGTTGATAACTACAGTTCTGTAGGTAGGGCGGGTTTCTTATCACTCAGCCTAGCATGGTTGAGCGAGGGATATACGTTGGCCGGTCGTTTGGATGACGCGACTGCGCTTGCAGAACGCGCCGTCAAGGTTTCCAAACAGCATAAGGAACGCGGACATGGGGTGTTGGCTTTGAAGCTACTTGGTGACATCGCTCTCAAAAATAATCCGCCAGAGTTTCAGAAGGCCGAAAATTATTACCGCGAGGCACTCATGGCCAGTCAGGAAATCGGCATGCGTCCCGTCGAGGCACATGCTCACGCTGGACTTAGCAGTGTTTACGTTGCAACGGGAAGGGCAGAGCAGGCTCGTTCCGAACTATCTGCGGCGAGTGACCTCTACCGTGCCATGCAAATGACACACTGGTTGCCTCCGGCGGAAGCATCACTGGCAACTTTGATTAGTTGAAAGACGATTGCCGTGGATGGATCGGAGCCTTTTGAGAGACACTTGGCTGGTCCAATCAATGCCTTCGTTGAGTTTCACAAGGCAGCTGTCGACGGATCAATAGCAGATCGGTTCCAACAACAGGCGCGTAAATTCCCCGATCGGTTAGCCATTAAGGCTGACAGAGACCAACTCACCTATGAGCAGTTGGACCGGGTCTCTAACCGACTGGCACGTGCGATTCTCGCGAAACACCGTGACAGTACGCGAGCGATAGCTCTGCTATTCAAACAAGGCGTTTCCATGATCATTGCGAACGTAAGTGCGCTCAAAGCCGGCAAAGCCTACGTGCAGCTAGATTATTCACTTCGCGTTCCCAGGGCGAGGCAGATCATCCAGGATTCAGACTCCGGTCTCATTGTTACGGATAATGATCGCCTGTCACTAGCCCATGAATTATTTCCTGATTCTTCAAGAATTCTGAATATCAACAATCTAGATGCTGCTTACCCGGACAACAGCCTAACGGTATCCATATCACCCAACGAGATTGCGTATATTCATTATACTTCTGGCTCAACCGGAGAGCCGAAGGGCGTGGTCGCGAATCATCGGAACGAACTTTACAGCATAATGGTGAAAACCAATACTTTGCGAATCTGTTCCAATGACCGAATCAGTCTTCTCCGTTCCAACAACGTTGGGGCAACCGCTGACGTGCTACTCGCGTTGCTCAACGGTGCGGCTCTATTTCCACTGGAGCTCAAGGAAAGCGGATTGTCGAATTTGGCGAATTGGCTGATTGAAGAAGAAATTACCGTTTTCACCTGTGTGGCCGGCGTTTTTCGCCACTGCTTTAATCACCTGAATGAAAACGCAAAGTTTTCCAAACTTCGCTTGATTCATGTTGGGGGAGAGCCAGTCTATGAAACGGATGTCCAGCTATACAAGCGGTATTTTTCGGATGAATGCGTGTTCGTCAATAGACTTGGTATCAGCGAAACGAAAACGGTTACCTATTATTTCGTAAATAAAGAAACCGAGGTTCCGGGAAAAATTGTGCCTGTAGGCTACCCACTCGATGGCTACGAAGTCATGGTGGAAGATGAATACGGAAATGATGCCGGCATCAACCGTATCGGCGAGATCGTGGTGAAAAGCGAATATCTTGCCTCGGGGTACTGGCGACGGCCGGAGCTCACCAGCGCTAAGTTTCTGCCGGATCCGAACGGCGGAGAAGGGCGCATTTATCATACGGGAGATCTGGGCTACATGCTGCCCGACGGCTGCCTTGTCCATGTAGGCCGGAAAGATTTTCAAGTGAAGATCAGGGGTTATAGAGTTGAGGTCTCGGAGATCGAAATGACCTTACTTGAGAATCCAGCGATTAGGCAGGCGGTTATTATCCCATGGGAAGACCCACGTGCCAGCAAAAACGGCCATTGTTTGGTGGCGTACGTCGTTCCTTGCGAGGGTGAGGCCCTGGCGATCAGTGAAATACGTTCATTTCTGCGGGAGAAGCTGCCCAGTTATATGCTGCCGTCATTCTTTGTGATCGTGGATCGCCTCCCGTTGACAATGAGTGGCAAGATTGATCGGCGAGCACTTCCTCCTCCAAAGACTTCACGACGTCAGGTTGGTAGTACCTATGTGGCAGCGCGTACGCCCATGGAAAAAGTGTTAGTAAAGATCTGGGTCGACGTATTGGGCGTGGATGAAATTGGGATTCGTGATGATTTTTCAGATCTTGGAGGCGATTCATTAATCGCCGCTCAAATCGTTACTAAGATTAATGATACTTTTTCTCTCACGCGGCCTTTAAAGCTCTTACTCGAGGCACCGACTGTAGGTGAGTTGTGCAATTTTATTATCGACCATGAGATCCATCCTGGACAGTCGGAGAAAATCGCGAAGGTCCTACTGAAAATCGAGGATATGTCAGCGGAGGAAATTAGCAGAGCGCTGGGCGAGGAAACAGGAAACAGAGGAAATGGATAATGATTCTTCAACTTCCGCGAGTAGGATAGATCTTCAAACCGCGAAACGTGAACTTCTTGCAAAATTGCTCAAGAAAGAAGGAATCGATCTCCATAATTCTCACAAGATTTACCCGAGACAGGGTTACAATAACACCCCTCTATCCTTTGCGCAGGAGCGACTCTGGTTCCTGGACCAATTGGAACCAGGAAATTCTGTTTACAACATTTGTAGAGCGCAACGGCTTACCGGACCGCTCGACCTAGTCATCCTAACGCAGAGTATCAACGAAATTGTCCGCCGCCACGAAATCCTCCGGACCACTTTTCCGTGCGTAGCCGGGGTCCCATCACAGGTTGCCACGCCGACGTTTACGCTAGCCATTCCTGTGGTCAATCTTCAAGAGCTCCCCCCATCTATTCAGGGAGCCGAGACGTCCCGGATCGCTGTCGAAGAAGCTCAGTGTACATTTAACCTAGCAATGGGCCCTTTAATAAGGGCGAAATTGTTACAGTTAGGCGAAGAACGTCACGTGCTCCTCCTCACCACGCATCAAATCGTCTGCGATGGTTGGTCCATCGGTGTGTTTTTCCGGGAGTTATCAAACCTTTATCTAGCTTATTCGAGCGGGAACGGTTCAAGGCTTGAGGATCTGCCAATCCAGTACGCGGATTTTGCTGCTTGGCAACGGCAGTGGCTTCAAGGCGAGGTTTTGGAAACCCAGATATCGTACTGGCAAAAGCAGCTCGGCCACAGTTTGCCCACTCTCGGGATTTCCACGGACGGTCCGAGGCCAGCGGTCCAAAGCTTTCGCGGAGCACGAGAGCCTGTCGTGTTGTCGGAGGATTTAGCCAAGGCCGTTAAAATTTTGAGTCAACGGGCGGGCGTTACGCCGTTCATGACTCTGTTGGCCGTATTCAAGACATTGCTCTATCGTTACACGGGGCAGGAAGACTTGCTTGTGGGTTGTCCATTTGCCGGCCGGCATCACCTCGAAACTGAAAACTTGATCGGGTCATTTGTCAACACGTTGGTCTTGCGCACGAACCTCCACGGAGATCCTCCTTTCAATGAACTCCTATCACGGATTCGGGATACCTGCCTGGGCGCTTATGCTCATCAAGATCTTCCTTTTGAGAAGCTCGTCATGGAATTTGAGGTCAAGAGAGATTTGAGCCGAAATCCCGTGTTCCAAGCGATGTTTGCTTTCCAAAATAGATCTGTTTCGAGCTTAAATCTCTCGGGTCTTACATCAGAACCCATCGAGGTAGATACCGAGACATCTAAGTTTGATTTTACGCTCTCGTTAACCGACAGGGGCAACGATTTGGCTGGCTTTTTCGAGTACAACACTGATCTCTTCAACCGCTCGACTATCGAGCGGATGATCGGTCACTTCCGAATGTTGCTGGAGGGCATACTCGCAGATTCCGTTAAGCCAATATCGGCATTGACGCTTCTGACCGAAGCGGAACGCCACCAGGTGCTTGTGAAGTGGAATGAGACGCAGGCTGATTATCCCAAGGACTCCTGTATCCACGAGTTGTTTGAAGTCCAGGTGGAACGGACACCGGAAGCGATTGCGGTGCAGTTCGAAGGGAAGCAGCTGACCTACCGGGAGCTAAACAACCGAGCAAATCAAGTCGCCCATTACTTGCAGGGACTTGGAGTGGGTCCGGAGAAGTTGGTGGGGATTTGCGTGGAGCGGTCTTTGGAGATGGTGGTTGGGCTATTGGGGGTTCTCAAGGCGGGCGGAGCCTATGTGCCCTTGGATCCGATTTATCCTACTGAACGCTTGCGGTTCATGCTGGAAGATGCTCAGGTCTCGGTCCTGATAACCCAAGAGAAGTTGGTCGAGGATAGAGGATGGAGGATGGAGGATGGTGGACCTCGGGAGACAGTGGTTTGCGTCGACCGCGACTGGATTGCGCAACAAAGAGACGACAATCCGAACTCAGCAGTCGCCTCTGAAAACCTCGTTTACGTGATTTACACTTCCGGCTCGGCCGGACAGCCCAAGGGCGTTCAAATCGAACACCGCGCGTTGGTCAACTGCTTGCACTCGATTGCTCACCGGCTTGGATTTACAGACCGAGATGTTTCGTTAACCGTCACGACAATATCTTTCGACATTGCTGCACTGGAGCTTTTTCTTCCGCTTATCATCGGAGGAAAAGTCGTCGTGGCCCGCCGAGACCAAGCGGTCGATGGCAGGGAGTTGGCAAGCCTACTAACAAATTCTTCAGCCACAGCTTTGCAGGCGACGCCTTCTACTTGGCGGCTGTTGATAGATGCCGGCTGGGAGGGCTCACCGGGATTTAAGATTCTTTGCGGCGGCGAGCCAATGCCGAAAGACTTGGCTGAAGTGCTTCTAACGTTCGGAGAGGTGTGGAACCTCTACGGTCCCACAGAATCCACGATCTGGTCTACGGCGCATAAAGTGGAACCCAGCGTAGGTCCAGTTCCCATTGGCCGCCCGATAGCCAATACGAAGATATATATCCTCGATTCTCACCTTCAGCCGGTGCCGATAGGCGTGCACGGGGA
>DASTOD010000259.1:0-10854 GCA_035762645.1 Binatia bacterium | reverse complement strand
AATCGCGTACTTATGGCGCACCACAGGCGGCGGTTCGCCCAGCACCATTGTGCGGCAAATTTGCACGAATAAGCCACCGATGCACGGCGTGATCTCGCCGATGATAATATCGCCCGGTTGCGACACTCGATCCGTCGGCGGATGAAGCGCCTGATTGTGATTGTTGGCGACCACCATGCCGAAATTATCTTCGGCGCCGAGGGAGCGCATCTTATATTCGACGATGGCGGCAAGCTCGTATTCTTTCAACCCGGGCCGCGCTTCATCGTGCAACGCCTTTACGCCCGCGTCGGCGATCGCGGCGGCGCGCCTGAGCCGCTCCAGCTCGAAGGCGCTTTTGCAGCGTGCCATGTATTCGATGATGTCTTTAGCATTGACCGGCGTTTGATTGCGCGTTTTTACAATCCCGTCATGTAGGTCGACGTGCATCGCCTCTCGGCCGATCAGACCGACCTTCCCTGAAATTCCCGCCAACCGCGTCCAGAAGTCTTTGAACGGGCGAACATCGGAAACCCACGATTCTTCGCGCGCGCGCGGGATATCCCACACCGGCGACAAATAGAGCATTGGCGCGTCGTCCAACGGCACCACAAGCATGGTCTCCGGGCCGACGCTGATGAAGTCGGTGAGATAAGCGACGTAGTTCATGCGCAGAAAGTTATGCCGCCCGGAATCGTAAACCAGCAAGGCTTGCAGTCCCTGGTCGCGCATCGCCTGACGCACCTGGGTCAACCGTTTCTCGAATTCCGGTCGTTCATCCATAGTCACCTCGTAAATCTCGCCTCTATTCTCATTAAGTCAACGTCTCTAATCAGCTTCAAGAAGGTAGCAAAGTTATCCCCTCTCCACCACGTCTTCGTGGGGGAGAGGGCTAGGGTGAGGGGAGCTCGTCGACGAAAGCGCACGATTTAGCTGTGATAACAGAAGGCCCTCACAACTGGTCCCACTTGCTACCTCTCGTGGATTGCCTTCATGTAACCCAGTCGCTCATCGCGTTCGATCATTTCTCGCGGGCGTTCATCGGCGGCACCGTAGCCCCCGCCGCCCGCAGTATAAAACGTCACGCTGCCGCCGGCTTTCAAAGGATAATTCGGTTTCTTCGTCAGCCAGGCGCCCGGATCGTCCGGCGCTTGTTTCACCAACGCCTGGGCTTTCGCGCCGCATTCGCCACCGAACAATCCCCACGGCACCGTACGCTGGCGCTCGACGTTGATATTGGTGTAAGCGTCGCACAGCACGCGCACCGTGACTTCGATGCCGAGGCCGCCACGAAATTTACCGGCGCCGCCGCTGCCGTCGCGCAGTTGCTGGCGCTCGATCACGACTGGATAATAAATCTCTTGCAACTCCACCGGCGCATTCTGCACGTCGCCTTGGCACATCGACACCGTCGCGTTCTCGCCGTCTTCATGGGGACGACCGCCCCAACCGCCACCCATGATCGTCTGGCAAAGAAATCTTCTACCGTTTTTCGGGTTGACGCCGAAAAATGCGTAGCCGCCCATGTCGCCCTTGTGACCGGCCGCTACTCGGTCGGGCATCGCCGGTGCCAGCGCCTTCAAAATCAGGTCGACTACCGTCGGCAACGTCCTGCTCCAATTACCCACTGGCGCCGGCGGCGTGGCGCTGAGAACTTTTCCCTCGGGGATAACGACCTTCAACCCGCGAAAGCAGCCTTCATCGATCGGCGAATAGGGAGCGACCAAGGATTTGAACGCCACCCGCGCCGCCGCCACCGCGCCCGATTTACCTGAATTGATGGACCCCGCCACCTGTTCACTGATGTCCGAGAAATCGATGACCATCTCGCCGCCGGCGACTTCGACTTTCACCTTCAATGGCACCGGCTGGTCGAGATTGACGCCGTCGCTGTCGAATAGCGCCTCGGCTTCGTACTTGCCCGGCTTGATGCGCGCCACCTGCTCCCGCGCCAAGGCCTCGGACTGATGCCAGATGGTTCGAACGCAGGCTAAGAAAACATCCAAGCCGTAACGCTTTACCAGAGCGCCAAGCCCGCGGTCGCCGACGCGGCAGGCGGCGATCTGCGCACGCAGATCACCGAGGGAAGATTCGGCGAATCGCACGTTGTCGGTAATGATTTGGAAAATCTCTTGATTGGGCTGATCGCCGCGGTAGAGCTTCAAAGAACGAAATTGTAATCCTTCTTCATAGACTTCCCGCGTGCCGCTGAAGCCGAACCCCACGGGTCTGCCGCCGATGTCGATCCAGTGCGCGCGCACAGCGAGGAACGCCACAAGTTCGCCGCCATGAAAAAACGGCGTGTAAACCACGACATTGTTGAGATGCTGGCCGCAGACGTAGGGATGGTTCATGATCAGAACGTCCCCCGGCCGAAAGCCGTTTTTCCCGTGCATGCGCACCCCGTCGACGATCGCCGGACCGAGATCCGCAAGGAAGATCGGCAGGGCGCCGAAATTCTGCGACAGGATGCTCCCTTGCGGGTCGACAATGCCGACACAGTAATCGCGCACCTCGTAAATCATCATGTTGTAGGAAGTCTTGCGCAGCACGGTGGCCATTTCGTTGGCGATGTGGGCCAGGCCGTTGCGCACGACCTCGACGGTAACGGGGTTGACGGATGGCTGAGTCATTTAGATTCTTCTGTTTAAAATGTTCGACAAAGCCACTGCGAGAAATTTTCTCGCGCCAAGACGCCAAGGCGCAAAGTGACGGGCCAAGCCCTGTCGTCCCGAACGCACTGAGATCTGAGAAAGATTTCTCCCTTCGGTCGAAATGACAATGCTCCCCCTTGGCGTGCTTTGCGTCCCTTCGACTGCGCTCAGGACATGCTTTGCGCGAGTCATCTTTTTTTCCGATTCTGCAAGGCAAAATTCAACCGACAATTTCATTCATATTTGGCTATTTTTTTCGTCCGCGGTTACCGCGCGAGACGCGGAATGCCCGGGCACCGTGGCTTCGCGCAACGAGTAAAGATACCGGACAACCTCTTCGTTGCTCATGTATTTGCCCATGTCGTAGCGCTCCCGATGAACGATCTCGCTGAGCGGCCGGCGCACCCCGTCGCGCGCCGGGACATCCGGATGGCCGATCGGAATAATTAGATAAACCATCAACAGGTCTGGAATGCCGAGAATTCGCTTGTACGGCTCCTGAATGTGAATCGAAACCCACTCCGACGTGAGACCCAGGGAAGCGATGGCGAGATGGATCAAAAACGACGCGTTGGCCAGCCCATCGGTCAGATGCGATTGATCGCGGCCGAAGGTATGCGCGCCCATGACCGTGCCCCACTGGCGGCGGCCATCGCCTAACACGACGATCACCGCCGGCGCCTGGTGCCAATTGGCTTTGGCCTTGTTGAATCTCAGCGACTCCTGCGGATCGCCTTTCACCTGGTACGATGGATGGCGCAATTTGTACTCGCGTTGCTGTTCCATCCAGAAGATGAAGTCGGTGTTGTGCTCCGAGTAGGCATCGCGCAACTGGCGCTTAGTATCGGAGTCCGTGACGACGATAAACTCCCACGGTTGCGAGTTGGCGCCGGACATCGCCCAGCGGGCGACCTCAAGAACCTTATCAATCGTATCCCCGGGAATGGGATCGGGCCGGAACTTTCGCACGCTGGTCCGCGTCTTGACCAACTTGAGCAGCATCT
The DNA here is from genome assembly GCA_035762645.1 of Binatia bacterium. Taxonomy (GTDB): domain Bacteria; phylum Desulfobacterota; class Binatia; order UBA9968; family UBA9968; genus DASTOD01. Next base: position 7,217 of record DASTOD010000259.1, on the reverse strand, counting down.
CGTAGATTTGATTGCTAACAGGCATCTAATCTCCTCCATGAAATGTCAGGTCACTCCGCGCCGAACGAAAATCCCCCATCTCTCGTTCTAAATCCTCCCTTGTCGTTTTCGAGCGAGAGACTGTCTGAAATCCTCTGTTTGTGCTTCGACCAGCCTCGGCGCGAACAGTTACTTAAGATCCTTTTGAATATGTAGACGATCACCCTGAGCACGGTTAAAGGGGGGTCGGCGTTTTTCTCTCGGCGCCGACAGGTGATGATCTTTCCTTTCATACTCCTAGCGCAAAAGTGTTGTCAAAACCTCGATCGGCTTTCACGATTGCTCCCTTGCCTCCTGTTGGCTTTTTGCCAGAATTGCGCAAACAAGCGTAGCCACTGGCGCCGAAAAGTGCTCCCCGAACCCGCCTCGGATCACATTCCCCTTGTTGTATACCGGCATGTGCAGCGGCGCTTTAGGCTCAAGATCATCGCGCTTGCCTACATTCTCGGGGTCTTGGTACACTTTTGCTTCAACGGAGGAAAAATCTATGCCCGTAGCCCAACTCACCCAAAAGGGGCAGATTCTCGTTCCCAAGCACCTGCGCCGGAAGCTGGGGCTCCAGCCCGGCGGCAAAGTGCATTTGGCCGAAGAAAAAGGACGATTGGTCCTCACCCCGGTTCCTCCTGATCCGATTCAGGCCGCCACGGGTTTTTTAAAAGGCCGTTTTTCCTTGACTCAAGATCTTCGCCGCGAACATCGGGAAGAGGCGCGCCGTGAGCGAAAAGCTCGTTCTCGATAGCTTTGCCTTGGTGAGTCTCTATCACCGCGAACCCGGCTGGCAAGTGGTTCAGCGCGCTCTTTACGATCAAGAGAAGGCTCGCAGCCGCGCCATCCTGAATTGGATCAATTGGGGTGAGTTTTTCTACATCGTCAAGCGACGCGTAGGTCACGATGGATGCCCTTCGGCTCCTGGAACAGCTGCCGATCGATCTTTTCCCGGTGGATCAACCATTGGTTCAAGCCGCAGCCGAAATCAAAAGTGACCACGCGCTTTCCTATGCCGACGCCTTTTGCGTCGCGACCGCCCAACGCGTGAACGCTACCGTGGTAACGGGCGACCCCGAGTTCGAGTCGGTCGAACGCCTCATCAAGATTCGTTGGTTGACTAGCTAATCCCGTTTCCGCCGATTTTTCTCGAATTAGTACAAAAGTTTTCACCATAGCCGGCTCGCCAAAAAAGTCTCCTCACTTGATTCAGTCGCCGCAGCCATAGTGGAACCTCGCGAACCAGCGCGGATCTCGCTCCTCCTATAAATTTCTTTCCGCGGTCTCATTGCTTTTCACCAAATCTGAAAACAGCCTCTCCCTCTTTCCCCTTCACGGACCATCCCTACACGCGTGGGGAAAACCTTTTGTGGGCCGAATCTACGCTGAACCTACTCGGACCATCCCACACGTGTGGGGAAAACGACGGCTTGCATCAACGCGGGCAAGGAACGCGGACCATCCCTACACGCGTGGGGAAAACGCGCTCAAGGGTGAGTTGGATCGCTTGAAACGCCGCCGGGCACCGCATGGGATGCCGAAGAGTCGCTCCCGGCCACGTGCAGACGGCGATCCGCGGCCATCTCTACACCGGGCACCTCCACGGCGAGAGGACGCGCCAGCTCGAAACTCTCAACGCGCTGCCTGGCGCGGTGATCCCGAGTGAGATGACCGATAATATTTTAGGGGTGTTTATGATCCGCTCGATCTTCATCCTGACGAACCCGTGGAAAAACGGCTTGCCGCCGTCGACGAGATGGCTAAAGCATGGAAGGTGGAGGACCGAAAGAGGCCCGCTGCGCCAGATCCAGCGGGGAATTACAACCGAAGTGGACTACACCCTCGGCCACGTAATTGAAAAGGGAGAGAAGCTCAAGATCCCAACGCCATTATGTCGCAAGCTCCTGACTATGATTCACGAGCTGGAGCAAGGGCAAAGGCGGGTCGCACCGGAAAACTACGGAGAGTTGTAGGATTCGCTCCCCTCGCTACTCGCTGCCGCGCTACTCGGGGCAGCCGGTTTAGGCCATCGTGAAATGTTAACGTCCCGGATACAGTAGCAGCACCGGCGGAACCATCGCGGGCTTGAACCAGCGAGACATCATGCGGAGGTATAACGATACCCGAATGGCTCCCGGACGCATCATCACGAGATGTATATCTTCCCTTTGCATATGCTCGCGTAGCGCCCTTCGTAGCGAACCCGCGTACATATTCACAACGATTTCCACCTCTCGGTTCCGCAGTGCGGCGCAGGCAGCGAGAACTTCTTTCTCCGCCGACCGAATTCGTTCCTTTACGAAGTCTGCCTCGTGGTTTATTCCTGGCAAACTGGCAGGCGTAAGACCGGTCTGGAGCGCCAAGACCTCGTCCATCAGCGCTTTGAGCCCGCTGAGCCCGGAATGAACGAGAAAAACGATTTTCACTCCCGGCCGGGCCACTTGCTCAATGTAAGGGAGGAACTGCTCGATTCGATCGGACCCACCTAACGGAACCAAAATCTTTGCAGCCATGATCGCTTCCCTCCAATCACAGTCGCTGATATGAGCAGGAGCCGTGCCAAGTCAGGGCAGTAGCCCGCAGTGAAAACGATGCTGAAATCTCAGGAGAATTTTTAGCCGCGGCCCGATCGATCTGGAGCGTAACCGTTACGGTTATCTCTTAAGATACAGGGAGTATAAAAAATGATTCAGCCGATGCGGAGAGTTTTGATTAATCGGGAAAGGTACGTTCTCTGAATGCCGAGAGCTCTGGCTGCCGCGGCGCGACTTCCTTGCGTTTGCCCGAGCGACCGTAAGATCAGCTGCCGTTTGAAAGCATCCACGGCCTGGCGGTAGGACAGACTCTCGGATACGCCTGCGGGCGCAGCGACCAGGATTCTAGGAGGCAAGTCGTCTTGAGTGATTTTAGGACCCGCGGCCAAGACAACGGCTCTCTCGATGACATTAGCCAGCTCGCGGACGTTTCCCGGCCAGTCGTAGGCAGCGAGCCTATCCTCCGCTTCCTTGGCGATCTCGTTGAAATGCTTCTTTGTTTCGATGGCGAACCGCTGCATAAAATAGTTCGCCAGGCCGGGAATATCCTGCTTCCGTTCCCTCAAAGGAGGAAGCGCAATGGGAACCACGTTGAGACGATAGTAAAGATCGTGGCGGAACTGCCCCTTTTGCACGGCCGTATGCAAATCTCGATTGGTCGCAGCGATGATTCTTACATCCACGCCGATGGGTTTAGTGCCGCCGACCCTCTCAAACTCCCGCTCCTGAAGAAACCTCAGGAGCTTGGTCTGAACTTCAGGCGAAATATCGCCGACCTCGTCGAGAAAGACTGTTCCACCATGCGCCAATTCCATTTTTCCTTTTTTTAAATGCACAGCGCCGGTAAACGCTCCTTTTTCATGACCAAACAGCTCGCTTTCCAGTAATTCTTTGGATAGCCCAACACAGTTGATCGCGATAAACGGCTGGTTTTTTCTGTCGCTCCAACTATGGATCGCACGGGCGAAGACCTCTTTGCCTGTTCCGCTCTCTCCCAAAAGTAAAACCGTGGAGCGGCTCGCCGCTGCCTTTTTTGCCATTTCCGCCGCCCGATGGATCGGCGCGCTTTGACCTACGATCATGCGATGGCGATCATCCATCTGTTCGCTAAGTACTTCAATTCCCCGCTTCAGGGTCTCGCGCTCGAGCGCTTTCGCTACGATCAGAGCTATATGATCCGGCTCGAACGGCTTCGGTATGAAGTCGTAGGCGCCTTCCTTCATGGCTTCGACTGCCCTTTCCAAGGTGCCGTAAGCCGTAATCATGACAACCGTCGCATCGTGTTCTCTGCGGCGAAGCTCTCTAAGCATATCAATGCCGTTCATGTCGGGCATCTCGACGTCCAGAAGTACTAGCTGCGGGTTTTGCCGCTCGAGAAGCTCCAGCCCCTGTTTAGCCGTCTCAGCCGTCAGGACACGATAGCCTAAGGACTCCAGACGATCCCTCAGCACTTCGCGTATATCCGCGTCGTCATCCGCCACAAGGATCGTTCCGCCAAAAGTTTCCATCTCTATCTCTAAAGAACGATATTAAAGACCTTTTGAATCTTGCCTTTCAGCTCTCCCCACTCAAAAGGCTTAAGGATGTATTCATTGGCGCCTTTGGCCATAGCGTCGACGGCAGCTTCCTGGGTGGAAGAGGAGGTGATGATGATGATGGGAAGTTTCTTGTCCCGTTTGCGAATCTCTTCCAAGGCTTCAATGCCGCCCATTTCCGGCATCTTGACGTCCAGGAAAACGCCATCAAATCGTTCCGTAGAGAGTTTCTTTAACGCTTCCACGCCGGTCCCGGCGGTCACCACCGTAAATCCGTACGCTTCCAGCCGATCCTGGATGACCTCAATAATATCCAGTTCGTCGTCCACGAGTAGGACTTTTAGTCCCATAGTTGAATTCAGGCAGTAGCAGGCACTCCAAGTTTAAAGCGCTGCTCAGCCGGCAAGGTAAAGCAGAATCTGCTTCCTTTGCCGATTTCACTTTCCACCCAGATCGTGCCCCCGTGCATTTCCACGAGCGCCTTGGAAATAGCGAGACCGAGTCCGGTTCCTTTGGGTCTCTGCTTGTCGGCATCGGCAATCTGATAAAACTTAGTAAAAATTTTGTTCGTCTCCTGAGGAAGAATACCGGGACCGCTGTCGGCAACCGAGATTTGCACCCATTCATTGCCGTTTTTCTTAACGTCCACGGTCACCTTGCCATTTTGTGGACTGAACTTGAGCGCATTCCCGATGAGGTTCATCAGTACCTGTGTGACCTTATCTCGATCTGCCCATGCGGTCACGCTGGGGTCGAGAGCCGGGACTTGTAACTGAATGAGCTTTTCCGTAGCCAGAGGCTTCAGGTGTTCTGCCACCTCTGCGGCAAGCCCGGTCAGAGAAAGAGTCCTGGGGCGAATCTCGATATGGCCGCCCTCGATCCTGGAGAGGTCGAGTAGATCGTTGATTAGCCGCGAGAGGCGATCGGTATTTGACTTGATTCGGGTAAGATAGCGAACCTGTTTGTCGTTGAGCGAGCCGGTGAGACCGTCGAGCATGTTATCCACCGATCCCTTGATCGACGTGAGTGGAGTCCGGAGCTCGTGAGAGACGTTCGACACGAAGTCCGACTTCATTTTGTCGAGTTCTTTGAGCCTTCGCTCGTAGCGCTTTTTCTCGGTGAAATCCTTGGCGATGCGCAAGAAGCCGACAATTTTTCCTTCGACGTCTCTGATCGGCGAGATCGATAGGGACAGATAGATCAGGGCTCCATCTTTTCTTTTACTGCGCACCTCAAGGTCTCGAAGAGGGCCGGAAATCTCTACCTTGGCGCGCATTTCAGCGAGCTCATGGAATCGCTCGGGCGGCAGCAAAATGGCGAGGTGCTTCCCTATGATTTCTTCTTTGCCGTAGCCGAGAATGACCTCGGCCCCACGATTCCAGGTCAGGATACGATCTTCCATATCTGTGGAAAGGATCACGTCGCCAGCGTTATCGACGAGGTTCTCGATATACGCCTTTCCGTTGTTCACCTCCTGGTAAAGCTCCGCGTTTTCCAAGGCGGCTCCCAGCTGGGAGCCAAAAGCCACAAGGAGGTTGATTTCTCTTTTGCGAAACCTATGCAACCGTCGGCTTCCTACCACCATGATCCCCAAGACGCGATTTTTCGACATGACTGGAGCAGCCGCCGTTGATATCACCCCTTCTCGCTCCATGGTGCGGTTCTTATAGATCGGATTTTTTCTTATATCGGTGCAGATATAAGGTTCCTTGGTTTCGAACACGATCCTGGACACGTTACGTCGGGCGGTGTCTATCGGGGCGACACCCGTGAGAAACTCGGGTGAGCGCATACCTCGGGCGACACGGACCAGCATATTTTTGTTCTCGCGGTCCAGAGTCCGGATAAATCCCATATCAAAGCCAAGGATTTCCAGGGATTTATCCAGCGTGTCGTTCAAGGTTTTTTCGATATCGAGGGATTGCGTCGCAACTTCGGCAACGGCAAGCAGGGCCGCAAGGTCCCGGCTCCGAGCCAGCAATTGTTCCTTCGAGTAAGGGGAAACTTGGGGAGCCGCTTTCAGTTCGCGCGTCGCCTCAGACATCTTCCGTCTATGGCTTAGGATGGGGAGGTCCCGAATAGTCAAGATTATCTCTAATGTACATAACGAGGGGGGAGTCTTCTGTCTGGGCCCATCGAATCAGAATTTTTTTAACGTCGTCTCTGGCCGCGTCTGGATCGCCTGAAAACGCCACGTTCAGCGTACCGACATAAAGATCCTTAACCTTGGTAGGTACCGATCTGCGATGACTTTCGTCGTAAAAACTTTCACCAAGCCGTTGGCTCGTTGCATCGGCTCTGTCGGTTCGCCAGCATCGAGGGACAACATGCCCGAGAGGGGCTCGCAAACACTCGGAATACAACTGAGAGGGGTGAGTATCGCCGAATCGAAGTTCTACGGGTGCGAAGGGGTGACGCCGCCGAACTCTGGTATTAATCGCGTCGCTGTCCTCAACCCATCCGACAAAGACCGGACTGTCTTGTTGATTGCTTCTGTTCAGTCGAGACGACACCCATAGAACCTTCGCTGACAGGTTTTGGATGTCTCTCACCTCGGTTAGCACGGCCACGAGATTATTGTGGATGTGCACGAAATGCGAAGAATTACGCGCAAAGGGGATAGACATCGATAGCGTCTCTTTGGCCTGCCCACGCGCTCAAGACTGAAAGCGTGACCGATTCGGACGACCTGTACGTAGTCGGATATCTCAATTGAGTTTCCTTTGTCAAACGGTGTTTAGTCGAGCACCCGCCTGCTTGCTTGATCTAGCCAGGGATATGCAATTATTGGGCTAGCCTTCCAGTCACCGTCCAGCGGCCCGCAACTCGCCGGAAATGTCAGAGATTATCTCTGGAACGGATCCTCAGCCTATGCCATCCATGTATCTAAAGAGATACAGCAGTACCAAAAAGTGATCCAGGGTCCAAATACCGTTATCTAAATGGCCGCAGAGGGATTGACTTCGAAAAGCATGTTACATTACGGTCAGGTAAAGCGATGCTGCCCCCTCTATTGTGACCCCAGTAAATCAGTTAGCGCGCAAAGGACAAAGCTAATGAGCGAAACTGTGTACAAAGGATTTCGCCGAGAGGAGCTGGAATTTCAATTTAACCCTCAGCTCTC
>DASTOD010000258.1:0-4654 GCA_035762645.1 Binatia bacterium | reverse complement strand
TTGGTGGGCCTCTACGTTGCCGGTTATCTCTATCGATCGGGTTGGATTCCCCAGCCGGCATTTGTGGCGACGTCTTTGTCCGTTGCCGTGCTCGCTTTGACGGCCATGGCCGCGCGCTATCGGCCGCAGCGGCCTTCGCTTCGGGCCGCGGCCCATTTAATGGATGAAAAGACGGCGGCGAAGGACCGCTTTATGACGCTCGCGACCGTCGAGCCAGCCTCATGCTCGATCACGTTTTTAAGCCGCTTGCGTCATGAGGCGAGCGAAATTTTGGCGCGTGTCGAGATCCGGCGCGATTTTCCCTACCAGTTCAAAAGCTCTTTTTATACGTCGCTTATCGCGTCCTTCTTGGTGGTTGTTTTGTTTCATCTCTTCTTGCCATTTCTGCAAGCCCGAACGTCGCCGCTATCGGCGCCCGAAAAGTTGCGCGCGTTGGCGGAAAGAATGGCCGACAGGCCGCTGCTAACCGAGCTGGCGCGAAACCTCAGGAGTTTGGCAACAGAACTCCAGGATCCAACTCTTTCTCCGAAAGACAAGCAGGCGCTCGTTCATGAGACGCAAAAAAAAGTGGAAGAACAGCAGCAGCGGGAGGATCAAAAAGACAACCGCGATTTGCTTGGTGAGGCAGCGAGCACTTTACGCGGCTTGGAACGGCAGCAAGGCGACGGGCAGGATAAGCAGCAGGATCAAAGTCAAGGTGGAGGCGACGTCCAGAGCCATCTACCGCAAGAGGGACAAGGAGAAGGAAAGCCCAATCCCGGGAGTGGTGGCGATAGCCAAGGCGAGGTGAGTGCGCAATTAAGCAAAGAGATGCAGCAAGGCAAATCCGCCGGAGGCGAACCGCAGGAACAAGCCAGCCAAAAAAATCAACAGCGCCAAGGGGACGGAAAAAGCAATCAGTCAGACCGCCAGGAGCCGGATCGAGACAGCCAAAAACAGACAGCGGGGAAGAACCCGGGCGAGCAGGGAGAAAAGAGCGGCAAAAGCAAAGCTTCGGAGGAGATTCCCCAAGGGGGACCGCCAGCGGACCGTTTTTACAAGCCGGGCGAGCAAGGCAAAGAAGGGATCAAGGGCGCAGGTTACGTTACCGTTCAACTCCCCGAGGAGATTGCGACCGGCTCGAAAGGCACAACCAGCGGGACCAAGGAATCGCGATCAAACAGTTCTCGCGCAAACGTGCCGGTCAGTAACGTTCCTTTGCCCGCACATGTGCCCGGCGCGCCGATGGAAAAACAACAGATGCCTTTGGAGTACCGCGGCATCATTCGTTGAGTAAAGGAAACCTATTAATGGAGGCGGAAAAATTCCAACAAACCTTTGCCCGCATAGAGGCAGAGGTGCAAAAAGTGATCGTCGGCCATCACGAGGCGGTGCGAAGGGTGCTGATCGCATTTTTCGCCGGAGGGCATGTGCTGCTGGAAGGGGTGCCCGGGTTGGGCAAGACCTTGCTCGTAAAATCCTTCAGTCAGGCGCTGGGCATTTCTTTCAAGCGCATTCAGTTCACCCCCGATCTGATGCCTTCGGATATCGTCGGAACGCAGGTACTCGCCGAAAGCAACGGGCAGCGCGAGTTCCAGTTCAAGCAGGGCCCGATCTTTGCTCACGTGGTCCTTGCGGACGAAATCAATCGCGCCACGCCCAAAACCCAGTCCGCCGTTCTGGAGGCGATGGAAGAGAAGCAAGTGACGGTTTTTGGCGAGTCTTATACTTTGGAATCGCCGTTTATGGTTCTGGCCACCCAAAATCCAATTGAACTGGAGGGGACCTATCCATTGCCTGAAGCCCAGCTCGATCGGTTTTTCTTCAAATTGCTGGTGTCCCCCCCGTCTCCTGCCGAGTTGCACGAGATCCTAAAGCGAACGACCGGGGCGGACGGCGACAGTGTGACGAGAGTTCTCCCTGACGATGGCGGCCGGCTTATCCGCGAGATGAAGCAGATGCTGCGAGAGGTACTGATCGCCCCGCCGATCGAGGACTACGTCGTGCGCCTGGCCCACGCAACCCATCCGGTTTCAAGCAATGGCGAAGCTCCGTCCGTGGTGAGGCAATACCTGCGTTTTGGTTCGAGCCCGCGCGGCGCTCAAGCCATCATTTTGGGTGCGAAGGGCAACGCGCTGGCGGAAGGTCGAGTCCATGTCAGTTACCAAGACGTCGAAAAAGTCCTTTACCCCGCATTGCGCCATCGCATCATTCTCAATTTCCAGGCCGAAGCCGAGAACGTCACGGCGGACCAAATTGTCGCCGAAGTGGTGAAACAAGTGCCGCGAAATTGATCCCGGACAGGCAATCCGGAATTCTGACCCCCTCTTTGTCTCCCCCTTCGCCCAGGGGGAGATTTAGTGGGGGTTCTAATCTATTTTGTTCTTGATCGCCGGGACCGACTTCAAGTAGTCGGCGATGGCGAGCGCATCTTCCCGGGTCATGTTTTTGTAGCCGTGCTCGATGACCTCGGCCATGAGCCCTTGAGCGTTGTCCAAATCAGGCTTGGTCGCGGTCAACAGTAGCTCGGCGATATCTTCCCGTTTCCAATCGCCAATACCGGTCTCCTTGTCGGGCGTGATGTTCGGCATGGTCTCACCCAAAGGCCCGGCCTTAGCACTTGCGCCGGCGAGATAAAGGGATCGGTTCGGGGCGCCGATGGAGTTTCGCGGGGTGTGGCAGTCGCCGCAAAGCGAAACGTGATCCACCAGATAACGGCCTCGTTCGATGCCGCTCTTTGGCGCCTGGGGCGGCGAAGTACTAAAACGTCCAAAGACTTTCAAATAAATGGGAGTCCCCACGCTTCGAACAAAAGGCACTTTGATTTTGAGCGGTGGCGTTTCCTTTTTCACCGGAGGCAGCGTTCTCAGATAGGCAATCAGAGCTTTGAGGTCCTCTTGAGCCATGCCCGAATAGGCTTCGTAGAGCATGACCGGGAGCAGTCTACGCCCGTCTCTGCGAAACCCCTTGACCATCGCGTCATATATCTGCTGGTCGGTCCAGTCCCCCAGTCCGGTTTCTTTGTCCTGCGTAATATTGGTGCTGTAAACCGTTCCGAAGGGAATCGGAAACGCGCGGCCGCCGGCGTTCGGAGGTCCTTTGGGATCCGTATGGCAGGCGCAGCCGCCGGCGAGGGCAAAAACATATTGTCCCTTTGCCACCAGGTTTTCATCTTGTGATTGGGTGTAAGCAAAAAAAGTCAGCCAAACAAATAGGCCGATAAGAAAAATGATCGCGGCGTTTTGTCGGCTGGCTCTTGATTTCATAAAAACTTTTGGCGCGATGGGTCCTGGCGAACTTTGTTATCGAGATGTTTGAGCATGCCGGAAAATACCCGATTAATCGGTGCGTCTTGGCCGGCTGCCTCGAGCATTTCAACCAATATGCCATTGAAGGCCTCGTATTCAAGCGGCTTCTGCGCTTCCAAATCCTGAAGCATGGACGGTTTAAAGTCTCCGAGGGTTCTCGAAAACGCCAGTGTTTCTTCGATGAGTTCGGGTTCCAGCACGACTCCCCGTCTGGAGGCCGCCTCGCGGACTTCCGCCATACAGTCTACGGCGACTTTTCGGAGCGACTCGGACTCGACGATTTCCTTCACTGTCGTTCGTGTCAAGCAGGCAATGGCGCAAAAAGGAGCGTTCCAGAGGAGCTTCTTCCATTGCGCGCGGCGAATCTCCGCCGTGGCTTCGCAGGGAATTCCCGCCGACCGAAAAACTTGCTCGGCCGCTTGCATGGAAGGAGTCAAGGACGCCGATAGCGGGCCAAAGACGATTCGGCCGCCGGATGAATGCCGTATGACCCCGGGAGCGGAAACTTGAGCTCCCAGGTAAACTACGCCGGCCAGAGTCCGGCTTTCATGCCAACACTGGGCGATCCTGTCGGCGTTGTCGACGCCGTTTTGCAAGGAAAGGATCAGCGTGTTGTCGCCGACCAGCGGCGCGATGTTTTTCGCGCATCGCTCTGTATCGTACGACTTCACGCAGAACAAGATGAGATCTGCGGGACCCCTGGGCGCCGTCGGCTCGTCTGTAAACACGGCGTCTTGAATGAGGAGATCGCCCGCAGGGCTGTTTACTCTCAGCCCCCCGCGGCGCATCGCCTTCAGGTGGTCGCCGCGCGCGATGAAGATCACCTCATGCGAGGCGGCGGCGAGTTTGGCGCCGAAGTAGCCACCGACCGCGCCTGCACCCATCACGGCAATCTGCATAAGTTTTGTCTTCACAGTCGATGCAACTCTAGTCGCGCCTTCGCACGATGTCAATTTCGCGGGATGGGCGGAGTTCACCACCGACTAGTGCGGCTACGCCGCAAATAAAAGGCGGGAATGTATCGCGCAAAGGACCCAAAGGCCGCCAAGCAAAACGAGCCTTTACTTAGCATTCTTGGCGTCCCTTCGACTTTCGCTCAGGACATGCTTGGCGCGATGTCAACTCTCCGGCCTGTTGGACGCGGATTTAGCTTTCCACGCGGATATGGTATTAAGCGATCGATGGAACGGATCGAACCACAACAGGATCACAAGTGGTTGGACGCCTACGTCCCGGGACAGCTGGTGAGGTTCCAGGGCAAGGCCTATAAAATCCAGCGCCGCACCACGCTCGCTTCTGGAGAAGCTGCCGTCGTGCTGGAGGGCGAAAAGGAACAATTTGTCATCAGCGCCGCGAAGTTTCTTGCC
>DASTOD010000257.1:0-8532 GCA_035762645.1 Binatia bacterium | reverse complement strand
AACTTCGATCCTTCCCAGATCGCGGTCGTCGCGTGTAACTCAATGGGGTTGTGCGTCTCGGCCGGCGTAACGTAGGTTTGGTCGAGCTTGACCGGGGCGGTTGCGAACGCAGCATCGGCGTCGCCGCGCTGGCTGTCCACGCGTTCGCGCATGCCGAACGTGGTGACCACTGAGTCGGGATCGTTGTCCACTTCCAGGTGAGTTTCGACGTTCGGCTTCTCCTTGCTGTACGTCACGCGAACCGCATCGGCAGCAGCCTTGGCAGCCTCGAACGTGTCCGCCACAACGAGCGCGATGTATTGGCCGTAGTAGCGAACGACATCGTCCTCGAACGGCGGGCGCCGTTCTTCGCAGATGCCTTCCATCCCCTGTCCCAGGGTCGAGCGGAACATCTTGTCAATGTTCTCGCGATGAAAGATCGCGCGCACACCGGGCATCTTCCCGGCCGCGCTCGTATCGAGTTTGACAATCCGACCGTTGGCGATTGTCGCCTCGACCGGAACGGCATACAGCGTCCCCGGAAAGTGGAAGTCGGAGGTGTACTGCGCCTTTCCGCTCACCTTCATCGCACCATCCACACGAGGCGTGCTACGACCAATCGGTGATGTCGTCGGGATTTTCTGTGTCACTACCATGTCCGCTCCTTTAATAGATCACGCTGTCGCCAACTGAAGCGCGTGCGTGAGGCAGCGCTTGGCCAACTCGATTTTGAACCCATTCTCACTCTGCGGTTTGGCATCGCGTAAGGCCGCCTCCGCCGCGTTGCGGAAGTTTGCCTGGTCTATAGGCTGGCCGACGAGCACGGCTTCGGCCTCCGGGGATCGCCATGGCTTGGTCCCCACACCGCCCAGCGCGACCCGTGCCCGAGTCACTCTCCCGCCGGTAACCGTGATTACGACGGCCGACGACGCTAGAGCGAATTCGTAGGACGTGCGGTCGCGCAGCTTCAGATAGAGCTGCCTGCTCCCCGCGACGGGCGGCGGGAGCGTGACGTGGGTAACGAGGTCGCCTGATTCGAGGACCGTTTCGCGGTTCGGTGTGCTGCCCGGCAGAAGATGAAAGTCACCGATGGGGATCGCGCGCACACCATTGCTTCCCTGTACGTGGATCGTCGCTTCCAATGCCGCCATCGCAACGCACATATCTGAGGGATTCGTTGCAATGCAGTGTTCGCTGGTGCCCAGGATAGCGAGCATGCGATTGGTGCCGGTGATCGCCGGGCATCCGGTTCCGGGTTCGCGTTTGTTGCACGGCATGGCGGTGTCGCGGAAGTACACGCACCGCGTGCGCTGCAGGAGATTGCCGGCCGTAGTCGCCATGTTACGAAGTTGGGCCGATGCGCCGGCAAGAATCGCCTGCGACAGCACGGCATAATCTCGTTGCACCGAGGGATGGTGCGCGAGATCCGAGTTTCGAACGGTGGCGCCGATCTTTAGCCCACCGTCAGGCGTTGCTTCGATCTTATCGAGCGGCAAACGGTTGATGTCGATGACCCGCGCCGGCGTTTCGACGTTCAGCTTCATCAAATCCAGCAGTGTCGTCCCGCCGGCGACAAACCGCGCGTCGGCACCCTGCTGCGCGGCGGTCGCCACCGCCACCGCGGAGTCTGCTGGTCGAACAAATTCAAAGGTATGCATGGGGATCGCTCCTCTCGCGGCTAAGTGTTTTTGCGAACTTGTTGGATCGCGGCCACGATATTGGCATAGGCGCCGCAGCGGCAGATATTGCCGCTCATCAACTCCTTCACGGCCGCGTCATCGGGACCGCAGGGTTCCTTGAGCAACGCCACGGCCGACATGATTTGGCCCGACGTGCAATACCCGCACTGGTATCCGTCGCACGCAATGAATGCCGCCTGCACGGGATGCAAATTGTCGGGGGTGCCCAGGCCCTCTATGGTTGTGATCTCTTCCCCATCATGCATCACGGCCAGGGTAAGACATGAGTTCACGCGCCGGCCATTCACATGAACCGTACATGCGCCGCATTGCCCGTGGTCACAGCCCTTCTTGGTGCCGCTCAAGTGGAGCCTCTCGCGCAGCAGATCCAGCAGCGACGTGCGAACGTCCACCGTGATCGCCTGCCGCGCGCCATTCACTGTAACGCTGATGGTTGTGTCTGATGAAATATCAGTCGCCTGCATCGTCCTTCCTCCTGCTGCTGACCTGACCGCCTAACACCGAAACGCCAACGCCAAAAACGCTCCCGGTCTTGAGCGATTTTCTAGAAACTCACGTCTCGTCAAATCTCTCATGTCCTACTTCTTACTCCGCCGGCCAGGATCGTGCCGACGATAAAGTCTCCTTGCTCCTAACTCTTGATGAACGGGAGCAGATCCTCGTTGATTTGATCTTTATGGGTCGTGCACATGCCGTGCGACGCGCCCTTGTAGACCTTCAGGACAGCGCCCTTGACGATCCTGGACGAGAGCATCGCCGAGGCGCCGATCGGGACGATCTGGTCGTCGTCGCCGTGCATGATCAACGTCGGCACGTCGAACTTCTTGAGATCTTCGGTAAGATCCGTCTCGGAAAACGCCTTGATGCAAAAGTAGGAGGCAGGGAAGCCGGCCATCATTCCCTGGAGCCAGAATGACTCGCGCACGCCTTCCGAGATCTTTGCGCCCGGCCTATTGTAGCCGTAGAACGGCATGCTGAGATCCTTCCAGAACTGCGAGCGGTCGGCAAGGACGTTGGCCCGGATGCCGTCGAAGACCTCCATCGGCAGACCGCCGGGATTGGCGGCCGTCTTGAGCATCAACGGCGGCACCGCGCCGATCAGCACGGCCTTGGCCACACGCTTGGTGCCGTGGCGGCCGATGTAGCGGGCGACTTCACCGCCGCCTGTGGAGTGGCCGACATGGATTGCGTCCTTCAGGTCGAGCGCTTCGACCAACTTCGCTAGATCATCGGCGTAGGTATTCATGTCGTTGCCGCTCCACGGCTGGCTCGACCGGCCGTGCCCGCGCCGGTCGTGGGCGATGCAGCGGTAGCCGCGCGAAGCCAGGTAGAACATCTGGTCCTCAAAAGCGTCCGCGCTCAGCGGCCAACCGTGGCTGAAGACGACGGGCTGCCCACTGCCCCAGTCCTTATAATAAATTTCGATGTCTTTCGAATTCTCTTTCCCGACAGAAATAAATGGCATTGGAAATCCTCCTGTACGTGTGTAGGTCGATTTTTATTATCGAAACTTGATTCGCTTTAATTTTTTCTATCTTGCTTACGGAGCATCCACTCTCGTATGTAGGGCGAGCAGTGAAGGCTTGAATTCATCGAGAAGATCCGAGCCAGCCGACGCACTTAGGCGAATCACCGCCGATCGGAGACTTTTTCAATCTTTAATGTCATTCTGTGATTTTTACGACCGCGGCGATGACAAGAGAGTGCAAAGAGGGGGCCGCCCGTAAGCTTCTGAAAAGTTTACACTTGACGCGGAACGGGCTGCCGAAGTTTCGGCATTTGCTGATTTATCGGCAAAAGGAGCAGCATCCGATGCGGTTTCGATTCGCACCGATCCGATGCGCAGAGGGCGACGAGATGAGGCTAGATCGGAATAGCCTTGGATCAGGAATAACGGTCTACTTAAGCAATGCCGATCGCACTCGACGGTGTGAAGGGATCTCCACCATTACCGCCGAAAGCTCTGACTATGGCATCAATCTCAGAACCGTCCAGAACCTCTTTTTCAAGCAGCTTCTCCGCAACTTTATGTAGCAGACGAAGATTAGTCTTCAGCAGGTCCTTAGCCCGATGGTAGCTCTCCTGGATAATGCGCCTGACCTCAGCGTCGATCTCAATGGCCGTGCTCTTGGAATAGTCCACTTTTTGCGTAAAATCTCTTCCCAGAAAAATCTCTTCTTCTTTCTTACCGAAAGTCATTGGCCCTAACTTTTCGCTCATTCCCCACTCGCAGACCATCCGGCGTGCCAGATCCGTCGCTTTCTCGATATCATTCCCGGCGCCCGTCGTCATATGCTCGAGCACGAGCTCTTCCGCGACGCGCCCGCCGAACAGGATAACCAAGTTATTGAGCAGATATTCCCTGGGATAGGTATACTTTTCGTCCATAGGCAGTTGCTGCGTGAGGCCTAAAGCCATCCCACGTGGAATGATCGTCACTTTGTGGATCGGATCCGCGCCTGGGAGCAGCTTCGCCACCAATGCATGCCCGGCTTCATGATAAGCCGTGTTGCGCTTTTCTTCGTCACTGATAATCATGCTGCGCCGCTCCGTGCCCATCATGACCCTGTCCTTGGACAGCTCCAAGTCGAGCATGTCGACTTTTTGCTTGTCATTCCGAGCTGCCAACAAAGCGGCTTCGTTTACGAGATTCTCCAAGTCCGCGCCAGTAAACCCGGGCGTGGATCGCGCCAGTACACTGATGTCCACGTCCGTTGACAACGGCACCTTCCGGGTGTGCACCTGCAAGATACCTTCTCGCCCTCTGATGTCCGGTCGTGGCACTACGACGTGCCGATCGAACCGCCCCGGACGGAGCAACGCGGGATCCAATACGTCAGGCCGGTTGGTTGCAGCGATGAGAATGACTCCCTCGTTGGACTCGAATCCATCCATCTCGACCAACAGCTGGTTCAACGTCTGTTCGCGCTCGTCATGGCCGCCACCGAGGCCTGCTCCGCGGTGACGCCCTACCGCGTCGATTTCGTCGATAAAGATAATGCAAGGCGCCTTCTTCTTGCCTTGAACGAAAAGGTCACGGACTCGGGAAGCTCCGACGCCGACGAACATTTCTACGAAATCGGAACCGCTGATACTGAAGAAAGGAACTCCGGCTTCGCCCGCGATGGCACGAGCCAGCAGGGTCTTGCCAGTTCCAGGGGCCCCCACGAGCAAACACCCTTTGGGAATTCTCCCGCCAAGTTTTGTGAATTTTTTTGGATCTTTTAGGAATGCGATGATTTCTTGCAGATCATCTTTGGCCTCATCCACGCCGGCGACATCGCTAAAGGTTACGCGGTGTTCATTCTCCGTAAGCAGTCTTGCGCGGCTCTTGCCAAAGGACATCGCCTTGCCGCCGCCCGCCTGCATCTGGCGCATAAAAAATATCCACACCCCAATCAGAAGCAGCATGGGAAGCCAGTTAAGCAGCAGCACCATGTACCAAGGCGACTCGTCCTCGGGTTTGGCGGCGATTTTCACCTGCTTATCCCGCAATGACTTCACCAGCTCCGGATCCTCTGGCGCAAAAGTTCTGAACGGTTCACCGTTTTTGTATTTGCCCTGGATCTGATGTCCTTGGATCACCACCTCTTGAACGTCGCCGCGCTCCACGGCACCCATAAATTCGCTGAAAATAATTTCCGGTTCGCGCCGGTATTGTTTGTTAAAAACGCTGAAAACCCCAAACAAAACGAGCCCTAACACTAACCAAAGTGCAATATGTTTTGATGACTGACTCAAGAAATTACTCCGTACGGGAAAAGCCCCTCTCACATCGCCGGTGTTGATACTAACTCTTCCGCTACAGGCCCGCAACGGAAGGCACTTTTTTGCCGCCTGCAAGCAGGGTCTCGTCCGCTACTTTCGCTGCTTTAGCGCGTCCCACCCAAGCGGACTGTTGACTCGCCGATGGCTAATGGTAGGTAATCTCCAGTCCAGCTAGGATCTCCAAGGCTTCGTCGGCCTCGTTTTGCGTAACCCGATTGCGAAGCACGGAAGTGGTCTCGTAAGTAAAAAGGTCGGAGCCGTAATCTGCAACCCGGCATGCAGCCAATTTTGCCAACCCGCTTGCGCCGAGCGCCGCCAACACCATGGCCGTAAGCTGCGCCTATGTTACGCCGGCCTCACGATCATTCAGGAAGCGGAATAAATTCAGAATCGCCCGGCACCGGCGCGAAGCGCCCGCCTTTCCAGTCCGCCTTTGCTTGCTCGATACGCTCCCGCGAGCTTGAGACAAAGTTCCACCAAAGGTGACGTGGACCGTCGAGCGGTTCGCCGCCGAATAGGAGCAACCGGGCGGCCGATATTGCCTTGACCGTAACCGCATCGCCGGACGAGAAAACCAGAAGCCGTCCCGGCTCGAATGCTTGCCCCGCGATCTCGACGATTCCTTCGAGGAGGTAAATCCCGCGTTCTTCGTGCCCGCTATCGAGCAAGAGCGAAGCTCCGGGACGACAAACCGCGTCGCCATAAAACAGCGTCGAGAAAGTTTTCACCGGCGCCGCCTTGCCGAACAGTGAACCGGCGATGACGCGGACTGTCTTTCCTTCGCCTTCGACTTGAGGCAGCAATTCGGCGGCGTAATGCGTGAAGTCAGGTTCCGTCTCCTCGTGCTGCTTGGGAAGCGCGACCCAGATTTGTATGCCGTAGAGTTTTTGGCGCTGCTTTCTGAGTTCGTTATCGGAGCGCTCGGAGTGTACGATGCCGCGCCCGGCGGTCATCCAGTTAACCGCGCCGGGCTCAATGGATTGCACGCTACCGAGACTGTCTCGATGAACGATCGTCCCGGCGAACAGATAGGTCACCGTGGCAAGACCGATGTGCGGATGCGGTCGGACGTCGATGCCAGAGCCAGGCGCCAGCTCAGCAGGTCCTATCTGGTCGAAGAAGACGAAGGGGCCGACGCTTCGCCGCTCTGCCGACGGCAGCACACGGCGGACTTCAAATCCACCGATGTCGCGGGGACGCGGCACGATGACGGTCTCTAGAGCCCTGCAGGCCGGCGGCGTCCTCGCTTCAGGTTCTTCAGCAGATAGCCAACTCATATGCCCTCTCCTTGTACCGGTTACGGCAAAATCAGGGGACTTCGATCGAATTGTACGCAGGAAGCTCCAGAGAATCCAACCGTTGAAAGTGAAAAGATCCTGACTTTCAAGCATGAGAGACACTTTTGTTGAGCAACTACCGATCCAGGCGCAATCATTCTGTCGTTAGATTCTTGCATGTAAGTGAGTGAGAATTCGTCTGCAACAATTTTATTCACCGCAGAGACGCAGAGTTCGCAGAGTCGGAGTATCTTTTTATTAGAACTTTTTACTCCGTGTTCTCCGTGTCTCCGTGGTGAGTGAATTTCAAATGCTTTTCGTTAGCTTTTCCTTTCACTTGTTCTCGATCATCGTAAAGGCCAGGATGGCGCCGCGTTCTTTGAAAGCAGATTCCTGCCAGTAGTATTTCAAACCTACCTTGCAGGTGTTGTTGTAGAGGAGCTTTACGCGGGGGCGCTGGATAGCCACGGCTTTCGCCTGGTGGAGAAATACGTTGGAGCGGAAAGCCGAGTCTGAGGCAGCAATTGGCTGTGAGTAGAAAATCAGGTTTTAGTCAGATAACATGGCTAAAAGTTTGCAGATCAGAGGTGTCTGAACCATGACTCGACCAGCAAAACAAATCGTCAACGCTGCTATCAAGCTTGCTGAAAGCGATCGTCTTCAAATCGTTGAAGAACTTTTAGCGAGCTTGGAGCCGGATACTGAGAACGATGTCGACGCCGCCTGGGCGGCGGAAGTTCAACGACGTTCTCGCGAGATCAAGGAAGGTATTGTCCGACCTATTCCCTGGGCGGAAGTCAAAGCGCAGGCCAGAAAGCGAGTTCGTGGCCGCCGCTAAGGTGGTATTTCATCCTGGCGCATCCGAAGATTATGCGGCGGCCTTTGCCTGGTACTCTCGGCTATTTCAGGTCGTGCAGCGATAGCAATTTTGATTGAAGGGTTGGTCTCCACAAACCGCCACCCCTCGGGCGTGGTCACGACCACAGTGCACGCCATCAAATCCGAATGATTAACTAGCGAAGCGCATACGAAGGCCACTGCTTCGTCAACACTATCCGCACGAACGGCATAAAGTTCTGGCTGATTCGGTTCCGTTCGTTGTCGCAGTTCTCCAACGATTCTTTCTCGTGTGCTCTGGCGGTCGATGAACATCGCTTCCGCAGAGATCAAAGGTTTTGATTGTTGCGACCAACCGTCCCAACGTCTTCCTACACTCTCAACACCCGGACCGATTAATCCGAGATCCTCAGCAAACTCCAGTGCAACTGCAGCGTTCTGGTCTAACCACTGCTCAATATCATTAGCATCGTATGCGCGAATATCCGCCCATTGTTTTGCCTGTCGTTTCTTCTTAAGCCAGACTTTTTTTTGACTCCATTTACGGGCCGAAAGTGTTACGAGTGTTGCCTTGGAACGTATTGTCCTGGCCGTACTCTTTGTTCGTTTCTCGTAATCTTTGTTAGCTTTCCTGGTAGCTTCGGCTTCGCAGCTGAATTCCCAGTATGACGTGCCTTTCGGGATCCACGGACTTCCGCTTTCACTCACGAGCTCTCCATCCCATCCCGGTAAGCCGGTCGAATCACCAGCTGGGAAATCAGCTTCGGTAGGTTTCCCCGCTGTATGGGCGAGGCGCCTTATCAACCTTGGTAATGTAACCTGAGCCTTCTTTGTTTTTGCCCATTGAGCGATTTTCGTTGCGGTGATCTTCATAGATATCTTAATCGGAACGATTAACCGTCTTACCTTAGACACACCATAATCTCTCAGGTGGGCAGGGTCACACAAGCGGCCAATGTGTTGTACCAAAA
>DASTOD010000256.1:0-5778 GCA_035762645.1 Binatia bacterium | reverse complement strand
GTCATCATCTTTGACTGGAACGGGATGTTCGCGGAGGTCAACCGGTAGGGATAACCTTCGCCGTTAAGTCTTTCATGATGCGCGGCGACTATCGCCGGGATATTTTTGATCTCCCGGGTCCACGGTATCTGGCTCAAGAAGTTTAGGCTGTGGATCACGTGCGACTCGATCTGCTTCCGCTCCGACTCGTCGAGCGTGCCTTTGGGAATGGCGAGCAGATTCACTTCCTCCGCTGTGAGCAGGGGGCGCAACCCGCCCTCCGAGTCCCGAAACTGCCCTCTTGCAAGCTCCGTCAAGCGCTGAAAATTTCCCTCCGCCAGGATAGTGGGCTCATTACACTTCAGGACAAAGTCCAACAGCCGGTCCAATTCGCGTAGCCTTTGTGCGAGTTCGTGCTGGAACTCCGCTTGCCGGGCGAGAAACTCTTCCTTCCCATTCTCGAGTAAGTAGGCCAACTTCCGCTCGCTCTGTTCTTGCTGGACGGCTTTGCGCGCGAAATCGAAACGTTGCTTAACCAAATCGACTTGCCGCGGATAGAGTTTCTTCGCCTTGACCAGCACAGCCTCGCGCACGCCCACCTTGCCGAAATCGTGCAAAAGGCAAGCGTAACGAATTTCCTTTAACTCGGAGCGGGTGAACCGTAAGTCGCGGAACGCAGGAGAATCGTCCCGATCCACAGCCTCTGCCAAACCGACGGTCAAATCGGCCACACGGAAAGAATGACCGGAAGTGGTCGGATCCCGGGCTTCAATGGCGATGACCGAAGCTTTGACGAATCCCTCGAACAGCGTCTGGATGCTTTCATAGAGTAGATTGTTCTCGATGGCCACGGCTGCCTGGCTGGCCAGTGATCTCACTAGGGCCCGCCGCTCCTCGGGAAAAGGGGTAACCGACTCATGGACTGTCGAGCGATCCACGCGCAGGCGCGGGTCCCGCTTGCAGTTGATGAGTTGCACGACTCCAGTGATTTCGCCGCGCGGATTCTTCATCGGCACCGCCAGCATGGACTTGGTGCGATAGCCGCTTTCCTGGTCAAACTTGGGGCTAAATGAGAACAGAGACGTCGGCGGCGTTTGGTAAACATCTTCCAAGTGCACTTCTTCGGCAGTCAACGCCACGTAGCCGGCGATGCTGGAGGCGTCGATCGGCAGCGTGAACTCCTCGAACGGCACTTCCAAGCTGTCGTTCTGCGTAATTTTGAAGCGCAGCCATTTCTCGCTTTGCTCGTCTTCCTCGATCAAGTACAGCGAGCCGGCGTCGCTATTAGTGATCTCCCGGCTCTTCCGCAGGATCATATCGAGTAATGATTTCATGTCCCGTTCGGTCGAGAGCGCGATACCGATCTGATTCAGTTCGTCGATCTCGCCGCGGACGCGCTGGAGTTCTCGCGCGACCGTGGCTTGCTGTTTTGCGAGCCGAAGACTTTGAAACGCGCGATCGAGCAGTTTTGTCAGCACCGTTTGCTGGAATGGAGGAACAAGAAAGCTGAAGATCGGGATTCCGCTCGCCTGCGGCGGTAAGGCCAGTCCCTCGGCGAGCACATAGATGAGTCGGACAAGATCTGTCTCGATCGCTCGGCGCAATTCTGACGAGAATACCGCCGGATTGTGGCCAATAACGACACTCGCTTCGGCGTTCTCCTTGGGAAACGGCGTCGGTAACGGCAAAACGTTGTATGAGGAATCTTTGAGTAAAAAAGCCGTTTCGGCATTCTGGCAGTAGACCCGGCGGCGCTCGCCGCGGTCTAAAACATCCAGTTGGCTAATTATGCTTTCTGGTCTATCGGCCGACATACGAATTTCTCTTGATATCCCGGAGGAACAATTTTTTTCCCTGAGACCTCCCACCGGCACGCTTTCAACCCGCGACCCTCGAATCTCGGCCCGCGAGACTATCGGATCACGGCGTATGACGTCAACCCGAGACACAGGGCGGTAGTGGTTCAATTAGCAGTGAACCCAGTTGTCGTAAGGGAGAAAGATTTCTCGCTCCGCTCGAAATGACACGTAGTGGAGGATGTCATCTCGAACGAAGAGAGAGATCTTGACGAAACTGAACCACTACCCACACGGGCACAAAAGTTACGGGCGAATTGGGCCGGTGCTTCTGTCTCTCGCCCGTTGCTTCTTGACTCGATAGGTGGATTTCTACTAGCTTCCATGCTCTGGAGCCGTTTGCGGCGCCGTCGGAAGAATACAATCGAAATGAGTTTTCGGGACAAAAACGAGCTGGTGTCCGGTTTCTGTATCGCGGCTTTTGGCATCTACGTGGTGGTTGAAGCCTCGCGGCTGGCCTATTTTTCCGAGTATGGCGGTCCCGGACCCGGGTTTCTCCCGCTGTGGCTCGGCATTGGACTCTCTTTTCTTGGCCTGCTTCTGATTTCGGTCAACTTGTCTGGTCCGGCAACCGGCAAGAGCAGTGATGCGCGACCCTGGCTGGGGGCGGGACGGGCATTGGGGGGGTGGGCCGGTTTGGCAGGCGCCATCGCGCTTCTTCCACTCCTGGGATTTACCCTCAGTTTCGGACTCCTTACCGGGTATCTGCTTCGCGTCGTCGATCGGCGGTCTCTATGGGCAACCTTCACTGTTGCACTGGGTCTGATGTTGGGTTTTCACCTGGTGTTTGCGTTTGCCTTGGGTGTCCCTTTGCCCGCTGGTCCGTTGGGTTTTTAAAGAGGGGTTAGGCAGGCTTTGGAAGCAATCGGCAATCTCCTGTTGGGTTTTTCCATAGCTCTCGCTCCGGTAAATCTTTTTTGGTGCTTCGTCGGTGTATTTTTAGGGACCATCGTGGGCGTTCTCCCAGGCCTGGGTCCTCCTGCAACGATCGCCCTGCTTCTCCCGCTTACCTTTAAAATGGATCCAACCACCGCCATCATCATGGTGGCCGGGATATACTACGGGGCAAAATACGGCGGCTCGACGACCTCGATCCTGCTGAACGTTCCCGGGGAGTCCGCATCGGTCGTGACTTGCCTCGACGGTTATCAACTCGCCCGCCAGGGTCGAGCCGGACCGGCTCTCGGCATTGCCGCCATCTCTTCGTTTGTCGCCGGCACCTTTGGCGTCGTGGGTCTCATGCTCGTGGCCCCTCCCATTGCGAAGTTCGCGTTGCGTTTCGGCCCTCCGGAATACTTCGCCCTCATGGTCCTGGGCTTGACCATGGTGGTTTTTCTGACCGGCAGGTCCGTTATCAGAGGTATCGTCGCGACGCTCTTTGGCCTCTGGCTAGCGAGCATAGGAACGGACCTTTTTACTGCCCAGTCGCGATTTACTTTCGGGAACATGGAACTACTCGATGGGATCGATTTTATCGTCGTCAGTATCGGCCTCTTCGCCATCGGCGAGGTCCTGGTCAATATGGAATCGCAGAGCGGCGCGCAGATTTTCACGGTGCCCAAGGGGCTTAGGAATCTTTTACCGAGCATGCAGGACCTCAAAGACTCGCGCTTTGCCTTTTTGAACGGCTCCGTGGTTGGATTTTTCATCGGCGTCCTGCCCGGTGCCGGCTCTACGATCGCTTCGTTTTTATCTTATGGACTGGAAAAGGCTGTCTCGCGCAGAAGGGAGAAGTTCGGGACCGGGGTGATCGAAGGAGTGGCCGCTCCCGAGGGCGCCAATAACTCGGAGACCGGCGGGGCATTGGTCCCCCTACTGACCCTTGGCATTCCCGGCTCGGCAACCACAGCGATTCTTTTGGGTGCGCTTTTCTTGTGGGGCTTTCGTCCCGGACCTCTCCTGATCCAGGAAAATCCCGGTCTTTTCTGGGGCCTCGTTGCCAGCATGTATGTGGGGAACGTGATGCTCCTGGTTTTGAATCTGCCTCTGGTTCCCCTTTTCGCTCAGATTCTAAGGCTACCTTACTACGTTCTCTATCCGGCCATTTTCGGCATCTCCATTGTAGGCGTCTACACCGTAAGCAACAGCCTTTTCGATGTGTGGATGCTCGGACTTTTTGGCCTGCTCGGCTATGTCATGCGCAAGCTCGATTTTCCCGCGGCCCCGCTGGTGCTAGGAATGGTTTTGGGCGAGCGGCTGGAGCTGGCTTTGCGCCAGTCGTTAATGATGTCGCAGGGCCACCTGTCTATCCTGGTCGGTAGACCTCTCTCTGCCCTGATGTTATTGTTCGCCGGTGTTTTACTCTTCATGCCCATTCTCAACAAGGTTCGCTCCTGGAGAGTGAAAGCGATTGAGCAGGAGCTGTAAGATTAACCAAGGAGGTAGCGAAATGGAAAGGAAACAATTGGTGTTCTTCGTGGCGCTTTTAGTGACATGCCTCTTAACAGCCGCGCCGCAGCTCAGGGCATTTGAACCCTCTAAACCAATAGAGGCCGTCGTCCACACGGGTCCGGGAGGCGGCTCTGATATCCTTGCGCGAGCAATCGCCGAGTTACTGCAAAAGGAGAAGCTTATCTCTCAGCGCATGCAAGTCGTGAACAAGTCAGGCGGTGGCAGCGCCGTGGCCATGTCCTATCTGGCTGAAAAAAAAGGCGAGACGCACACCATCGGCTTCTTCACAGCCGTCTGGGTCACGAATCCCCTCACGACCGCGGAGGCGAAAGTCACCGTCAAGGACCTAACCCCCATCGTCCGTTTGGTTCTGGAGCCCGCGGTGGTGGCAGTGAAAACGGATTCACCTTACAAGAGCATGAAAGATTTTGTCGAAGCCGCCAAGAAAAATCCCGGCCAGCTCAGACAGTCCGGGGGTTCCGTAACAGGTCGAGACAATCTCGTGCGTCTGGTGATTCAACGGGCCACCGGGGCGAACTGGACCTTCATCTCTTTCCCGAGCGGCGGGGAGCGTATCGCAAACCTTCTCGGCGGGCATGTGCAGATGATGGTGATCGAACCTCAAGAGGCGGGGGAGCACATCAAAGCGGGGAACATGCGGGTCATTGCTTCTTTGACCGAGAAGCGCCTGCCGTCTTTCCCCGACGTCCCAACCCTTCCGGAGCAGGGGATCAATGTGCCGGTCATACCTCAAGCGCGGGGAGTTTTCGCTCCGCCGGGGGTTCCAAAGGATGTGGTTCAATATTGGGAAGGAGTCTTTGACCGCTTCGCCAAGACAGCCGCTTGGAAAAAATACTTGGAACAAAATCAGTTTGAGGATGGATTTCTCAAAGGCCCTGAGCTCAACAAATTTTTCGACGATTTGACAAAACAGATGCGCGAGGTCCTCAAGGAGGCCGGAGCCAAGGTGGTCCGCTAACTCCGGATTTCGGAAAACGGCTTCCCGATCGACGCGCCCGAACAATGCGCAAGGGGCTGACATGACGTTGGGTCCTACGCAGACGCTCGCCCGCTATGCGGTTAAATTGCGCTATGGCGAGATTCCTTCCGAGGTGATCTCCCGGGCCAAAGCCTGTTTCCTGGACACGATCGCCGTGACCCTCTATGGCTCCGCCAAGCCGTGGAGTCGTAGCGTGATCGATTTTGTAAGGGCTCTACGCGCCAATGGCGGATCCACCGTTTTTGCTCAAGCTTGGAAAACCGCAGCGCCCAAGGCCGCCCTGGCCAACGGCGCGATGGCGCATGCCTTCGAATTGGACAACGTCCGCCAGCCGGGAGGCGGGGTCCATCCCGGCGCGACCGCTTTCCTTCCTGCTTTGGCCGTGGCTGAAGAGAGACAAGCGAGCGGACAGGCTTTGCTGGCGGCTTTCGTTGCGGGTTGTGAAGTCATGTCGCGGATCGGCGTTGCCGCCGGCAACTCGCTCGAGAAGCGTGGATTCCATGCTCCGGCCCTGACCGGCACCTTTGGCGCGGCGGTGGCCGCGGGGCGACT
>DASTOD010000255.1:0-3075 GCA_035762645.1 Binatia bacterium | reverse complement strand
GCAGCCGGACCCGACCCGCTCGCCGCCATGATCAAACTTTTCACCCTGCCTGGAAAGTTCTGCGCCAAGCAGAGCGCGATGCGGCCGCCCATGGAGTGACCCAGCAGATGGGCTGCCGGAATTTTCAGATGATCCATCAATGAAATGATATCGGCCGCCATCTGTTCGATGGTGTAAACGCTTTGGCTGGCCACCGAGCGGCCGCAGCCGCGCGGGTCGTGCAGGATGAGGTTCAAGAAATCAGCGAGCGGCACTTGAGAGGGCTTCCAAACCTCGCCGGAATAGGCGGTGGACGGAACCAGAATGAGCGGCTCGCCTCGGCCGTGGGACTCATAGTAGAGGTCGACACCGGTCGGTAATTTCACATTAGGCATCCTACTTGCTCCTCGTAAAATGGTTTTTTTGGGTTCTGTTAACCCGGAACCCGAGACTCGAAACCCGAAACTATTGATTCGGCAGCCAGCGCACCGCGGCGATCTCACTGAGCTCGCGCCGGAGCTTCGTCCATGACTCTCCGCCCGAGTCGCTGCGATAAAGATAGCCGTAGCGGCTGGCGGCGAAGATGATGTTGGGATCGGCGGGATTAGTCCCAAACGTCCAGACCGTGGAATTCGGTTCTACCGGCAAAGGGAGTAGCTTCCAACTCTTTCCCAGGTCGCTGGATCGCGCGACGGCTCCCGACGATCCCGGTGTGAAATCGCCAAACCCCAACAAGAGAGTCCTCGGATCAGCAGGATCAACGGCAATACCCCGCAGGTAAGTTTCTTTGCGCGGATATTCCCAGGGTATGTTTTTTTGCATACCCAGAGTTTCCCAGCCTGCGCCGTTATCCTTGCTCGCATAGATTTCACGGTTCGCCATAATAAAGACGGTTCTGGGTGGGCCGGCGGTCACGGCGACATTATGAATGTCTAAGCGATCCGTCGCCTCGACCAGGCTCCAGGATTCGCCGCCGTCGGTGCTCCGACGCGCGCCGTCAACTTCAAGGCTCATCCAGACGTTCTTGGGCTCGACTGGGTCGACAGCGATGCTTGTGACTCGCGGCGTCCCGACGTTTTCGCACTCGGTCGCAATCTCCACCGGCCGCTTTTGCCAACTCCTCCCGCCATCCTCGGAACGAAAAATGGCCGCCGGAGTCGGCGTGCCGGTTCCTGCGAACACGATCTCGGGATTGACCGGATCGATCGCCAGCGCCCACAGATAATAATCGTTAAGCGCCGAATCGACGAAGCGCCAGTTTGCTCCTGCATCGTCGCTCCGGTAGAGCCCTTTCTCCGTGCCGGCAAATAGCATACTCGGTTGATGCGGGTGCATGGCCAGGCAACGGACGGAAGCTTCGTAAGCAAATCCGCGCCGTGGCCCAATCCGCGCCCATGTTTGTCCGTTATCCTCGCTGCGCATAATGCTCTGGCCGACCGTCCCGACAATGATCGTCACGTCTTTCATGGCTCCTCCTCGAGTAAAAGCGACTACAGACCACAGACTACCGACCAGCACGAAAAAAATAACTGGAAGGCCCCGGTGATGTAGTCTGTCGTCTGCAGTCCGTTGTCATTGTGGTCAAATAACTACCGACCCAGAACGGCTCACGATTCGAAGCACCTGTTACACGGTGTATAATCCGCTCCCTACCTTCCGTACGAGAGCGCCTGTTTCTTCTGCTGCTCTTCTTTAATTCCAGGTCCGAAAAGTCTCTCAAAAAAACCCTCCCCCACGAGCTGGTCGACCAGGCTGTTGTCTACGGATTTGCTGAAGTCGAAATCCTTCAAGTAGGGTTGATCCTGCCGTTGTCGCTCGATAACCCCCTGCACCGAGCCTTTGAGAATATAAGGTATAGCCTCGAACATCCGGCTCTTCGCAAACAGATTATAGACTCGCCCGGCATCTTCCATGTCTTTGGCGCCGCCGTATTTCATCATCACCTGCATGGCAAAGCTCTTATCGTCGTAAAACCGCTTGATCGCTTCGGCGTGCGCCTTGATGAAGCCTTCGGCGACGATGCGGTTGGTCAGCAAGGTATCCCTGCGAAAGAGATAGTAGGTGGAAACATAGATGTCGTCATGGTCAGAGAGCAGCGCAAGCACAGGAAACCCCGCGGCCTCGAGCCTAAAATAGGCGGGCGCGGTAATGAGCGTCGCGTCAATCTGGCCGGTATGAAGGCTGGCCGCGCGTGCGGCCGCATCCACTCCCACGGACAGCCACTGAATGTCCTTGGGGCTGATTCCATTTTTCCTGAGCAGGCTCAGCGTAAAATGATAGGGCGGGTCGCCCACCCGGCCGACGCCGATGCGCTTTCCAGCAAGCTGGCTCATCTGATTGATGCTCTTGGCGGAAACCAGGGCAAAGCTTCCTTTGTTCAAATAACTTCCCAGGAGGACCAACGAAGCATCTTTTGACGCCGACAGCAGAGCCGGGTCAGCTCCGGCGGAAGTCATGGCTGCATTCCCGCTTATGACGGCGGCAATCGGCGCCGGATGGACGCCAAACACCAGTTCAACATCCAGGCCGTGCCTGCGGTAATAGCCTCCATCTTTGGCCATCCACATTGGCCAAGAGGCCCCGCTCCTGGCGCCGTAAAGGGCGGTGACTTTTTGCAACTTGGCCGGGGGCGAACTCTGAGCCGATGCGAGCAGCGGATATCGAAGGAGCAGGGCCGTTATGAGAGTGATGATCCCGATGGCGCGAAACAGCAAGAGTCTGAGGCTATTCGACACCCGAAGTTCGTCGCTCATAGCGCCGCCTTTTCCAAATCCACCAGCTCTTGCCAGGAGCCGTTCGCCGGCAAGACGCCCTTAACGGCTCTCAGCCGAGAAAAATCATTAAGCCTTGCGTCTCTGATGATATGGGGAGGCTCCCGACCCTCCTGCACGGCTTTTAGCGCCTGAAGCAGAACTTTGCGCAAGGCGATGACCGTCTTGTCGCTGTAGCCCAGGTGCTCCTTGGTTCGATCATAAATCGGCCCCATGCTTTCCGTCGCGCAGCCATCCTGTTCGGCGGGGATGACAGCGGCGATGCCCGAATAGCTTCGTGTCTTTTGCGCCTCTCGATCCTGGAGATAGTCATTGCTCGCGTTAC
>DASTOD010000254.1:0-14665 GCA_035762645.1 Binatia bacterium | reverse complement strand
CGCAGCGAGGGGAACCGGTGGCGACGGGAGCGGCGTATCGAAGGGAGCGCGTATCGAGGGGCCAACATCGAACCCGGGACGCGAAACCGATCCATGCAGGAGAAAAAAAGATGGCGGTAAAAGAGAACGATTACTTTGGCAGAAAGTTGACATCGGCGGAAGCCGAGGCGGTGATCGCCGGTTTGAAAGCATACTTGATGGGCCTTGCCGACCGCTGGCTCTTCAAAGGCCGGTTTCATGCCGATTTGGCAAAGGGAACCTTGCCCATGGAGGCCATCAGGGTCTTTTGGCAAAATTGGTATGGGTTCGTGGCGGAGATCAATAATTTTCATGGCGTTGCCTATCAGCGTCACCTGCCGTTTTTCAAGCGGCATCCTGAGCTGCAGAAGCACTTCGCCAACCATGTGGCGGATGAGATGATTCAGCCCACGCCGCCGGGCCATATTCGAATTGTCCTGGAGCAGGGAAGAAACTTCGGCCTCGCCGACGAAGCCATGGTGGAATATGAAATGTTGCCCGAGTGCCGGGCGTTTCTCGAATATTACCGGGGGGTTTTATACGAAGGGACGATGGCGGAGTGGTGGGCGTCTTTCTGTGTCGAAGAGGCCGTCGGCCACTGGGCAAAATTTTTCG
Organism: Binatia bacterium; assembly: GCA_035762645.1. Lineage (GTDB taxonomy): Bacteria > Desulfobacterota > Binatia > UBA9968 > UBA9968 > DASTOD01. The sequence continues at coordinate 14,032 of DASTOD010000254.1, read as the reverse complement.
GTGGGGCGCTGCGCCAAGCCTATCAACTACCGGAGGAAAAAATCGTCTATTTTCGAGTCCACGCCCAAGCCGATCTCGAAGTCCATGCCGACGGCGTAATGGCGCACGCGGATCTTGATTGGATGGTGCTCAAAAAAATGCTCGAAGAAGGCCGCGCCGATACCCGCCCCGGCTTTAGCTTGGAGTATTGCCTGCGCATGGGAACGGCGTATTTTGCCTGGTTCTTTGAAGGCGTCTATCAGTACATTAAGAAAGAGGGACTTTACGCGAATTGATTATGTCTGAGCGCCGTCATCGAGAGGAGGAGCTGTCGCCGAGGCCGCTCATGCGCATTCTTGGCGATTTTGGTAACAGCCAAATTCTCGACGCGTCGCTGGAGTACGATTTTTTTACCCTGGTGGATAGAGGTTTTCGCAACGCCGACGAAATCGCCCGAGAAGCCGGCACGAACCCGCGCGCGACCCGCATCGTCCTCGATAGCCTGCTCGCTCTGGGGCTCATCGATAAACGAGCGGGGCGCTACTATCTCCCCCCCATCAGTGAGACGTTTCTGGTGCGAGGCAAGTCGGCCTACGTTGGCGATTTTCGCCACGTGGCTCTGGCGCTTTGGGACGGCATGGCTCACCTGAAAGAGACGCTGCGGACCGGGAAGCCGGTGAGCCGGATGGATACCGGCGCCGAGCTTCGGGTTTGGGAGAAGCTCGTCCTCGGGATCATTCCCATTGCCGAACCGGCCGCCAAGGCACTCTGCCGCATCCTCAGCATCGGCGCGAAACAAAAAGGCCTGCGGGTTTTGGATATCGCCGGCGGGTCGAGCATCTTCGGCATGACGATTCTATCGTGCGATCCTTCGGCGCAAGTGACACAGCTGGACTGGCCTAACGTCAACGCCGTCGCAAAAAAGCTCAATCGCGAGCGGGGTCTCGAAGGTCGGATTCATTTCGTCGACGGCGCACATCACTCCGCGACGATCGAACAGAACCATTACGACTTGGTGCTCGCCAGCAATTTTTGTCGATTCGAATCGCCCAACGGCAACCAGGAACTCTTTGCCAAAGCTTACAACGCGCTGAGACCCGGTGGACACTTCGTCGTCAACGATTTCGTGCCCAACGAAGAGCGCACCGAGCCGACGTTTGCCTTGCGTTTTTCGGTCTATACTTTGACGCACACCCCTGAGGGAGAGTGCTGGACCCTGTCGCAGTTCACCGACTGGTTGAAAAAGGCCGGCTTCCACTCAATCGAAACGCACGGCGATATTCCCAAAACCTTACCGGGGACGACTTTGATCGTCGCCCGTAAGTAGACCGACGCTCCTCCTCTCCCACTCTCCCTTCTCTTTTTTGTTTTTATCGCGTCGGCCTTATGCTATGGAATTGACAAAATTGAGGTGTTAAACTGCGGCCGTGCTTATGAGCGCTGACTTACCACGCCTGACCGCTAGCATTCGCCCGCATTAAATCCCTCTCAAGGGATATCTCCATGCGATATCTAGCCATCTGCGAGGACGATCTTTTATTTCATTTCATGCGGAACGTGGCGTTGAAACAGGCGGAAGTGCTGTTTCTCGTTCAAGACGCGACCATGGCGAAGAGGATCAAGCGCCAGGGCGGGCGCGTGTGGCAGGGGGATCTCCTCAAGGAAGAGACCTACAAAAAAATTAAATTGCACCATGTCGATCAAGCCATTGTTTTCCTCCGCGACGAGGAGTTGCAAGACCGGCTCAGCCAATTTTTGAGAAGTCTGGACAAAGGATTGCCCATTGTCGTCTTGATGGCCGATAAAAACGGCGCAAAGGATTCCGGCGATTCGCTGCTCCGACATCTCCAGCTGCCGGACCTTTTCGAAGACTTCTGCGCCACCCAGCTCCTGGATACCTTGAATCGGAAAAAGGTGGAGCGGATCCGCTCGCTATTCGGCGAAAAAGACAAAGTTCATATCTTGCTTCAGCACGATCCCGATCCCGACGCGCTCGGGAGCGCGTTGGCTTTACGCGAGCTGTTGGGCCGCAATCGCACGACGACGCCGATCGTCACTTTCGGCGAGGTGACCCGGCCCGAAAACGTCGCGATGATCCGCCTTTTAGATATACAGGTGGAGCGGATCTCATACGACGATCTCCACAAGGACGGCGCCCGCCTGGCCCTGGTCGACGTGCAGCCGCCCTATTTCGATAAACCGCTGGGAGCAGTGGATTTGGTGGTCGATCATCACCCCAAGCGCTCCGCATTCAATGCGGGTTTTACCGATCTCAGAACTCCTTATGGCGCGACATCGACAATTTTTACGGAGTATTTGCGAGCCGTGGGAATGGAGCCATCGCAAAGATTGGCGACGGCGCTCCTGTACGGCATTAAAACCGATACCCTGTTTTTGGAGCGCGGCAGCAATCTGGCGGATCTTAACGCGTTTACGTTTTTGTACCCCCTTGCCAATAAGGCGATGATCGCTCGAATCGAAAGACCCGCTTTGCCGCGTGAAGATCTCGAAGCCCTCGGACGAGCTCTCAGCCGGCTGCAGCTTGCCGATGGTGTCGCAGTCATCCACATGGGCGAGGTGAAGCGTGAAGACGTCATTTCGCAGATGGCGGAGTTTTGTTTGCAAATCGAGGGCGTGGAGTGGGCCGTGGTGTCTGGATTGTCCGACAATCGGGTCGTCATTTCGGTGCGCAATGTGGGTTACGTTAAGAGCGCCGGCGAGATCATGAAGAAGCTCTTCGATGACGTCGGTAGCGCCGGCGGCCATCGCGCCATGGCGAAGGCGGTGGTACCGCTGGACCGGTTCAAGGAAAAATTCGGCGAAGTGAGCGAGAAAGTGATCCGCGACGCGATGGTTCCGATGATTGTGGCGCGCGACGAAGAAACAGCGCATGAGCAATGAACGGTCCAGTTACCGGCAAATCGAACATACCGCCGATCTCGGCGTCGAAGTTACCGCTCCCGATCTTGCCGGACTTTTCGCCGCCGCGGGTGAAGCGCTCTATGCTTTGATTGTGGATCCCGAAACCATTGAAAGCCGAGATGTGGAGACCGTAACGGCAACGGGTAACGGGCCGGAGGAATTGCTCCACGGGTGGTTGTGTGAGTTGTTGGCGCTGTTCAATATTAAGAGCTTTATCGGCAAGCGCTGCGAGGTGGTGCGGATCAGCGAAAATCAAATCGAGGGTAAGATCGGCGGCGAGCAACTTAACCTGGAACGTCATCGTTTTCATACCGAGATCAAGGGCGTAACGTATCATGACTTCAAGATCTGGGAAGAAGCGGGTTCATGGCATGCCCGGATCATCTTCGATGTGTAGCAGGCGGCTGAAAAAAGATAGGAATGCTTCGAGAACCAGCATAAACGGCTTATTAATCATTTCGACCTCTCTTCCGTTCATTCCTTCGATAAACTCAGGGCAGGCTCTGAGACCGTCGAAGGACTCCGGAGAGTTTTTCAGTAGCCTTCGATGGTGTGGAGTGGTTGACGAGTCGACAGTCTGTAGGGGCGGGTTTCAAACCCGCCCCTAGGCTTTGCCAAATCACGATTCCTGAATGGCTGCAGACGAGATCCAGTTAGCCCGCCTGGAAGACTACCTGTGGGAAATCCCGCGGCAGGGCGGCATGCGCGTGCCAGGCCGCATCTATGCCACAGAAAAGCTCATGGCCGACATCAAATCCGATAACAGCCTGAAACAGGTCATGAACGTGGCTCATCTGCCGGGAATCGTCGGCTATTCTTTGGCTATGCCGGATATTCACTGGGGCTACGGTTTTCCCATAGGCGGCGTGGCGGCGGTGGACGCTCGGGAAGGGGTCATCTCTCCGGGCGGGGTCGGCTACGATATCAATTGAGGCGTTCGCCTCGTGAAGACCAGTTTGGTCTTCGATCAGGTCAAAGAAAAGCTGCCAAAGATCGTCGAAAGTCTCTTTTCCCTGATTCCCTCCGGCGTCGGATCGGAGGGAGCAATCCCGAAGCTGTCCAAGCAAGATGAAAAGCGGCTATTGCGCGATGGCGCCCGTTGGGCTGTCGCACAGGGTTATGGGAGGCATGAAGATCTTTCCTTCATGGAGGAAGGCGGCAGACTTGCGGCAGCGGACGCGGAGTTGGTCAGCGACCGCGCCTTGGAACGGGGACTCAAACAGGTTGGGACCCTTGGATCAGGAAATCATTTCCTGGAGATCGGCAGGGTTGAACAAATCTATTTCCCGGGAGCGGCCGATCATTTCGAACTTTTTCCCGATCAGCTGGTCGTACTCATTCATACGGGCTCGCGCGGCCTCGGCTATCAGATTTGCGAAGATTCTCTGAAGGTCATGAATCGGGTCATGGTCAAATACGGTATTTCGCTGCCGGACCGTCAATTGGCCTGTGTGCCGATCCAGTCAGCCGAAGGGCAAGACTATCTCGCCGCGATGGCCGCAGCGGCCAATTACGCCTGGGTCAATCGCCAGGTGATCATGAGCCAGGCGGAGAAGGCTTTCATGAAAGCGCTCAATATCGGTCCCAAGGAACTAGGCTTTTCATTGATCTATGATGTTTGCCACAACATCGCGAAGTTCGAAGAGCACCTGGTGCAGGGCTCCAAGCGCAGGCTGTGTGTTCACCGCAAAGGAGCGACCCGCGCATTTGCTCCCGGCCATCCGCAGATCCCCGAAGCCTACCGAGAGACAGGCCAGCCCGTGCTGATTCCCGGTGACATGGGGCGATACTCTTATCTGCTGGTTGGCACCGAGGTCGCCATGGAAAAAACTTTCGGCAGCACGTGCCATGGCGCCGGCAGGGTGATGAGCCGCGCTCAGTCGAAAAAGCAGAGCCAAAGCATCAACATCGATCAAGAAATGTCCCGGCGGGGCGTCGTCGCTCGCTACCAAGGGCGCGGCACGATGGCCGAAGAGATGCCCCACGCTTACAAAGATGTCGCGGAGGTCGTAGAGACGATGGAATTGGCAGGCGTATCGAAGCGTGTCGCGCGCTTCCGGCCCGTCGGTGTAATCAAAGGTTAAGCCGGAGTCACCCCCCTGATCAGGTCCGCGGCGCTAATGTCAAACGTGAGGTTTCTCCTCGAAACCACACTTTTGACAGAGAGCCACCTTGCTTGACAACTCCAAGCCGTACGGCATATGGGTGGAGCAATTTAACAGGAGGTGTTTATGCCTAAGATCCGTCACCTGGCGATTCGCACCGAAGACACGGGAAAGCTGGCGCAGTTCTATATGGATATTTTCGAAATGGAGCTGCTCCATAAGGACAAGAAAGAGGGTGGAGCGATCTTTCTCACCGACGGTTATTTTAATCTCGCGATCTTGCCCAATCATGATCAGAACGCGACCAACGGCCTTTACCATTTCGGCTTTCAGGTCGAAAACGGTGAGGCCATCGTCAATAAGATGAAGAAGATCAATTATAACAAATTGCCCAAGCCGCGACCCAACGGGCGGCCCTACGCGGAGATCCGCGGATCCGATCCGGACGGAAATTACTTCGATATTTCGGAGCACGGTTTTCTCAATGTCCAACCGCTCGGAGAAGACAAGCCGAAGTCTAGCTAGCCTGCTAAAAAGGCTTTCAGCGAATCCATCTGAGATTGTCCTCGAGATCGCGTGAGTTCGCGCGCGTAGCCGTTGCCCAACAAAAAGACCTCGATTTCCTTCTCGTCCGTTTCCCTATGGGCCAAAGACCCCGCCGGCGTGGCGTAGCGAGGATTACCATCGAGCGGGCGCGCCGTCAACGAGAGCACACGCAGGAGAGCACACGCAGGCGCCGAGACCACAGTTGCACGCCGCTACCGCACGTGATTATAGCATTGCTTTATTGACAACTGCTCTATTTTCCAATAGAAAAAAGTTAGTTTTGGTGTCATCCGATCCCAGATCCGCGCCTCTCGTCGGTGCGGTTTTTATTATTTGCCCTTAATTCATGAACGATTCCTATTTGCCGCTGATGATTCTTTTTGCGTTGGCGGGCGTTGTGGTGCTGTCTCTGCTTTTTGTTGCGCAAAACTTCGGGCCGAAGAGTCTCAATCCCGTGAAGGCGGAGCCCTTCGAATCGGGCAACCCGCCCAGTGGAGATGCCCGCGCGCGCTTTTCCGTCAGCTTTTACCTGGTGGCCATGCTGTTCTTGATCTTCGATCTTGAAGTTGTTTTCCTTTATCCATGGGCGATTCTGTTTCGCGACCTGGGGTTGTTGGGTCTGATCGAGATGGGAATGTTTCTTGCCGTTCTCGTAATCGGGTTCATTTATGCCTGGAGAAAAGGGGCCCTGGAGTGGGATTGACGCGGCATGGCTGAGGCGAGCTCGAACCTCGAACTCGTCCAGCAGAAGCTTGGGCCAAAAGCGCTGGAAACGAGTCGCTTCCGGGGCGATGATATCCTCATTCTGGAGCGCGCCGAATTGACGGAAAGCTTTCGGCTGTTGCGAGACGACCCCCAGCTCAATTTTGATTTTTTGTCGGATATCACGGCCGTGGATTATTGGAAAAAAAAAGAGCCACGGTTCGAGCTGGTGTATCAGATCCTGTCTCTGCGGGGGCGACGCAGGCTGCGCGTGAGAGTCCCGGTGCCGGAGGACGACGCGGAGGTGGAATCGCTGACCCCTCTTTGGCGCGGCGCGAATTTTCTCGAGCGTGAAATCTGGGATTTGTTCGGCATTCGATTTATCGGTCATCCGGATCTCCGGCGGATTCTGCTCTACGAGGAATTTCAAGGTCATCCGCTGCGCAAGGACTATCCCGTGAACCTATGGCAGCCGCGGGTGCCGGAGCGGGAGGTCGACGGGACATTCGTCGACGAACGCTCCCGTAACAAGCTGCTGCGGCTGAAGCAATCACTCGGACGAAAAAACGAAGCAAAGCAGAAACCGTCATCATGATGCCCGAAACGCAAGAATTACCTGCTGACATTATGGAACTGCAGATGGGGCCGTCCCATCCGGCGACGCACGGAACGATCAAGTTCAACCTGAAGCTTCAGGGCGAGAAGGTGCTCGATTGTGACGTCGAGGTCGGTTTCTTGCACCGGGGGTTCGCCAAGAGCTGCGAGCAAGCAACCTGGACTCAAGTCGTCCCCTATACGGACCGTCTCAATTACGCTTCGCCGTTGATCAACAACGTCGGCTACGCACTCGCGGTGGAAAAGCTCATCGGCGTGGAAGCGCCGCCGCGCTGCCAGTTCATTCGTACCATTGTAAGCGAGCTGTCACGGATCTACGATCATCTAACTTGTTGCGGCATGGCTTCCTCGGAACTCGGCGCCATCACCGTCGGCTTTTACATGATCGAGGCCCGGGAGATGATCATGCGGGTCGTGGAGGCTCTTACGGGCGCGCGCTTAACGGTCACTTACGTTCGCATTGGCGGTGTCAAACACGACCTAACGCATGATTTCACAGAGAGCGTAAGGCGCGTCTTTAAGAACGTCCGCCGGATCCTGGACGATTGCGATCGTTTGGTTTCCCGCAACCGCATCTTCATCGACCGGATGTCCAACGTCGGAACCATCTCGCAAGAGACGGCGATCAGCTACAGCCTTACGGGTCCAATTCTCAGGGCGACAGGCGTTAACTACGACGTGCGCAAAGCCTATCCCTACCTTGTTTACGATCAATTCGATTTCGAGGTACCGCTCGGAAGTAAAGGAGACAACTACGACCGCTTTGTCTGCCGGATTCAGGAGATCGAGCAGAGCATGAGAATCGTCGAGCAGGCGCTGGAGAAAATTCCCACAGGGCCGGTCTGGATCGACGATCCCCGTTTTGTTCTGCCGGAAAAAGAGAAAGTCTATAACAGCATCGAAGGATTGATGCACCACTTCAAAAACATCATGGAAGGCATCCAGGTGCCGCCCGGCGAGACCTATTTCGCGGTGGAAGGCGGCAACGGAGAACTCGGCTTTTATCTGGTCAGTGACGGCGGCGGCAAACCGTACCGAGTGCGGGTACGGCCGCCATGCTTCATCGCGATGGGCGCGTTTCACGAGATGATCAAGGGCCACATGGTCGCTGACATCGTGCCGACTTTTGGCATGATCAATATGATCGGCGGCGAGTGCGACCGCTAGCAGGCCGCTGAAAAAGGCTCATATGCTTACACCGATCGCCCTGAGCGTCTTCGAAGGGTGCGCTCAATCGCCTCGTTCTAGAGTTGGGTTATGGCCTATGGGTTATGGCTTATGGTTCGGTCTATATGCCATAAGCTATCAGCCATATGCGTTTTCCGCCACGCGCCTCGCCTCTGAGACCTTTTTGAGCGGTCTGCAACGGCTTTTCAGCAAGCCACTACTAGATTGAGAGCGGAAAAGTAAGAGCATCGACCTATGGCTTTAGAGTTTTCATCGGAGACGTACAAGAAATTCGAAGAGACGGTCGGCCGTTACCCGAAAAAAGAGGCGGCGATGCTGCCGGTGCTGTACCTGGCGCAGCAGGAATTCGGTTACCTCGGACCGGAGGCGATCGCGTATGTCGCCCAACTTATGGGGCAATCACCGGCGCGGGTGCACGGCATCGTTAGCTTTTATACGATGCTCACGATGAAGCCGATCGGGCGTTATCATATTCAGGTCTGCCGCACGCTGCCATGCGCCCTCAAAGGGTCTGAGAAGATCACCAGCTTCATCGGCAAGAATTTGGGGATCGACGTCGGCCAGACCTCGGTGAATGGGAGATTCACGCTTTCAGAGGTAGAGTGCTTGGCCTCCTGTGGGACGGCGCCGATGATGCAGATCAACGACGATTATTACGAAGACCTGACGGAAGAGAAGGTGGCGGCGATCCTCGAGTCCTTGAAATGACCCGAATTTCTTGATGGGCGGAATACTCTCGTAAGGCTGCGGGGAGGAACTTCACCCGGTGCGCGGGAGGCGACCCGCGCTGTGATCATCTGAGAATGGAAAAAGTCCTGTTACGCAATATCGATGTTGCCGACTCGCATACGCTGGCGGTTTATCAATCGCGCGGCGGGTACCGCGCCTGGGAGAAAGTCCTTCGCACCATGACGCCGGCGAAGCTCATCGAAGAGGTCAAGGAGTCGGGGCTGAGGGGCCGAGGGGGTGCAGGCTTTCCCACCGGCATGAAGTGGAGTTTCGTGCCCAAAGACAATCCCAAGCCCAAATATCTCATCTGCAACGCCGACGAAAGCGAGCCGGGCACCTTCAAGGACCGGCTGATTATCGAGAGAGATCCCCACGCCATCATCGAAGGGACGCTGATCGCCGCCTACGCGATTCAATCACACACGGCTTTTATTTATATCCGCGGTGAGTTTGCGTTCGGGGCCGCCATGCTCGAGCGGGCGGTGGCCGAAGCGACTGAAGCCGGATACATCGGCGAGAATATTTTGGGCTCGGGTTACGATTTGGACTTGATCGTGCATCGAGGCGCGGGCGCCTATATTTGCGGCGAAGAGACGGCCTTGCTGTCGTCGCTGGAAGGCAGCCGCGGCTGGCCGAAACTCAAGCCGCCGTTTCCGGCGACCCATGGCCTGTTCGGCTGTCCTACGGTCGTCAACAACGTCGAGACCTTGGCGGCCCTGCCCTGGATAATCGATCGCGGCGCGGCCGCCTACGCCGCGATGGGAACGGAGAAGAGCAAAGGCACGAAGCTCTTCAGTGTCAGCGGGCACATTGCCAAGCCCGGCGTTTACGAAGTGGAGATGGGCTATCCGTTCAAGAAATTTTTGGAAGCAGACTGCGGCGGCGTCCCGCACGGGCGCAAGCTGAAAGGCGTTATTCCAGGTGGCGCGTCGATGCCGGTGTTACGGGCGGATGAGATCGAAAAGGTGAACCTCGATTATGAATCGGTCCAAGCGGCCGGCAGTCTCCTCGGCTCCGGGGGTGTTATCGTGATGGACGAGTCCACTTGCATGGTGCGCGCGGCCTGGAACATCGCGCGCTTCTTTGCCCACGAGTCCTGCGGCCAATGCAGTCCGTGCCGTGAGGGCTGTCACTGGATGGAAAAAGTCTTTCATCGAATCGAGCAGGGTCGGGGGGAAGCGGGTGATCTCGATCTTATCCTCAATGTCAGCGGCAATATCATGGGCAACACGATCTGTCCTTTCGGGGATGCCGCGGCCATGCCCGCGGCCGCTTTTATCAAAAAATACGGAGACGAGTTTGAAGAGCACATTCGGCGGAAGAAGTGCACGGTAGGGGATGGGGCATCAGTTTCGAGTTCCGAGTTTCTAGTCTCGAGTTGAACCCGAAACCCGAGACTCGAGACACGAGACTTTTTATGGATCCAATCAAGTTCACCCTCAACGGCAAAGAGTTCGTTACCGCCAAGGGCAGGACCGTCATCCAGGCGGCAGCCGACGTCGGTATCCTGATCCCTTATTATTGCTATCATCCCAAGCTCTCCATTGCCGGTAACTGCCGCATGTGTCTGGTGGAAATCGAAAAGATGCCCAAACTCCAGATCGCCTGTAATACGCTGGTCACCGACGGCATGTCGGTGCTTACTGGCAGCCCAAAGGTGCTCACGGCCCGCAAAGCCGTCATGGAATTTCTGCTTGTCAATCACCCACTCGATTGCCCGATCTGCGACCAAGCCGGCGAGTGCTGGCTGCAAGATTACTACATGAAGCATGATTTGAGCGCGAGCCGGTTCACCGAAAAGAAAGAGCACGATCGGAAAAGAGAAATTTTCGGTCCCAACGTCGTGTTTGACGGCGAGCGCTGCATCAAGTGCACGCGTTGCGTGCGCTTTCTCCAGGAGGTGACGCATACGAACGAGCTGACCGTCCTCCACCGCGGCGATCATTCGACGATTGCGCTCTTTCCCGACACCGCGCTCGACAACCCGCTGTCGGCGAACGTCAACGATATCTGCCCTGTGGGCGCGCTGACAGACCGCGATTTTCGTTTCAAAGTGCGGGTCTGGTATTTGAACAAAACGCCGTCGATCTGCCCTGGCTGCAGCACCGGCTGCAACATCAGCGTGGAGACCTACCAGAACCGCATTGCGCGGTTCAAACCGAGAATCAACGAAGCGGTCAATAGCCATTGGCTGTGCGATGAGGGGCGCTACTGTTTTCATGAGCTGACGGCAGGACCGAGACTGAGGACTCCCATGATCCGCCAGGAAGGCGGCCTCGTGCCGACGGCCTGGGAGCAGGCGCTGCGCGAGGTTGTGAATGGACTGAGCGGGGCCCCGGCGCCGCTGGCGGCGGTTCTGTCGGGCAGGAATACCAACGAAGAGGCGTATCTGTTTCGCAAATTGATTGAGGCGATTCCGGCTCAAGCGTCGCTCGAAGTCTTCTATCAAGAGCGACCCCTCACGGAGGTCCAAAAGATCTTGATGAGCCCGGATCGATCGCCGAACTTTCGCGGCGCGCGCGATATGGGCGTGAGTTCGAATATTGGATTCGATTCTTTGATGGACAGGTTACTGAGCGGAAGTTTTGCCAGCGCCTATGTAGTCGGCGAAGATCTCATCGGTAGCAGCGACGAGCCGGAAAAAACTCGCGAAGCGCTTGCTAAGCTGGCCTTTTTTATTGTTCAGGATGTCCGTTTAAGTGAAACGGCGAAGCTGGCCCACATCGTTCTGCCGGCCACCCATTTTGGCGAGAAAGATGGCACCTATACGAACCGAAAGGGGCGGCTCCAAAAGCTCAACGCCGCGCTGATCGCGCCCGAGGAGGCGCTGCACGATAGCGAAATTTTTGCCCGGCTGTTGGACCAATTGGGAAAACCCGTCTCGCTCGCGCCGGGTGAGATTTTTGCCGCGATAGCAGACGAGATCCCGGCCTATAACGGACTCAGTTATGCGGCGATCGGAGATCAGGGCGTTGAAGTCGGTGGTGGCGCAGGACACTCATGATCGTTGACATCGGGATCATTGCCGTCAAAGCCTTTCTTGTTCTCTTCATGGTTCTCAACCTGGCGGGTGTTCTCGGCTGGATCGAGCGCAAAGGCAGCGCGCTGATTCAAGACCGCATCGGCGCCAATCGCGCATCGGTATTTGGCTTTGCCGGAATGGGGTTAGTGAATACGCTGCTTGCCGACCCGCTCAAGTTCTTGAGCAAAGAAGATTTCGTCCCTCCTTACGGCGATAGATTTCTCCATACATTGGCTCCCTGCATGGCGCTTTTCCCCGCGCTGGTCACCTTTGCCGTGATTCCCTTTGGGGATGTCCTCGTCATCGGCGATCGGGTCATCAATCTCCAGGTGGCTAACCTCAATATCGGCATCCTTTACATATTCGCCATGGCTTCGCTCAGCGTTTATGGAATTGTCATCGGCGCCTGGGCATCCAACAACAAGTTTTCCTTACTAGGCGGCGTGCGCGGATCGGCGCAGATGATCTCTTATGAAGTCGCCCTGGGGCTCTCGGTGATCGGCGTGCTGCTGGTGTACGGCACGCTGGAACCGCAGCAGATCGCCCGCTCGCAAGGGAATCTGATCGGCGATCTGCTGCCGGAATCGGCAAGCTTTCTAAAACGCTTCATCGGCTGGCTTCCCGCCTGGGGAGTGTTCCTGCAGCCGCTGGGTTTTTTGCTCTTCTTCACCGCGGCGGTCGCCGAAACCAAGCGCATCCCGTTCGACACGCCCGAAGGAGAGTCTGAAATCGTCGCCGGCTACCATGTCGAATATTCGGGCGGTAAGTTTCTTATGTTTTTCGCCGGAGAGTTCGCCGAGATCGTCACTGCGGCGGGATTGATGACGACGCTTTTCTTCGGCGGCTGGCAGGTGCCCTATTTGATGCGCGATGGATTTCACTTTCCCTGGGGCGTAACCTGGTTGCTGCCGCATTTGGCGGTCGTGCTTCTGCAAGTCGGGAGCTTTACCTTCAAAGTTCTCTTCTGCTGCTGGCTGCAGATTCTGCTGCGTTGGACCGTGCCCCGATTCCGCTACGATCAGGTGATGCGGCTCGGTTGGAAGATGCTTCTGCCGCTGGCGCTGGCGAATGTGATGGTCACGGCGATCGTCATTTTTGCCGCACAGTAAGAGCGTTTGCGATGATGTCGTTGGCGCTTTTCTATATTCTGGCGGGACTGCTGGTGGTGGCCGCCCTCACGGTCGTGTTGCAACGCAATGTGGTCTATTGCGCGATGGCTCTGATCGCCGCGCTGTTCCTGATCGCGCTGCTTTTTTTGACGCTCCATGCGCCACTGATCGGCGTCTTGCAAGTGCTCATTTACGCCGGCGCTATCATGGTCCTGTTTTTGTTCGTGATCATGTTGTTGAGCCCGTCGGCCATGGAGCAACGGCGCGGCTGGTGGAGTCTGGGCGGTGTGGCGGCGCTGCTCCTGGGGGCGACATTGATTGCCTTAATGGCCGGCAGGGAACCTCCCGAAGGGCCGGTTCCAGCCATCGAACTATTCGGCAGTCCCGAGATGGTGGGCAAAAGCCTCTTTACGGATTTTATCCTGCCTTTTGAGATTGTCTCGGTCCTTCTTCTGGTGGCGATCATCGGTGCGGTGGTTCTGGCCAAGAGGGGGCCTTGACCCGCGATGGTGCCGCTTGACCATTATCTTGTCCTCAGCGCCATGGTCTTTACCATCGGCGTGATCGGCGTTTTGATTCGCCGCAACCTGATCGTCCTCCTCATGTCGATCGAGCTCATGCTCAACGCCGTCAACTTGACCTTCGTCACCTTCTCACGGTTTCTGGGGTCCATCGAAGGACAAGTGGTGGTCCTTTTCGTCATGGCGGTCGCCGCGGCCGAAGCGGTAGTTGGCCTTGCGATCATTATCGCGGTCTTCCGCCATCGGCAAAGCCTCGACCCCCGCGAGCTTCAGCTTCTCAAATGGTGACCCCCATGCAAACGTTCGCAGCGGACCTGCTGCGCTGGATTCCGCTGATTCCGCTCCTGGCGAGCATCCTCAATATTTTTTTCGGCGACCGTTGGGGAAGAAAAAACGCCGGCCTATTGGCGTGCGCGGCGGTGGGCGGCTCGTTTGCCCTCTCGCTCTATGTTGTGGCGCTGCTTCCCGCCGCCGGGGTTTTCCGCGACACGGTCTACACCTGGATCGAGTCGGGCTCCTTTCAGGCGCAGTTTTCCCTGCAGGTCGACGCCTTGACGGCGGTCATGCTGATGGTCGTCACCGGGGTCGGCTTCC
>DASTOD010000253.1:0-9644 GCA_035762645.1 Binatia bacterium | reverse complement strand
ACCCAATATCTTGCCGGCGGGAAGAGAGGCTCACTGGATTCCGGCATTGTCGTAGGAAGTCCGAAAGACATTTACTTGCCTGCCGCCTACGTCGACAAAACTTTGAGAATCACCAAGCCCAACAAACAGGTGAGAGAGATTCCCGTAGCGGCCGAGAAAACTCGAGCCGCGGCTAAATTTTCGGAAAACGATCTGGCCGGTATTTACAGCCTGGCCTTGCCGGAGGGTGCGGAGAAGGAAAGCGGCCTCCCGTCGCTCTACGCCGTCAACTCGCCGTTTCTCGAGTCGCGCCTGGAGGAAATCAGCGAACGCGAGCTTCAGGCGAAGCTCAGACCGATCCGCGTCGAGGTCCTTGCGGCCGAAGCGTTGCAACAGGGAGGCAAGCGAACGGATCTCGCTTTTCCCCTGTTGGCGCTTCTCATTGTAACTTTGCTCCTCGAAGGTTGGATGGCGCAGAGGTTTTGAAAGTGAAGGAACTAATTCGAGCTGAAGAATTCACAGTATGAAACGCCGAACTTTTATCCGCCTTCTATCCCAGAGCCTGGTCGCCGCAGCGCTTGTGCCACGAAGCGCCCAGGCCACTCATCCCAAGGAAAAGCGCCCGCTGCAATTTGTGTTCGCGCAGGTCAGATACCGCGGCGGCGATTGGAATCCGCATCCATTGGCCGTGACGCCGCTGATGGAAGAGCTGATGCTGCGCACCAGCGTCGAAGCTCCCACCGTAAGGCACGAAATCACGCTGACCGATCGGGACCTTTTTACCCATCCGTTTCTATACTTGACCGGCAAGTATGAATTCGAGCCATTCACCTCGGAGGAGATCGACAACCTGCGGCGCTTCCTCTCTTATGGAGGCTTTCTCCTCATAGACGACGCGCTCGGACAGCAGGGCTACGGTTTTGACAAGGCTGTACGAAGAGAGATGCAAAAGGTTTTTCCCGGCAACGATTTCAAGCGGCTTCCGTCCAGCCATGCGGCGCTTCGAAGCTACTATTTGCTCCGGCGCATCGGCGGCGTCAGGATCGTCCACCCTTACCTCGAAGGAATTACCCTCGGGAGCTCAACGCCGGTCATCTACTGCCAAAACGGCGCCGGCGCCGCCTGGGAGCGCGACCAGCTCGGCAAGTGGACGAATCCCTGCACGCCGGGGGGCGAGGAACAACGAAGGGACGCGTTTCATTTGGGCATCAACCTGATCGTTTATGCAATGACCGAAAATTACAAAGAAGATCTAATCCACGTTCCATTTATTCGAAGGCGGCTCACCCGCTAGCTCATGAAAGATCTCTTCCTGATAGGCAGTGTTCCCTGGTGGCTGATCGCGCTCGCCGGCCTCGGCAGCGGAGCACTGCTCATCCAACAGTTCGTCGGCCTGCGGCAGCGCCTGACGCTCTCTCAGAGTTCCGTTCTCGTCTGCCTGCGTGCCGTCGTTTACGGGCTGCTGATCTTTTTTCTGTTCGGCCCGGCTTTGGTGGAGACTCGGGTACTCAAGCTGCGGCGGCCTCTGACGGTCCTGGTGGACAGCTCGCAGAGCATGGATTTCCCGGCGACTCCAAAGGCCGACTCAAGCGGCCAACCGCAAACGAGCCGGATCGAGCTGGTTAGGGAGAAGCTCGCGGGCGGAAAGGAGCCGCTGCTCGAAAAGCTCAGCCGCGATTACGATCTGCGTCTTTTCCGTTTCGGCACCAGCCTCGAGCCGATCGCGCCCGCGGCGCTGCCACAACTCAAGGCGCAAGACGAGGGCACCCGTCTATTGGAAATCTTGCGGAGCGCGGCTCAGCAGGGTGGAGCGCAGTCGGCCATTCTGCTCTTCAGCGACGGCATCACCAACGGTATCGAGAAGACGTTGGACGGGGCAGCGGCTCTGCCCGTGCCGGTCTTCACCGTCGGCGTGGGCGAAAGCGAGGACTTCATCGACGTGCGTCTAGCCGACGTCCGGGCCCCGGAATTTGCTTTTCGCGGTCGCGAATTCAAGCTCGATTTGATCGTTCAGGCACACGGGCTAAACGGCAAAACCCTGCCCCTCTATTTCAACCGAGGAAGAAATCTGATCACGAGCCGGACCCTCAACGTGGACGCCGATCGCTTCGAGCAGAAGATCACGCTCGCCTTTACGCCTAGAGAACTAGGCACTCACACGTTCAGCGTCACGATTCCGCAGCAAGCCGGAGAGCAAATCACGCAAAACAACCACAAGGAATTCAAAATCGACGTGCAGCGCGACAAGATCCGCGTCCTCACGCTTTCCGGCTCGCCGTCCTGGAACTACCGTTTTCTCCGGACCGCCCTGAAGCAGGACCCTTTGGTGGAGCTAGTCTCCTTCGTTTTTCTGCGCACGCCGACCGATAGCGTCGACGTTCCGGATAACCAGCTGAGCCTGATTCCATTTCCGATCGACGATATTTTTTTGGAAGAGCTGAAAAACTTTGACCTCGTTTTTTTCGATGATTTTTCTCATCGCGCCTATTTCAATCCCGTCTACCTGGAAAAAGTTCGAGACTTCGTGCGCGACGGGGGCGGAGTGGCCATGCTCGGCGGTTCCCGTTCCTTCGACAGCGGCGGGCACGCGGAGACCGCGCTGAAGGAGATCCTTCCCGTGGAGCTGGACGGAAAAGGAAGTTATCAAACCCAAGGGGCCGTGCGTCCATCGCTCACCGCCGCGGGCAAGGTTCATCCCATCACCCGTTTGCATCCGGATCGGGCGACCAATGAAGAGACATGGAAAAGGATGCCGCCCTTAACGACTTTTAATCAAGTCCGCAGCGTGAAAGGAGAAACGTTGCTCACCGCGACGGGCGACGGGACAACTCCCGGATCGCCCCTGCTGACGATCGGCCGCTTCGGGAAAGGGCGCACCCTGGCTTTGATGAGCGACGATATCTGGCGCTGGAATTTCATCGCCGTCGGCAACCAGGAGACACCCCAGAATCATCTCAAGCTGGTTCGGCAGGCTGTCCGCTGGCTCGCTCAAGAGCCCTCCTTCGAGCAGGTACAGCTCGGGCCCGTCCCGCTTTCGCGACCGGGGGAAAAGGTGGCGCTCAAGCTCCGCGTCTTCAAAGACGACTTCACCCCGGCGCGGCAAGCCGCCGTACAGCTTCGCGTCTTCGGCTCCGACGGAGAGCCCACGCTCGTTCCGGTCACGCCGGACGCCGAGGAAGGCGAGTATACCGGCGAGTACACGCCTCTCAAACAAGGTTCCTACCGGGTGGAAGCCGAGGCGAGTCTCGCGGGGAAAACCCTGGGGAGGAGCAAAACCACCTTCACCGTTGCGTTTCCCTATGGCGAGATCGACGACGGCAGGCCCAACACGGAGTTGCTCAAGCAGATCGCCGCGGCAAGCCAAGGGGAGTACGTCTCGATCAAGGATTGGAACGAAAAGACTCTCGACAAGATCGCGGCAAAGTGGGAGACCCATGCGCCGTCGCAGATTGTCGAACAACGCCAAACGCAGCTATGGAGCACGCTTTGGCCGTTCTTTCTCATTCTCGCGCTCCTGAGCGTCGAGTGGTGGATGCGGCGAAAATGGGGGCTTGTTTAGCCTCGAGTCTCGGGTTTCGAGTTTCGAGTTTAACGCGAGACCCGAAACACGGAACTCTGAGGACGCCCAAAAAATCAATGAGCCGAAAGCCCAAAGCAGCATTGTTTGCGCTACTCCTTTTGCTGTTGGTTTCCCCCACAAACGTCCTCAGCTTCTGCCACGAGCTGGAAGTCGTCCGCAGGCCCGCGCTCCGACTGGTGGCGAATTCCAGCCGTCCGGTCGACATCGAGTGGTTCGGTCACGCCACTTTCCAGATTACATCGAGCAAAGGAACCCGTATCCTGGCGGACCCTCATTCTCGCAATGATCTTCGCTGGCCTCAGCTCGACCAGCATATCGTCACCACCAGCCATCAACATGGCGCCCACAACAACATCTGGATGGCCAAAGGAAATCCGGTGGTCTTGCACGGGCTCACGCCCGCGGGAGAAAACTGGCGTCACGTGCATACCACCATTCGCGACGTGTCGGTGTACACGGTGCCTGCCTATCACGACAAGAGCCAGGGACTGCAGCGCGGAAAGAACGCAATCTTTGTGTTTCGCGTCGACGAAATCTGCATCGCCCATCTGGGTGACCTTGGACACACGCTAACGCCGCAGCAGCTCAAGCTGCTCGGTAAAATCGACGTTCTTTTGGTCCCGGTGGCCGGGGGGATGTTCACCGTTACCCCCACCGAAGCTATCGACGTGACCAAGCAGATAAATCCACGGGTCGCCATACCCGAACACTACTGGTGGGAAGGCGGCGCGGAAGGATACATCCGAGGTTTTCCGCGAGTGCGGCGGTTGAACAGTCCGATACTGAGAATCTCCAAGCAGGAATTGCCGCAGCCGGTCGAGATCGTGGTGCTCACCTGGGGGCAGCAGTGAGGTTTCGGGTCTTGCGTCTCGAAAATTCCGCATGAAAGAGATCGGAAAATTGCGACTCGCATCGAGTAGAGAGGAGGCGCGTTGCTGTGCAGGTCAGTGACTTCCGATGTATCCGCCCTTTCGGGCTTCGGGGCAAATGGTCACCAGACCATCAGCACGTCTCCTCCTCCCTCTCTAAAATTCCGTACGGCGGGTTTTCCCCAGTACGGCTTCAAACTGGAATTCAACCGCGATCTTCATCCAAAATGTCGAGCTTAAGCGTCAGACCCGCATTCCCTCAAATATCCTGGATTTATACGAGGCTAAAGTCCCTGTCTCCAAAGAGAGCATTATTCCGTAGGGGGACTTTCGTCCAAGCGGAACTCCCTTTCTCTTACAGAGACCATCCAGTCCAGAGGTCCTTGGCTCCCCAGCGGGTTATGTTGTCCCGCCGGATCAATGCTTACTATGACCTCATCCGAGCTTCTCTTCCCCTCCCGCCAGTTTATGAATTATCTAGCGGGTCCTTGCCCGTCGGTCTGCTCAGGGCTGGAGAGGAGAAGGTCCCTAATTTAAGCTGCCTGTCTTTTCCCATCGTGCCGTCTTCCGTACCCCGGCGGCTAAGCGATTGCCTTCGGTTGTTGCTACATCGCTCACTCTGGCCTCCCCCATCTTTGCACAAGGTCGGCGTCCGCGTATCCACGCTAGCCGGTCCAATGCGTGGTTTGCGTCACGAGGCTGCAAAGTTCGCTTCATGCTACGGCCCGATGGAATTGCTAGCCCTACACCGGCAAGGGCATTTACATTCGAGCTTTCACCTCCTGGGTCACCCCTCGGGGGTGTCGAGTATAACTACGCGGGCAAACAACCAATTCCCGCGACCGGACTTTCACCGGTTAGACAAGCAACCGTATAGGCTGCATGCAAAGACGCAAAGGGCGCCAGGTGACAGGCCGAGGGCCTGTCATCCCGAGCGAACGCGAGGGATCTAAGAAAGATTTCTCCCGTTGGTCGAAATGACAATACTCTTTCTTTGCGTGCTTGGCGCCTTGGCGCGAAAACATTTTTTAAGAGCCGGCGCCGGGGTTGCCATCCGCCCATGACTTGGGTTAAGAGGAATTCAAAGACCAAAGTTGGTAGGAAGGATTCTTCGCTCTGCTCAGAATGACGTGTCATCCCGAACGCAGTGAAGGATCTGACCTTAAATAAGTCACTACCCGAAGGTCATACCACACAAACTAAGAGGCAACGATTATGGACTATTTTGAGCCTAAAACGGTAAGCGAGGCGCTTTCGCTGCTCGCCAAGTATGGCGATAAAGCGAAAGTGATCGCTGGCGGCACAGATGTTCTGGTGGACATGAAATACAAGGAAGAGCCCGGCTGCTTGATAAACATCAAGCGCATCCCCGGAATGGACAAAATACAGGAAAACGGCGCAAGCTTGGGCATCGGTCCCTTAGTAACGATCCGGGCAATCGAGACAAGTAAGCTTATCCGCGAGCGGCTGCCGGTGCTCTGGGAATCGTGCCACCAGTTCGCGTCGCTCCAGATTCGCAATACGGCCACTATTGGCGGCAATATCTGCCGGGCATCTCCTTCCGGCGAGACATTGGCGCCGCTACTCGTGTTGGAGGCGAAGGCCAAGCTTGCCTTCTCGGATGGAGAAAAGCTCGAAGGTTTCAATTCGTTGTTTGTCGGGCCAGGCAGGACCACTTTAGGATCCACCGGATTGCTCACGGAAATCCAAATTCCCTATGCGCCGCAAGCGAGCCGCAGTGCTTACCTGAAGCATGCCGTGCGCGGGGCCATGGATATCGCCATGGTCGGTGTTGCCGTGCTAGTAACGCCGGATGCCATGCATTCAAAGCTGAACGATGTTCGCATTGGCTTGGCCGCGGTCGCGCCGACGCCGATCCGCGCGCAAAAAGCGGAAGCGCTGCTCCGCGGCCAGCCCCTCACGGCGGCGCTCGTAAATGAAGCCGCGGCCGTGGCGGCATCGGAATCGAGTCCGATCTCGGACCAGCGGAGCAGCGCCGAATATCGCGGATGGATCGTCGAGGCACTGACCCGCCAAGGTTTGGAGCAAAGTTGGAAAGCGGCAACGGGCAAGGAGGTGGCCTGATGAATCTCGCAATCAATCTTACGGTCAACGGCAAGTCCGTTAGCGCGACGGCGGAACCCTCCACGTCGCTTTTAGACTTCCTGCGCGACACGCTGAATTACAAGGGCACCAAGCTCTGCTGCAACACGGGTGAATGCGGCGCCTGCACGATCATTTTTGACGGCAAGCCGATCAATTCCTGCGTCGCGCTGGCGGCGGATGCCAACGGAGCGGAGATCACGACCATCGAAGGGCTGGCCGACGGCGATAAACTGCATCCCGTGCAGCAGGCCTTCATCGACACCGGCGCGGTGCAGTGCGGCTACTGCACGCCGGGATATATCATGTCGGTTAAGGTCCTGCTCGACCGGACCACGAAACCGACGGCGGAAGACATCGAGGAAGCGGTCTCCGGCAACATCTGCCGCTGCACCGGCTACACCAAAATCCTCGATGCGATCAATCTCGCGGCCGACAGGATGGCAGGAGGGAGTTAAGCCATGGCAAAAGCTGAATACACCGTAGTAGGGACGAGCACGCCGCGAATGGGCGGCGTGGAGCGCGTCATCGGCGCCGGCATTTACGGTATCGATCTCATGCTGCACGAGAGCCTGCATGGCGGTATCCTGCGCAGCCAATACGCTCATGCGAAGGTCATCAGCATCGACACCAGCGAAGCCAAAGCGATCCCAGGCGTCCACGCGGTGGTCACCGCCGCCGATGCGCCGGACGTGCGCTACGGCCGCACCTACATCGACCGCTACATGCTGGCGAAGCATAAGGTCCGCTACCTGGGCGATCCGGTCGCCGCCGTTGCGGCCGAGAGCCCGGAAATCGTCAAACGGGCGCTCAAGAAGATCAAGGTTGTCTATGAGCCGCTGCCGGTGATCGTCGATCCCGAAGAGACGATGAAACCGGAAGCGCCGACCCTGCATGAAGACATGCCGCTGCCCAAGAATTTGCCAGCGGACGCCAAAGTAAAAAACGTCTGCAGCTATACGCCCGTCCATGTCGGAGATCCCGACAAGGCGATGGCGGAAGCGGACGTCATAGTCGATGAAGTCTATGAGACCCAGATGATTCATCCGCAGTATCTCGAGCCGCGCATCGCCGCGGCGCGGGTCGAACCGGATGGTAGAATTACCGTGTGGGCCAACGCGCAGGCGCCTTTCAGCGTGCGCACCGACGTGGCGCGGTTGCTTGGCATTCCTCTGAACAAAGTAAGAGTCCTCAGCACCGAGCTCGGCGGCGGCTTCGGCGGCAAGGCGAGCGGCATCACCTCCGGCGCGGCCATTGAGCCGATCTGCGCCTTGCTCGCGGTCAAGGCCAAGCGCCCGGTGATGATCGTCCTCGATAAGGCCGAGGAAACCATCTCCACGACGATCCGCTCCGGCGCGAAAATGTACATCAAGACCGGTGTGAAAAAAGACGGCACCATCGTCGCTCGCAAAGGAAGGGTGATTTACGACGCCGGCGCTTACTCCGGCTTCGGCGCCATGGCCGGCGCGCGCTGCACGCAGATGCTCGGCGGCTGGTACCTGATGCCCAACGTCCATATCGACGGCTACGTCGTTTATACCAACAAACAGGTGTGCGGACCGGTGCGCGGCCCCGGCGGGCCTCAGGCCGCCTTTGCCGTGGAGTCGCACATGGATTCTATCGCGGCGAAGCTCGGCATGGACCCGGTGGAGTTTCGCCTCAAGAATACGCCCAAGCCTGGCGACAAGATCATCGGCGTCGCCAAGCTGAGCGATGTTTCTTTAGGTGAAACCATCCGCACGGCAGCGGAAAAAATTGGCTGGGGCAAAGTGAAATTGGCAAAGAACCAGGGCATGGGTATCGCCACGGGCTCCTGGATCGAAAGCGCCGGCCCGGGAGGCGGCGCCATGGTTAAAGTCAACGAAGACGGCTCCGTAACCGTTCATATCGGCAAGATCGATATGGGCACCGCGCCCAGGTTTGGCATTCCACTGATTGCTGCCGAAGAGCTGGGCATTCCGGTGAGCGATGTCACGGTAGTCAACGTCGACACCGACGCCAGTCCCTGGGACGCGGGCACCGTCGGTAGCCGGGCAATGTTAGTTTCCGGCACGGCAACCCGGCTCGCCGCCATCGACGCTCGCAACCAGCTCTTCAAATTGGCCGCAGCTCAGCTCGAAGCAAGTCCCGACGATCTGGAGATCAAGGACAAACAGATCCGCGTCAAGGGCACGCCGTCCAAATCGATTCCGCTCGCGACGGTCGCCACCGCAGCGCACAACGTGATCGGTGAAGTCATCGGCCATGGCTACTGCGATAACAAAGCCCTGGAAGCGCAGCAAAAAGCCAACGGCAGCTCACAGCCGTTCACGGCGCACGCGTGTATCGTCGAAGTCAATCCCGATACCGGCAATGTGAAGATTTTGAAATACGTCGCCGTGCACGACATCGGCTTCCCCATCCACCCCGCATCCGTCGAAGGCCAGATCGAAGGCGCTACAGCCATGAGCATCGGCCAAGCGCTGTGCGAGCAAGTCGTCTTCGACAACAACGGGAGAACCATGAACCCTTCGTTCGTCGATTACCTGATGCCGACCATCAACATGATGCCGCGCATCGAAACGACCCTCATCCACGGCTACCCCGGCGCGGGACCTTACGGCTCCAAAGGAGCCGGCGAGATCGGCTGCGTCCCGCCGTTGGCGGCAATCGCCAATGCTATCTATAACGCCACGGGGGTGCGGATTAGAAAGCTGCCGCTCAGCCCGGAGAATGTGCTGCGGGGCCTGCGCGAAGCAAAGCATTAAACTGGCTTATGGCGCTTGGCGTATAGCTTATGGTTTCTTGCCATAGGCCATAAGCTACCAGCCATATGCCAACTTCAGCCGTCGGGTGAAGCCGCCGGTTTCTGTCGTGGCTTATCGAGGTGCTATGGGTTCCAGGCCGCTTTTAGTTATGGCGTACGCGGCCTCCGGTGATGCGAGAAATCTGACAAGCGCGTAAGCCGCTTCCGGATGCCTGCTACCCACGGCGACGCCGGCCGAGAACACAGTCGCTATTTGCACCTCGGCCGGCAGCGGTCCCACATAATCTATCCCGCGCACGGGAAGTAGCTCGCTGATCTGCTGAAAGCCGATCTCCGCCTCCCCGCGCGCGACCACGGCGCCGACCCG
>DASTOD010000252.1:0-7720 GCA_035762645.1 Binatia bacterium | reverse complement strand
GCCCTTGCCTCGCGGCGAAACCTACAGCATCCCTCGTGCCAAGAACTGATCGGAAAAACTTTTGTCCGACATGATCCGTGCTTTCTCTGGTTGGGGTGTTTTGCGGGTTTTTCTAACTGTCGTGATTTACCCAGTTGACAGTCCCTGCACGGCATACTGACAAAACTGACGCGTTAGGATGCTCGGGGGAGCGGCTTTACGTTTTCGGTATCGCTAACCTTAGCTATCACTGAGGCCGAACGTCCGCTCGGCACTTGGGCTTTGGTGTTACGGACGCCGTAAAGCTCACAGAATCAGTCAACAACGTGGGGTCGTTGATTACCCGAGGGGAGACCCTCATCAAGCCAGCATTTCGGCGCGCGCCGATAGATCGGCACTCGCGGTTCGTCACAGCTCAGCTTTGCCATACCGGCAGAGTCTAAAAATTTCCCGATTCTCGCAATGTTATCGATCTTTCTAAACATCACCGCGGTTGGCACACGACTTGCCCTATCTCCCTATCGAGAGAAAAGTTCCGGTGAATGTCATGAAGATCGAGATTCCATTTTTGGCGGCTTTGCTTCTGCTCGGTACCGATTTGTTGGCTCGTGTTGCGGCTCAAGGTGTCGAGCAAGCGCTTCTATCTACCGTAATCGAGTGGTCCATGAAACGTACCAGGGTGATCCGGCAAAAACTTCGCGTGCGCTTGGGTCGGTAAGTCCAAATGAGCAATGAGGATGCTGTCCGTGAACTTCATCAACCGCACGTGGTTTTATCCGCCGGCAGTCCCGGTGGAAATGCCGATCGGGCTCAACCATTTAGATTCGGATTTCTGTTGGTGCGATCCGCTCGTCGAGGTGGACGAGAACGGCGAGCAGGTCGTGATGCACAGGCACGTAACTTGGAACTAGCAGGCTGCTGCACTGTCGCCGTTTCGGGTCTCGGGTCTCGGGTTAACACGAAATACGAGACACGAGATCCGAAACCGAGAAACACTCTACCGAAGGAGAACTAGGTAATGTCGCTCAAGAGAAGACTCTATTGGGTTATCTTCATCATTTTGGCTCTTGCGGGTGAGTTGTTCTTCCTTGGCTACATGGCAATAAGGGCCGCGGAAGCTGCCGACGAAGGCTCGAAGCGGGAGATTTTCGTTCCTGCTTCATTGCCGGAAACAGATCGTCTGAGTCTAGTCTCAATCTTACCCGTAACCGTGGAAACACAGAGCGTGGGTCACATAGCCCTGTATGATGATTCCACAACCGAAAGGCCGGCGGATTATCTGGAACTCTACGACAGGATAGGACGTCTGCTGGCCGTTAGTTGGTTCGATCGCTTCGGTATCGAAAGAGTGGCATTGGATCGGGGACTTCTTCATGAGACATACGAACCCGAAGGCGTTTTTGTGCTCGTTTTGGAGGGTGATTCGATCTGACGCTGCTTTCGTCGTTTATAGTAAAGATCACGACCCAAACCGACTCGCCGGGCACCGTTTTCGAGCTGGAGGGAAAAATTATCGGCCTTGGGTTCAACCGCTTCGGAATCGGGAGGAGAGATGGAACCGAACG
The DNA here is from genome assembly GCA_035762645.1 of Binatia bacterium. Classification (GTDB taxonomy): domain Bacteria; phylum Desulfobacterota; class Binatia; order UBA9968; family UBA9968; genus DASTOD01. Next base: position 6,176 of record DASTOD010000252.1, on the reverse strand, counting down.
TTCAAAATTCCAAGTACCACGGCTATGTCAGCATAGAGGAGCGGCTCGCGTCTCTGTTTGAACCAGACTCGCTGCTGTCCGCGCAATATTTCGAAAACCTCCGCAGGAAGACCGTTTTGGAGCCCGAGAAAAGGCTCATCGTGGCCGTCCTGGAGGATGCCATCAACGTTTTTCAGAACAATCTTACTGCGCAAAGCGGCAGAGGGAAGAAGTTGTTCGACGAGGCGGAGGAATGGATTTGGGAACAGGATGGGCACTGGCTATTTTCATTTGAAAGTGTCTGCGAGATTCTTGGGCTCAATCCCGCATATGTGCGCCGGGGATTGCTACGGTGGAAGGAAAAACAACTGGCACAAAGTCGCAGCTCCGAATCTTGGGAGAAAAGACGGATGGCCGGCTAGAGGGATATTTCCGCGGAAACGGCCCGCGCTCTGGCTGAAAACCGTCTCTGAGAAAGACCTGCCTCATGTTGAAAATCACGACTCAAATTGATGCCGCAGCAGCCGTTTTCGAGCTCGAGGGAAAGCTGGCCGGACCCTGGGTTCAAGAATTGGCAGCCTGCTGGCGAAAGGTGGCTAACTCCGACCGACGCGTTAGAGTTCTGCTATGCGGCGTCACATTTATTGACGACCAAGGGAGGGAGCTTTTGGCTGATATGTATCGGCGTGGTGCCGAACTTGTGGCGGAAGGATGTATGAACAAAGCCGTCGTAGAACAGATCGCGCGGGATGACGAACATGAGTGAGCACATTAAGGAAGTGAACAGGACAATTTCGAGCAGGTTGTGTTGCAGTCGAACCCTCGAGTTCTCCCCTCCCGACGCGAAACACGAGACCCGAAACCGGAATGATGCCATCGACCTCGGAAGCCCTCACCGTTCGAAAACCACTGTCTGGACCGTGAATCATGGTGGCGAAAGCTCATTGTGTTGACATAAAAGTAAGTGAGTACTAACTTAGCGCCATGAAAAATTCAGCGCGTCTGTCTTCGGAGGAGCGGCGACAGGCCATCGTCGAGGCGGTCAAAGGCCTCTTTGCCCGCAAAGGCTTTGACGGCACGACCACGCGGGAGTTGGCCGAGGCCGCCGGCGTTTCGGAGGCGCTCCTGTATCGGCACTTTCCGAGCAAGGAGTCGCTTTATACCGCGATGCTCGACGACTGCGCCAAGGGACCCGGCTTGATCGAATACCAGCGCATTCTAGCTTTGGAGCCCTCGGCTTCGACGCTCGTTGCGATGGTGCATTTTCTGATTTCCTATTTCGCGCTGGGCGCGTTCGAGCACGCCGATAAGGAAGCCGTGAATCGCCTCGCCGTTCGCAGCCTTCTTGACGACGGCGAATTCGTCAGGGTGGCGCATCGAAAGTTCACCGACGCTTTCATCGACAAATTCGACAAATGCCTGGAGGCCGCGGCCAAGGCCGGAGAACTGCAGGAGAACACCGTGCGCGGCGATTTGCGGGGCTGGTTCGCCCATCATCTAGGCTTCGGTTTGATGCTCCATCTTCATCCCAGAGTCCCGGCCGTCGACTACAAGGCCTCCAGGAAAGCGCTCGTACACCATGCGGTGTGGTTCGTGCTACTCGGCGCGGGCCTCAAGGAAAAGGCGATCCGCCGCTATTACAACCCCAAGGCGGTTGCGCTCTGGGATGACGCCGCGGTTTTGAAGCGTTGGAAGTAACATGTTGAAAAATCATCGGAGACTGACCAGTTGCGGTATGAAGACGTTGGCTTTGGTTTGTCTCGCCGCGGTTCTCTTTGCCGGCTGCGAGAAAAAAGCGCCGGCGACATTCGAACGACCGCCGGCCCCGGTGACCGTCGCCACGGCGGTCGCCGAAGACGTGCCGATCTATCTGGACCAGATCGGCAAGTTCGTTGCGCGCGAGGTGGTCTCGATCCAGCCGCAGGTTTCAGGCCGCATCACCCAAATTCATTTCAGCGACGGCGCGGAGGTAAAAACCGGCCAGGTGCTGTTTACGATCGACCCGCGGCCGTACCAGGCCCAGCTCAACGTCGCGGAAGCCAATCTTGCGGAGGCGAGAGCGGCGATGGAGCTGGCGCAAATCAACTTCGAGCGCGTGGCGAGCGTCAGCGACCCGAGAGCCGTTTCCAGACAAGACCATGATGCCAAGCGGAATGCCGTCGAGGTCGCCAAGGCGCAGGTCAAGCAGAACCAAGCCGCAGTGGAGAGCGCGCGGCTCAACCTCGACTACTGCACCATCCGTTCGCCCATCAACGGCCGAGCGGGACAGCGGCTCGTCGATCTCGGCAACGTCGTGACCGCGAACACCGGCTCGCTTCTGGTGATCCAGCGATTGGATCCAATCTACGCCGATTTCACTATCGCCGAAAACAATCTTACGGACGTGCAGCGGAACATGGCGCGCGGCACGCTGAGGGTGGAGGCGCGACTCCCCGACGACCCAGAGAAACCGCGGGATGGAAAACTCACTTTCCTCGATAACTTCGTACAGGACGGAACCGGCACCGTGAAGCTCCGCGCCACGATCGCCAACAATGATCGCCGCTTCTGGCCCGGCCGGTTCGCCAATATCCGACTTATTTTGGGCACACAAGAGGGCGCGGTGCTCGTTCCCGCCGAAGCGACGCAGATGTCGGCAAAGGGCGCCTTTGTCTACGTCATTACCCAAGATTTGACGGCCGAACTGCGCCCCGTAACGGTCGGGCAGAGACAGGGCGACCGGGTCGTGATCGAAAAGGGAATCAAGGCCGGCGAGCGTGTGGTTACCAATGGCCACCTCGGCGTGACTCCGGGAGGCAAGGTCAGCGTCACGCAGTCGGGCGCCGCGCGCAATTCCCCCGAGGCGCGGCAAACAGGAGCGACATCGTGAACTTCTCCGAACCATTCATTCGCCGGCCGGTCATGACCACGGTTTTGACCGTCTCCGTCATTCTCTTCGGCGCGCTCAGTTATTTGCGCCTTCCGGTGAACGATCTGCCGGCAGTGGACTATCCGGTCATCCAGGCCCAGGTAAGCTACCCGGGCGCCAGCCCCGAGACCGTGGCCAACAACATCGCCACCCCGCTCGAGCGGCAGTTCATGCAGATTAACGGGCTCGAGCTTGTGACGTCCAAGAGCAGTCAAGGGCATGCGAGCTTCACGCTTCAATTCGCTCTGGACAAAAGCATCGACGCCGCCGCTACCGACGTGCAGACCGCTATTTCACGGGCAACGGGCAGTCTACCTGTCGATCTTCCTTCGCCGCCGACCTATTCCAAGACAAATCCCAATGATCAGCCAATTATGTATATTGCGCTCACGAGTGACTCGGTCACACCCGGACAGCTCTACGACTATGCTAGTATCCAGGTGGGCCAGCGGATCAGCATCCTGCAGGGCGTCAGCAGCGTCGGCGTATTCGGCACGAAGTCGGCGGTTCGAATCAAGGCCGATCCCGCCGCGATGTGGGCTCGCGGCATATCGGTCGATGATCTTTCTGCGGCGATCAAGAACGGCACGAGCTCCGTCGGTGCAGGACAGCTCGATGGGGCGGCGGGCACGTTGCTGCTCCGGCCCCAGGGCCAACTGGATACCGCCAGGGAATACAGCGATTTAATCGTCAGCACCAGGAACGGCGCCCCGGTCTATCTCCGGGACGTCGCTCGGGTAGAAAATTCGGTTCAGGATGAGCGGATCAACATGCGCTTTTGGGTCCGCGGCTATCCCGTGCCGTCCGCCACGGTCATTGTCGCGGTCAATCGCCGAGCGGGGGCCAACGCCGTGGAAGTCGCGCAGAGCGTGCGCAATCTATTGCCCGTGGTCAGCGCGGAGCTGCCGGGCTCGGTGCGTGTCACGCCGATCTACGACCGCTCGCAGACTATTGTCCATTCCGTTGCCGACGTGCAGATCACGCTCGCCATCGCTTTCGTATTGGTCGTGATCGTCATTTTTGTTTTCTTGGGTCGAGCGACCGATACGCTGATTCCGGCCGTGGCGCTGCCGCTATCTCTGCTCATTACATTTGTCGCGATGGACGTATTGGGGTACAGCCTCGACAATCTTTCGCTGATGGCGCTCACTTTGGCCATCGGGTTCCTGGTAGATGACGCCATTGTGTTTCTTGAGAACACGGTGCGCCGCATGGAGCATGGCGAGCGCGCGCTGGAAGCGACGATTAACAGCGCCAAAGAGATCAGCTTCACCATTGTTTCGATGACCATTTCTCTCGCGGCGGTCTTTATACCGCTGGTCTTCATGTCCGGGTTGGTCGGCCGTATCTTCCGCGAGTTCGCCGTCACCATCGTCGTCGCTATCGTCGCTTCCGGTCTGGTTTCGCTGACACTCACGCCGCTCATGTGTGCGCGGCTGCTCAAAGAGCGCGGCAAAGGGGCGAGAAAAACCCGGATGGAACGATTCATCGGCGCAGCGGAGCAGCGGGTACTCGGCATCTATGGCAAGTCGCTTTGGTGGTTCCTCAGATTTCGTTGGATCTCGGCGCTGATCTGGGTGGTCTGCCTCGCCGGCACGGTCTGGCTCTTCATCATCGTTCCCAAAGCGTTTTTACCGACGGGCGATAGCAGCTTTGTCTGGGGAGTGATGATCGCTCGCGAGGGCTCGTCTCCGGAGCAGATGCGGGCGCTGCAAGATCGAGCCGACCAAGCGATACGACAGGACCCGAGCGTTAGGGCAACTTTCACGATGACCGGAAACGGCGAATTCCTGTCCTCGAACCAAGGTCTGCTGCTCGCCTTTCTCAAGCCACCCGCGGAGCGTGGACCGATTCAGGAGGTCGCCGGCCGCTTGATGGGCGATCTGGGAGCGATCCCCGGCGTGCTGCCGTTCCTGCGTCCGTTCCCGGTGCTGGAGATCAGCACCGGCGCGACCAACCAAAACCAGGGGCAGTATGCCTTCTCATTGTCGGGGGTCAACCCGAACCAAGTCTATACCGTCGCGACAAAACTCATGGAGAAGCTGACGACTTATCCGGGCTTTGCAACTCTCTCCTCGGATTATTTTAGCAACACGCCTAACCTCGATGTCGAGATTCGCCGCGATCAGGCGAGGACGTACGGGGTCTCGGAAACGCGAATTCTCTCCCTGCTGCGCAATGCTTACTCGCAAAACTACCTTTACCTGATCAAGAAACCCGAAGATCAGTACCAGGTGATACTGGAGGCGGAAGACGCTGCGCGCTCCAAGCCCCAGGACCTGTCACTCTTGTACATCAAGTCCGATGATGGAAAGAACCTCGTGCCGCTGAACGCCCTGGTGACCTGGAAACCATCGCTCGGTCCTCAGGCCGTGAACCACCTGAACCAATTCACGAGCGTCACGCTCTTTTTCAATCTCAAGCCCGGCGTGGCCATCGGTGCGGCGACCGATTTCATAACTCAGGCCGCGGCCGAGATTGTGCCGCCAACCGTGCGCGCGAGCCTGCAGGGGGAGGCGCTGACGTTCAGCAACACGGTCCGCGATTTGACGATTCTCATGTTGCTCGCCGTGTTCGTCATGTACGTGATCCTGGCGATTCTCTACGAAAGTTATCTCCATCCTCTGACCGTGCTTTCGACGCTTCCCACGGCGCTCGTGGGAGGCCTATTGACGCTTTACCTGTTTGGCCAAGAGGCATCGCTTTATGCGTTCGTCGGCATGTTCATGCTCATGGGGATCGTCAAAAAGAATGGGATTCTGATCGTTGATTTCGCGCTCCAGCGAGTGGCGGCAGGCGAATCGGCGGAGCAAGCGATCCATGACGCCAGCATGGACCGTTTCCGTCCCATCATGATGACGACGCTGGCGGCGGTGTTTGGCGCGCTTCCGATCGCGCTCGGTTTCGGTGCCGATGGCGCCTCGCGTCGGCCGCTCGGCCTCGTCATCGTCGGCGGTCTGCTCGTTTCCCAACTCATTACCCTCTACATCACGCCGATTATCTACCTCTACTTCGAGCAATTTCAGGAGAAGGTACTGGACCGAACCTCGTTCTTCCGCTCGGAACGGACGACGCCGGCACGGAGCGTTGCGGGAGAAAAGGAAGTGACATGATGCGCCGAAACCTGATTTTGAGACCGTGGTCACTGGCTGGTGTGTTTCTTCTCGCCGCCGGCTGTGCCGTGGGGCCAAACTATCAGCAGCCCGATATTGCTGGTCCCTCTGTGTGGAACGAAGCGCAGCAGAGCGGGGTGGACAGCCAAGCGGCCGATCTGACCCAGTGGTGGAAC
>DASTOD010000251.1:0-2333 GCA_035762645.1 Binatia bacterium | reverse complement strand
TCGTCGGCAATTACACCTGCGAAGGCCAGAGTTGCAACAACATCGATCCGGACCCCAACACCGGCTCTGGAACACAAACCGATCCGTTCGCGAGTCTAACCGCACCGACTCCTCAGGGGTCCTGTATTCCATCACCGCCGTCGGGAGCTAATCCCGTTACACTGTACCCCGGTAGATACTGCACCGGCATTAAGATCGAGGGTGTTCCTTCGGCTAGATTCGAGCCAGGCGTATACTACGTGGAGAACGGCTTCAGAATAACCAGTGAACCGGTGGTCACAGGTACGGGGGTTTTCTTCTACATTGCCAGCGGGCAGCTCAAGATCGATGGTGGGGCTAATGTTACTTTCTCCGCATCGACCAGTGGCGATTACAAAGGTTTTGTCTTCTTTCAGAGCCGGACTAACACGACTCCGGTAATCCTTACGGGTGGGACCGGAATGAATATAAACGGCGCAGTCTACGCTCTCGGTGCAGCACTTGATTATGCGGGAGGGAACTGTACCACCTCACCGCCGAAAACGATGATCGTTGCCGATACCATCCACTTTGTGGGCGAGAGTTGCATAGGCCGGCCGGATGACGCATTCCTCGCCTCAGCCAGTCAAGTGGTCCTCGCTGAATAAATCGAAATTGGCCCATGCTGAAAAACGATACACCGAATTCACCGCAGCAAGATCACGCGAACCATAGGTGGCTGTTTTCGCGCCTCCTCTATCGAGGTTGCTCTGAAGAGCAAAATGGAGGAGAAGCTAGGACTTGGCGCAACTGATCATAAAGTATGCCGGCTATCGTGCGAGCACTGAGCGAAATGCAGACCCGGATCATGCTGGCATTAGTTGTCGTCTTTGTCTTTTCTGACTTGTCGTTCGGGCAAACTCAGCAACCGCCAGAGTTAAAAAATACGCCCCAACTAGAGGGTCTGCTCCCGAATCATGTTCCGGCCGGGGAGATCACGAAGCCCGGAGTCATTACTCAACCAGGTTTTAGGTCCTTTCCCGAGTTGCCTCAACCCGGCTACGGCGGCCCAGTCGCACGCAACGGAACGGGGTTTTTTGTAACGAACGATGGGTATTTGGTGACTAACAATCATGTCGTTGAATCGGCAACCGAGATCGTGGTTTTCCTCGCCGATGGGAGACGCCTGCAAGGACGAATTGTTACGACTGATCCGGAAAATGACTTAGCGCTCGTGAAGGTCGAAACGACGTCTAGGCCGCTTACCATTCGCGACACAAGACACCTTTCGGTAGGAGAGGACGTTTTCACCGTAGGTTATCCGCTCCCGCCGCTGCAAGGGTTGGATCAAAAAGCAACATTTGGACGTGTAAATGCTTTGTCCGGGATTCAAGGAAACATCCGACAGTTCCAAATTGATGTTCCTCTTCAGCCGGGTAACTCAGGCGGGCCACTCATCGATTCGAAAGGGCGTGTTGTCGGAATTGTTCACGCGCGGCTCAACCCACTCGTCGCACAAAACGTCAATTACGCTGTGAAAGCTGATTATTTGATTGCGGTTTTGAGCGCCTATACGCAAGCGAGCTGGCACAGAAGTGTGGACACCGGGCGGACACAGGATTTGCCATCACTTGTTAGGGCGGTCAAACCTTCAGTGGTTCTTGTGCTGGTAAAATAATCTTTTATGCGACCGCGCTGAGAGGAGCAACCGCAAAGAACGCGGATGGCGAAGCCGCGACCAAGGAGAGTGCACCACCAAAGGGACGGAACGAAGAGTTTCGCGCAAAGGGCCCAAGGAAAAACCAATTAAACTTTGCGAACTTGACCTTTGGCGCGAGGATCTCGTTGCGATCCTTGTGGTTAAGTAAAGGTGACGGTTACCACTTTTTATAGGGTAGGAACTTTCCGTTGAGAGTAATCACTACGCGGTCGCCTTTGGGGTCTTCTTGCTTCTGGATATCCATCTCAAAGTCGATCGCGCTCAAAATCCCATCGCCGAAACCTTCGTGGATAAGGGCCTTTAGGGTCGGCCCGTAAACCTGGATTAGCTCGTAAAATCTGTAAATCGTCGGGTCGACGGGAACGGCGGTGTCCAGCGCGCCGCGCAGGGGAAACTGTTGGAGGGCGATCGCGACTTCCTGGGCATCGCCTTCTCCCAATCCCAACAGCTTAACGACTTTTTCCGCTTCCTCGGCCGACATCGGGTGCTGGCCAAGCAGCGCGGCCGTGGTCCAGATCTTATGTCTGCCGGCGACGTTGGCGATTGCTTCCCAACTCAGTTTTTTCTTTTGCTTGGCGTCCAAAATTTTCTCCGTGGCTTCCGCGCGGGTTAGCATATCGGTCTCCTTCCTTGTTACTGTTTCGAAAACTTCATG
>DASTOD010000250.1:0-3763 GCA_035762645.1 Binatia bacterium | reverse complement strand
CCTGAGCTTGTCGAAGGGCTCCGAGCGGATTGCGACACAGTCTCTCACCGGGGGATTGAGATGGGGGGATCAACGCAGAACCGATTCCAACGCTCGGAGGTCAAGCTGCTGGCCGAATATCTCGGTCAGGTTAGACTGGTCCAGCTCGAGATAGGGTATTTCTCCCAGACAAGGAACCGAAGTGATCGTGAAAAGCGCTTGCCGATTCGTTTCTGCCGCCAGCGACGATACACTTTCCATTTGATTCAACACGTAACCCAACACACGTAGTCCTTTGCAGCTCGCGTGCTCCAACGTGAGCAAAAGATGGTTAATGGCCCCGAGCCGGTTTGCCGCCACGACAACAATAGGAAGCTTTAAGACACCGGCAAGATCCGCATAGGTGTAGCTCGGCAGAAGCGGCACCATCAGCCCGCCGGCGCCTTCGACGAGAGTGACGTCGTGCTTGGAGCTGATGTCGTCGTAAACGGCGATCAAATGATCGACGTCGATCCTCACGCGCGCTCGTTCAGCGGCGATGCTTGGCGCCAGCGGCTCCGGCAATCGGTAGGGGCAAATTTTTTCCAGCGGCTCGGCGCAGCCAGAGGCTTCCTTTAAACGAATGGCATCTTCCGGCATCAGTTTTCCGTCTCTCTCTGGGCAACCGGTCTCGGCGGGCTTCATGACCCCGAGGCGATAACCGGCATCCCTCAGGAGAAACGCCAAACCGCAGGCGACGAAAGTTTTTCCGACCCCGGTATCCGTGCCGGTGATGAAGATACCTCTAGCCATTAGAAGAAGCCCAGATCGAGGATGGAAGATCGAGAATTGAAGATCGATCCTCCATCCTCCATCCTCCATCCTCGATCATCAAGGTTTGACAGTTTCATCTACCTTCCGTCACGGCGCGGATCGAATCGTATGTAACATTCACGAGCAGTTTGAGCTCATCGTCCGTGATGGTCAGCGGCGGCATGAGAACGATGATGTCGCCCAGAGGGCGAATCATCACGTTTCTCTTTCTAGCTTCCAAGATCACTCTATGGCCGATTCTTCGCTCGGGAGGGTAGTTCGTGCGGCTGCTTTTGTCTTCGACCAGTTCTATTCCGACCATAAACCCCCACTGGCGCACGTCGCTAACATGCGGAAGAGACAGGAATTCATCGTTGAGCCGCCGCTGCAAATACAGGATCTTCGGCTGGATCTTCTCAATGATGTTCTTGCTAGAAAATAATTCTAGACTTGCCAGAGCAACGGCACAGCCGAGCGGATTTCCGGTGTACGTGTGGCCGTGAAAGAAGGTCTTGAACTCTTGGTACGCGCCCAGAAAAACCGAAAAGATTTCCTCCGTAGTCAACGTTGCCGCCAGTGGCAGGTAACCGCCAGTGATTCCCTTCGCCAAACAAAGGATATCTGGCGTCACCCCTGCGTGCCCGGACGCGAACATTTTTCCAGTTCGGCCGAAGCCGGTGGCGACCTCATCAAAGATCACAAGAATGCCTTTGGCGCGACAGATTTCAACGATCGCTTTGACGTATTCCAGAGGCTGCGACCACATTCCCGCGGCACCCTGCATCAAGGGCTCCATGATCAACGCCGTCAAAGAATCCTTGCTTTGTGTCAGTTTTTCCTCCGCCTCCCGAACGGCCGCTTTCAACGCGTCCTGTTCGCTCAGTCGCTTGTAATACCGGAACACGTGAGGCGGCGTCAGGCGTAAGACAGGAAAAAGTAGACTCTTGTGGAAACGATGAAATCTTTCCGAATAACCCATACTCATCGAGCCCACCGTATCGCCATGGTAGGACTCGGCCAGTGAGGCAATTTGAGTGCGCTGGGTTTCGCCCCTGACCTGCCAGTACTGCACCGCCATTTTGAGCGCGATTTCCACCGCAGTCGCGCCATCGTCGGAATAGAACACGCGCCGGAGACCTTTCGGCGCGATCTCGATCAGTTTTTGCGCGAGCTGGATGCCCGGGACGTGACTCAAGCCTAGAAAGGTGGAGTGAGCGATCCGATCCAGCTGCGCCCGGATGGCCTCGTCCAGCTCCTTGATCCTGTGGCCGTGGACATTACACCAGAGCGAGGAAACACCATCCAGATATTTTCGGCCGCGCACGTCGATGAGATAATGGCCGTCGCCTTCATTGATGATGCAGGGTTCCTCGGCCATCCATTCCCGCATCTGCGTGAACGGGTGCCAGAGGTAGGTATGGTCTAAGCGCTTGAGAGTCTCGTAATCCATGATACGGGTCGAGGATCGAGTATGGAGGATTGCGTTTTATCCTCGATCCTCTATCCTCAATCTTCGATCCTCAGTCCCCCAGTGACTTCCTTAAATGCTCTCAGCGCCGCCTCGATGTGCGCGCGCGTATGCGTCGCCATCAATGTTATGCGCAGACGGGAGGTCCCTGGCGGGACCGTCGGCGGCCGAATTCCCTGCGCAAAAACACCACGTTGCAACAGATCGTCGGATAGTTTCATGCATTCAGCCGCATCGCCGATCATCAGCGGCAGTATCTGGCTCCGGCTAGTTCCCAGGCTGTAACCGAGTGATTTTAGGCCAGCTCGCAACAGCTCGGAGTTATTCCGCAGAGCCTGTCTTCTCTCGGGCTCTTTTGCCACCAGATCGATGGCGGCGATCGCCATCGCCATCACAGCAGGCGGCAGAGACGTTGTGAATATGAAACTCCGGCAGCGGTTAATTAACATCTCGCGGAGCGAATGGCTCCCGGCAACGTACGCCCCGAATCCGCCCAATGCCTTACCCAATGTTCCCATTTGAACCAGCACTCGATCGCCGATTCCCAATTTCGCGACCATTCCTGCGCCATTGGGCTCGAACACTCCGGTCGCGTGCGCTTCGTCGACCATAACGACTGCGCCATACTTCTCAGCCAGCTCCACGATCTCAACGAGTGGCGCTTCGTCTCCGTCCATGCTGAACAGCGACTCGGTAACTATGAGCTTTCGGTTTTTGCCGGGAGAGTCCCTGAGGCCCCGCTCGAGCCGGTCAAGGTCGCAATGACCGTAGACAACGATCTTTGCCCGCGAAAGTCGGCACCCGTCGATGATGCTCGCATGATTGAGGGCGTCGCTAAAAATAACATCCCTTTCGCCGACCAGCGTCGCCAGGATTCCCGTGTTGGCCTGAAAACCGGAATTGAACACCAGCGCCGCTTCTGTGGACTTTAACTCCGCGATCTTCCCTTCCAGCTCTTCGTGCAGGGTCATGTTCCCTGAAATAAGCCGGGAAGCACCGGAACCGCAACCGTAACGATCGATGGCCTTCTTTGCGGCTTCGCGCAGCGCGGGATGGTTGGCCAAACCGAGATAGTTATTCGAGCAGTTGTTCAATACCTCATGCCCGTCAAGCATGACCACGGGACCCTGCTCTCCTTCGATCAAACGAAGATGGCGATAAAGCGAGGCGTGCTTTAGTTGTTCTAGTTCGTCTTCAATGAAACTCGGGGCCATCTCAGGATTGATCTAATATCCAATGGCGCGAAGCATCGCAAACGCGCTCCCCCTCTTACATCTCCCCCGGTCTCCGGGGGAGAGAAGAGAGGGGGTTTGCGGATTGGGAAAGGAAAGGAGCCGAGACTCGAAACCCGAGACCCGAAACAGCGACAGTTTTTAGGAGCCTGATCAGGCGGCCTTCAGAAGACTTACCAGCTTGCGCTGCACCAGCTTCATCTCGGAGACGAACCGCCGGTATTCTTTTTGCTGTTCCTCTCTGCTTGGATGTCGGTAGATGGCAGACGGATGGATGGTGACGAAGGCGGTA